>NZ_CP187527.1:301497-602995 GCF_049852175.1 Xylanimonas sp. McL0601
CCAGGCCGGGTGCGCTGTCCTGGGACGTTGGTGACACGCGGCTGGGCGCTTGAGCAACCCGCGCGCACGTGGGGCTGGACGGGCGACCGCGTGTCAGCCCACCGCCTTCAGCGGTAGAACGCTGCAAGTGCCCGCGCCGTTGCCGAGATCCGCTCCCGCAGCTCGGGCGGGCCGACGACCTTCACATGTGCGCCCAGCCTCAGCAGTTCGCCCTCCGCGTGGGTCAGGGTCTCGATCGGTATCGATGCGCGGCGCCAGCCGCCGGGGTGCTCATCCTCGCCCGCCTCGACGGCGTCGATGACCGTCTGCGCCCCGAATTCCCGCAGCCGGTCGACTCCGGCCGGGGAGATCAGGATCTGCGCACGTCCCCGCCAGAGCCGGCCCTGGAGCTGTTCGGTGTGGGATTGCCAGTACGTGGTCAGGTCGAAGTCCGAGGGCACCGCGAACTCGTCGTCGAGCGCGTGGAGATCCAGGATCTGGCTGATCCGGTAAATACGGGGGGAGTCACCGCCTGCGTGCGCGACCGCGTACCACCGGCCTGCCTTGAGCACGATCCCGTAGGGTTCGAGCCGCCGCTCCACTGGCTCCGGGGCATACCAGCCCCGGTAGCGCACCTGGAGTGCCCGCTGTTGCCACACCGCCGCCGCAACCGCCGGTAGGTGCGGGACGTCGTCCGCTTCCTGGTACCAGCCGGGTGCGTCGAGGTGGAACCGCTCGCGGATGCGGCGGGCCTGCCGTCGCAGCTCGTCCGGCAAAGCGGCCTCGAGCTTGAGCTCGGCCGCCGTCAGCACCGAGCCGAGCCCTAGCTCGGCCGCGGGCCCTGGCAGCCCGGCCAGGAACAACGCCTCCGCCTCCTGGGCGGTGAGCCCGGTCAGACGAGTGCGGTAGCCGTCGACGAGCGCATAGCCACCGTCATGGCCCGGCTCCCCGTAGACCGGGATACCCGCCGCAGCGAGCGATTCCACGTCGCGGTAGATCGTGCGGACAGACACCTCCAGCTCCGCCGCCAGCTCTGCAGCGGTCATCCGGCCACGGTTCTGCAACAGCAGGAGAAGGGTGACGAGTCGGCTGGCGCGCACGTCGGGGAAACCTATCCTGATCCACTGACGGTTGGTGTCAGGGGAGCGGTTCTAGCCTCCTGCGCATGGACAACAGCACTGGCTTCGACTTCTTGACCGGTACCTACGACGTCGTCAACCGTTGGCGCAAAGATTTCCTCGACCCCGCCGAAGGCGACGACCGCTGGGAGACGTTCCCCGGTGTCACCCGCGCCTCCACGCACTTCGACGGTAGGGCCAGCTTCGACGAGATCGAGTTCCCGACGAGGGGCTTCGCCGGACTGACACTGCGGCTGTACGACCCGGCCGCCGACGCGTGGTCCCTGTACTGGGCGAGCAAGCGCACCGGCACGCTCTTCCCGCCAGTGACCGGCCGCTTCCAGCCGGATGGCACAGGCGTCTTCCACGGCGACGACGAGCACGGCGGCCGCAAGGTGAAGGTCCGCTTCGTCTGGTCGCAGATCACTGAGACCACCGCCCACTGGGAGCAGGCGTTCTCCGTGAACGAGGGGCGGACCTGGCTCACCAACTGGCACATGCACGTGACCCGCCGGTCAAGCGATGTCGTGTCGACTACCGATGCGGAGTGACATCTTGGACTACGCAGACAAACGAGCTCGCGTCCGTCATGCGGTGCGGACGAGCTCGCGGACTGCCTCAAGCTTCGCGAACATCGCTGCCAGCCACGTATCGCTGACGTCAAGATCAACAGTCACGCTCACTCGAAAGGATGGGTCCCTTACGATGAGCCGCCAAACGGAATCATCAGGGTCCAGTTCCGCCATCGCGCTGATGTTGCGCGAATAACGCAATCCACGTCTCAGAGCCGCTACGAACCGATCTGGTCGAGCTCGCGGAGGTCCGCTGCGTACGGACCTCCCCACGGCGACCTCGGTCACGTAGGACGGCACCGACCGGGTCACCGAGTCCGACGACCACTACTTCGTGTTCACCGCACCGCTCGTTGGGATCATTGTCCCGAAGCGCGCTCCCGGTTCAGCCGAGCTCTGTGGAAGCTGGAAGACGGCTATACCCCGGCCAATGGCGCGGCCTTCGTGGAGGCCGTCTACGCCGGTGAACACGGGACGGCTCCGGTCCCACATGGTTGATTCCCTCCCGCCTGCCCGCGCCCGGCGCACGTCCGTCTGTGCCGGGGTACGAGTTCGCGGGCCGACCCCCATGACCGCCGCACGGAGGAGATGGTCTACTTCACCGGCAGGCGGGCGCCTGAGGCGCTACGTTGCGCGAGTGGCCCGACGCCGTGACCCCGGTAAGAACGTCGAGTTCGACCTCCTGCCGGACGACGAGGACGCGTCCGGCGCGGGGCGTTTCGCCGCGCCTTCGGCGGGGCCCGAGGCGGTGCTGCCGGGATGGCCGCCGGCGCCCGGCCCCGACGAGGCCGGCCACGGCGGCCGCAGGTTCGGTCCGCCCGGGGGCGCTGACCGCACCGCGACCCGCCGACGCCGCCGGGCGGTCGCCGTGTTCGCGGCTCTCGCCGTGGCGGTCGCCTCCGGGGCGGCAGCGACGGCGTCGTACCGGAGCGCCGCTGACTACTACCTGCTGGAGCGTCTCGCGTCGGCGCCGGGCGGCGTCGTTGGCCTGGACCGACCGCCGATGGAGCGCTGGTCCACCGCCGTCGCCGAGCCGACGCCGGTCGCCGTGCTGGACGGGCTGCTCGTGGTCGACAGCCGGGGCGACCCGTCCAACGGCACCACGCTTCACGGCATCGATCCACGCTCGGGCCGGGTCCGCTGGAGCGTGCGCCTGCCCGGGGTGGTGGACTGCGGCTCCCGCCCCCGCCACTTCCTCTACGGCCCCATCCTGACGTTCGACCGTCCGAGCGTCGACGTCGTCGACAAGCTGGCCTGCCTCACCGGCGAGCAGCAGAACGGCGTGGTAGTCGTCGGTCCCGGCGGGCGGATCCTTGCGAAGCGCGAGATCGCGGACCGGGCGGCGGCGGCGTTCCTCGCGGTGGGACAGGGCGGGACGCTGGTGCGGGTCGACGTCGTCGGCGGGCCGGACGAGGTGCCCGCGGTCCGGGACGGTGCCGCGTCGCCGTCGCCCGACGGAGCCATCTCGCCGGTCCTCGACGCCCCGCTCGTCGTGCACGACCGGCGCATCCGGCTCGAGGACGCCGTGACGGGTGCGGCGCTGTGGACCACGACGGTGCCGGGCTCCACGGTCCCGGAAAGAACGCCGCTCGGGAGCAGCCCGTGCCTCGCGGCCCTTGACGACACTCTGCCCGCCGTCGTCGCGGCCAGCCTCGGATCGCGGTACGACCGCAGCGGCCGGACCGCGTGGTACTCCACCTGCGGCATCGACGTGGCGCTCGACCTCGCCACGGGGGCGGTGCTGAGCACGCACCTGGCGGTGGAGCCCGCCTTGCAGGGCTTCGGCTCCCCGGTCCGCTCGCTCGGGGATGGGGCGTACGTCGTCGAGGACCCCACGCCCGGCAAGGGCTCGGTGACGATCGCCGCCGACGGCGGGGTGACCACGACGTGGGAACAGCAGGAGGGCGTCGACCCCGTGGTCCATCTGTTCCGTCCGGGCGGCCAGGGTTTGGGCGAGGTCGCCGGGACCGTCCTGTCCCCGCTTGCGACGGACGGCTCGCACGACGACCTGCTGATCACAACCGGCACCGAGGGGACATCCGTGTACGACGCGTTCGACGCCACGCAACGGTGGACCGACCCCGGCTCGGCGATGGAGCTGCTGGTGCGCAGCGCGCGGACGCTCGTTACGTCGACGGGCACCGACATCACCGCCCGCGACCCCGGCACCGGTGCCAGGCTGTGGCGGACCGTGCCCTGGGACCCCGCGAACACCTGGTCGGGAGGCCCGCTCGGCCTGGACGGGATCGTCGCCGTGTACACCGACGGGCGCCGGGCGGTGCTCGTCGAGGCCCTCAACGATTTCGGCCGGAGCCCCGACGGCGGCACCGACCGCCGGTGGACCGCGATCGACCTCGCGAGCGGTGCGCGGGAGTGGCGGGCGACCGTCGGCGGCCGCGTCCCGACGGCGATCGCGGGGCACCTGTACCGCTTCGACGACGATGCGGTCGTCGGGCTGGGGTGAGGTCCGGTGGCACGGTGGGACCTTCCGCGAGCGCGTGTCATGAGTCGAGACCTTCTTCGCGAAATACCCGTTCCAGAAACTTCGTCGCCACGCTACGCTCGCGCCCGGCGACTGCGGCACCAACGGGGTGTGCCGTGAACCGGCGTACTGAGCGCGCGCCGCAACGCCTGGAACGCACGACTCCAAGGGAGGAGCCGGGGTTGCAGCACACGGCAGGCAAGGTCGAGTGTTCACCCACCGACGTCGGTTTCGACGAGAGTCGCGTCGATGCGTTGTCCCGGCACTTCGAGCGCCTCATGGACGAGAAGAAGATCCAGGGCGCCTCGTACTGCATCTCCCGGCGAGGGCAGGTGTTCCTGCACGGCGCGGTGGGACCGCGTTCCTACCTGGACGACGCGACACCGATGCGGCCCAACGACATCCAGTTCGTCGCGTCGATGACGAAGGTGTTCACCGCGACGGCGATCATGCAGCTGGTCGAGGACGGGCTGGTCCGGCTGAACCAGGCCGTCGGCGAGATCCTGCCGCAGTTCGGCACGCCGCCTTTCGACAAGATCACCGTGTTCCATCTGCTGACGCACAGCTCCGGGATGCACCCGGACTACGGGTGCCTGCCCAACAAATACGACATGACGTACTGGGGAGCGTTGGAGGGCGGCTTTACGCTGCACGACCCCGCGTCCGGGGAGCCGTTCGACCCGATCGCCGCGGCGCTCGCCCTTGGCGTGCGCGACGAGCCGGACCGGCAGTGGCTCTACTCCACCTTCGGCTTCGTCGTGCTCGGCTGGGTGATCGAGAAGGTCACCGGCAGCTCGGCGCACACCGTCATCGAGGACCGGATCGCCGCGCCCTTGGGCCTGGCCGACACGTTCTTCACGCCGCCGCCGGACAGGCTGGACCGGTACATGGTCACGCCGTGGTTCGCCGGCCGGATCGAGAAGGCCCTGCGCGGCGAGGACTTGTTCCGCGGCATCCCCGGCACCGGCGGGGGCATGAGCTCCACGCCCTATGACCTCAACCGGTTCGGCAACGCGTTCCTCAACGGCGGCGAGCTGGACGGGGCCCGGATCCTCGGCCGCAAGGCCGTGGAGAAGATGACGACGCCGGCGGCCGCGCTACCGAGCTACTGCTGGGACGCGGGCGGGCAACCACGCCGCTACGGCATCGGGTGGGACAAGGCGGACCGGGTGGAGTTCACGTACTCGGACAGCACGTACTGCCACGAGGGCGCGGGGTATGTGCAGCTGATCGTGGACCCGACAGAGGAGATCGTCTCCTCGGTCTTCGTCCCGTTCACGGAGCGTGGGCAGTTCTTCCCGGACGCGTTGTACGGCACGCAGAACGTGATCTGGTCCGGGCTGACGTGACGGCTCTGCCGTTGACGCGCCAGTGGGACGTCATGCGGGCCGTCTCGGTAGTGACGTACAAGGAATGGGCGGCCTACCGCACGCACTCGTTGGTGTCGGTCTTCGTCGGGCCCGTCTACTTCGTCGTCCAGTACTTCGTCTGGACCGCGGTGTACGGCGGCACGGACACGCTGCACGGCCTCGAGCTGACGCAGATGATCCGGTACTTCGGTGCCGCGACGCTCATCGGCTACTTGACGATGGACTTCGCCGACTGGAACCTGTCGATGCTGGTCCGCACCGGGCGGTATCTGACGTTCGCCCTGCGGCCGCTGCACCATCGCTTCTTCGCCCTCTCCCAGAAGGTCGGGCATCGGGCGCTGGGGTTCGTGTTCGAGTTCTTGCCGTGCCTCCTCATTTTTGTGCTGCTCTTCCGCGTGGACATGCGACCGGCCAGCGTCGGGTGGCTCCTGGTGACGGTGGCGCTGGCCTTCCTCATGGGCTTCTACGTGCGCTACTGCCTGGGGCTGGTGTCGTTCTGGCTCGTCGACTCCGGCGGCCTGCGCGCGGCGATCAGTGTCCTGAGCGGCTTCTTGTCCGGAGCCCTGATCCCGTTGGTGTTCTTCCCCCACTGGCTGCAGGTGCTGCAGTTCTTCCTGCCGTTCCAGTACATGGTGTACGTGCCGGCGATGGTGTTCACGGGCGCCTACAGCCTCGGGAGCATCGAGCTGTCCATCCCGCAGGTCGTCGGCTGCCAGGCGGCCGCCGTCGCGGTGATGTTCCTGCTCAGCGAGATGCTGTACCGGGCGGCGACCCGGCGGTTCACGGATGCGAACAACTGATGGAGACGGTCGCCGCGCGGCGTTACGCCAGCGCCTATCGCGTCTGCCTCCGCATCGCAGCGCGGCAGGCCACCACGTATCGGGCGAGCTTCCTGATGTCGAGTCTGATCACGCTCGTCGGGAACCTCGCCTTCCCGTTGGTCACGGTGCTGATCTACGGGTCGGGCGCCGGGTTCCCCGGCTGGACTGCCGACGAGGTGCTGCTGATCCAGTCCGTGTTCACCCTGTCCGCCGGCCTGTCGGGGCTGGCGCTCGGCAGGGTGGTCGGGGTGACGATGGACCGGGTCCGCGAGGGCACGCTCGAGGTCGTCCTGCTCAAGCCCGTCCGTCCCCTGCCTTTCATCATCCTGACCACGGTCCAGCCGGAGAGCGCGGGCGTCGCCCTGGGGGGCGCCGTACTGATGGCCTGGTCCGCCTCCCGATCAATCCACGCGGTCTCCGCGACCGACGTGCTGACCTTCCTCGGGCTGTTCCTCGCCGGGTTGTGCGTCATGGCCGGCATTGCTCTCGTCATGGCGGCCACGTCCTTCCGGTGGGTGGGGAACTCCCGCCTGCCCGAGATCGCCGACAGCGTGCGGATCTTCGGGCACTATCCGCTGCCGGTCTTCCCGGGAGCGGTGCAGGCCATCGTCACGTTCGTCGTCCCCGTCGGCATGGTGGGCTTCTATCCGGCCTCGGCACTGCTCGGGCGGAGCGTCGCAGGCTTGTGGCCGGCGGCCGCGGCGTGCGCGACATTCCTGGGCTTCGGCGTGTGGCTCTATCACCACCAGATTCGTCACTATCAAGGCGTGGGCGGGTAGCACTTCATGGGAACTGCGATCGAGGTCGAGAACGTCTCGAAGACGTATCTGACGCACAAGCGGGGCAAGGGCCTGTTCCGCCGTGAGCCCACCACGGTGACGGCGGTCGACGACGTGAGCTTCACGATCGAGGCCGGTGAGATCTGCGGCGTCCTCGGCCCGAACGGGGCGGGCAAGTCGACGACGATCAAGATGCTGTGTGGCGCCCTGCTCCCGACGTCAGGGACGGTCAGGGTGCTGGGATACGAACCATTCCGCGACCGCAGACGCTACGTCCAGGAGATCGGCGCGGTGTTCGGCCAGAAGTCGCAGCTGATCTGGGACATCCCGCCGGTCGACAGCTTTCTCATGAACAAGGCGATCTACGGGGTTCCCGCCGGGCAGTACCGCGAGACGCTCGACGAGCTGGTGTCACTTCTCGACGTCGCGGACAAGATCGAGGTGCCGGCGCGTGTCCTCTCGCTGGGTGAACGCATGAAGTGCGAGTTCATCATGGCCATGCTGCACAGGCCCAGGGTCGTGTTCCTCGACGAGCCGACGATCGGCCTCGACACCATCGCCAAGGCGGCCATCCGGGACTTCGTCCGGGGGATGCAGGAACGGGGGACGACCTTCCTGCTGACGACCCACGACCTGGAGGACGTCGAGCGGCTGGCCGAGCACGTCGTGATCATCGGCGGCGCCACGAAGGTCTTCGACGGGTCGCTGCCGGACCTCAGACGCAGCCTCGGGGAGACGAAGATCGTCGAACTGACCCTGGCCCGGCCGGCGAGCGAGGCGGACCTCGAGGGGCTGTGCGTCGTCGGGCGGCGGTCGGACCGCGAGATGACGATCGAGATCGACATCTCGCTCATGGGCCCTGCCGAGCTGTTCGCTACCCTGTCGCGGCGCCTGGAGATCAAGGACATCTCCATCCGGGAGCTCCCGATGGAGCGGGTGATCACCGAGATCTACACGTCGAGCAGGCGCTGAGCGTGAGCCCGTCCTCGCACACTCCATCCTCCCTGCCGAAACATTTTCGAGTCCTGGTCTGAAGTATGCGCCGACCGTAGCGCGGCGTGGCAAGCAACTTTGCGGGGTGACGCTCATTCGCTACCCTGAGCGAGCGATACACCGGGAACGAAAAGTTTTCGGTCAATGATCGGATCGTACTGCTAGTGGGACCAAAGGAGTTCTCCATGCCTCATGAGGCGTTGCCGTCGTCCCTGCTGATCGACGGACAGAAGCCGGCTGGCGTTGCGCTGCGACACGTCTGGAACGAGTGCGTCGGCGCGGGCCGAGCGAACGAGGCGCTGCGCTCGGACTGGCAGGCGCACTTCCGTGAGGCCGTCGACGTCCTGGGGGCGCGCTATGTCCGCTTCCATGGCTTGTTCCATGACGACATGTTCGTGTACCGGACGGAGAACGGTGGCGGGTTCGGTCCCGCGGAGCCGCTGCCTGAGCCGGTCTACACCTTCTCCTATGTCGACAAGGTGTTCGACGCGATCCTCGACGCCGGGGCCCGCCCGTTCGTCGAGCTCGGCTTCATGCCGCGCCAGCTGGCAACCCAGACCGAGACGTTGTTCTGGTGGAAGGCGCACTGCAGCCCGCCCAAGGACATGGGGCTTTGGGTCGAGCTCGTCACCACGACCGTCCAGCACTGGATCGACCGTTACGGGATCGACGAGGTCCGCCGGTGGCCGTTCGAGGTCTGGAACGAGCCGAACCTCGTACCGAACTTCTGGACCGGCACCCGCACCCAGTACTTCGAGCTGTACGAGGCGACGGCCAAGGCGATCAAGGCGATCGACCCGCAGCTGAAGGTCGGTGGGCCGTCGACGAGCGTCTTCGTCCCCGACGCGCGCTACGCGGGGGAGCGGCACGACCCGTCGCTCGAGGTCGAGACGGCGGTCGCCGCCGACCCCGACGACCTGGACTGGCAGCCGGTCTGGATCCACGAGTTCATCGAGTACTGCGCGCAGCGCGGGCTGCCGGTCGACTTCCTGTCGACGCACCTGTACCCGACGGACTACGCAGCCGACTCCCTCGGCAAGGTGAGTGCGATCACGCGCCAGCGGGACGCCACGTACCTCGACCTGCAGAGCATGCGCAAGGTCATCGAGAACAGCCCGTACCCGGACGCCGAGCTGCACATCACCGAGTGGTCGACGTCGCCGTCCAGCCGGGACGCGATCCACGACACGCTCTTCCCGGCGTCGTACATCGTGCGCGCTTTCATCAAGGGCTCGCCGCTCGCGGAGTCGATCTCGTACTGGACCTTCACCGACGTGTTCGAAGAGGGCGGCGCCGGCATCGGCCCGTTCCACGGAGGGTTCGGCTTCGTCAACGAGCAGGGCCTGCACAAGCCGGCGTTCCACGCGATGGCGATGCTCAACCGCCTCGGTGACCGGCTCCTGGTCGAGCTGGAGCACGGTGCCATCACCAGCTCCTCTGCGACGGGCGACCTCTCGGCGATCTTCTACAACTACCCGTCCGAGATGGGCAAGACGGGGCTGGCTTCGCAGCGCACGTACGCAGACACGCGTGCACTTGCCGAGATGGGACCCGCTCGTCGCGTCCAGCACACCATCGAGGGCCTGACCCCCGGCGCAGAGTTCGGCGTCGAGATCCTCGACTGGAACCACGGGAACGTCGCAGAGGCGTGGTACCAGATGGGCTCGCCGCTCAACCTCTCACGCGAGCAGACCGCCGAGCTGCGCGATGTCGCCGACCGGCTGCACCGCGCCGTCCTGACCGTCTCGGACGACGGCGTCCTCGACATCGACCTCGACCTGCCCGCCTGGGCCGTCGCCTCGGTCGCCCCCAAGCCCACCTACTGAGCGCACGTACTTCCAGCACGAAAGGAACCTCGACGATGAGGATCACCCGCAAGAAGGGCGCCACCCTCGCGCCCGTCGCCGGTGTCATGGGCGGGGGTGTGGAGGGTTGACTCCCGAGATGCAATACGTCGCGCTGTCCAGGGACGGTTCCTCCGTCGTCCTCTCGGTGCCCGTTGCGGGTCTGCCCACGGTGCTGCACTGGGGTGCGGACCTGGGCACGCTCACGGTGGACACCCTCGCCAGCCTGGAGCGCGCCACGTCGCGACAGTCGGCTCCGGGCACGCTCGACACCGCGTGGCGGTTGTCGTTGCTGCCCCAGGAAGGCGATGGGTGGTCAGGACGTCCGGGGCTGCTGGTCGCGCGTGACGGTCGGCCGGTCTTCCCGCGCTGGCGAGTCTCCGGCGTCGAGCGCTCCGACGACGGCGCGTCCGTCGTCCTCACCGCGGTTTCTGACGGCCTCCTGCTGCGCTCCCGGCTCGCGATCGGAGCGGGTGGCCTGGTCGAGGTGGGTCACGAGCTGACGAACACCGGTGAAGGGGTGATCGAGGTCGTTCACCTCGAGGCAATGCTCCCCGTGCCGAAGACCGCCGATCACCTCACGTCCTTTGGTGGACGGTGGAGCCAGGAGAAGACGCCCACGACGACGACGATGCCCCCGGGCGCGTGGTTGCGTGAGACGCGCCGGGGCCGGGCCGGGCACGATCAGCCTTGGGTCACCTTCGCGACCGAGGGCGAACCGCTCAGCAGGTCGGGTCAGGTGTGGGCCGTCCACCTGGGCTGGAGCGCCGACATGCGTCACCGGTGCGACCGGGTCTCCGATCACGTGACGCTCCTGGGTGCTGGTGAGCTGCTGCGCCCGCACGAGATCCACCTCGCCGCTGGGGAGTCGTACCGCACGCCGACGGTGTACTTCGCGTGGTCGGACGCCGGTCTCGACGGGGTCTCCGACCGGTTCCACACATGGCTGCGCGCGCGTGATCAGCACCCGCGCACACCCCGGCCGCTGGTGCTAAACGTGTGGGAGGCCGTGTACTTCGACCACGACCCGAAGCGGCTGGAAGCGCTGGCCCGCCGAGCCGCGCAGGTGGGAGTGGAACGGTTCGTCGTCGACGACGGCTGGTTCCTCGGCCGCCGCGACGACACCTCCTCGCTGGGGGACTGGGTCGTCGACCCGGTGATGTACCCGGACGGGATGGAGCCGCTCGCCGACCTCGTCCACGGCCTGGGAATGCAGTTCGGGCTGTGGTTCGAGCCCGAGATGGTGTGCCTCGACTCAGAGGTGGCCCGAGCCCATCCGGACTGGTTGCTGCACAACCCGGCCTCGGTGCCGGACGCGGAGGGGTTCTCGCACAGGCAGCAGTACGTGCTGGACCTGGCGAACCCTGAGGCGTTCGAGCACGTGCGCTCGCAGATGTCCGAGGTCATCGGCCGCGTGGGGGTGGACTACGTCAAGTGGGACCACAACCGTGACCTGCTCGAGCCGGTGCACGACGGACGCCCGGGAACCCACGAGCAGACGCTCGCCGCCTACCGGCTCATGGACGTGCTCAAGGCCGCGCACCCAGGCCTGGAGATCGAGTCGTGCTCCTCGGGTGGTGCCCGCACCGACCTGGGGATCCTTGCGCACACCGACCGGGTGTGGGGCAGTGACAACAACGACCCGGTCGAGCGGCAGGAGTCGCACCGCTGGACCGAGCTCGTCCTGCCCCCCGAGCTGATCGGCTCGCACATCGGGCCCTCGCCTGCGCACGTCTCGGGCCGCACCACCGAGCTGTCGTACCGGGCCGCGGTCGCCCTCCAAGGGCATGCGGGCCTGGAATGGGACCTGATGGGGTGCACCGAGGACGAGCTCGCGCAAGTGGCCGCCTACGCGGCGCTGTACAAGGAGCTGCGCGGCCTGCTGCACACCGGCACGGTCGTCCACCCCGACCACCTCGACCCCGCGCTGCACGCCCGCGGCGTCATCGCCGCCGACAAATCCCAAGCACTGTGGACGGTCACCAGCGTGCGCGGACCGGACGAGGCTCTCGCCCCGCGCCTGCGGCTGACCGGGCTCGATCCGGACCGCACCTACACCGTCCGGGTCCGTGACGAGATCGGGAACGCGCGGCTGGGGGGCTGGTGCACCCCCGGCTGGATCGGGAAGGAGCCGTTCGTGGCTCCCGGACGGGTCCTTGCCGAGATCGGCCTCCAGCTGCCCACCCTTCAGCCCATCCAGGCACTCATCCTGCACCTGAGCGAGGTCACATGTTGACCCCCGCCCCCCGTCCGAGCAGTGCCATCACTGAGGTGCGCCGCGACGGCGACACGCTCGTCCTGGTCTCCGAGGCGGGCGTGCACCGGCTCACCCCCAAGACCGATCGGATCGTCCGCGTCACCTACTCCAAGGACGCCGGCACGCGTGCTGCCGTGAAGCCCGGCGTGGTTCACGCCGGCACGTGGTCGCCGTGGACCTACGACGACGCCGACGGCGTCGTGCGCCTCACGGCCGGCCACACCGTCGTCGACGTCGACAAGGCCACCGGTTCGTTCACCTACCTCGACGTGGACGGCGCCGTCCTGTTGCGCGAGCGAGAGCACGACGCGAAGACTCTTGAGGCGTTCGAGTCGTTCCGGGTGCTCGCAGACACGGCACAGGTCGACGAGATCGTCACCCCGGACGGCGTCAAGCGCGTCATCCGCGACGTGACCAAGGTGCCCGACAAGACCCTCTACAGGGCGCGTCTCCACCTGCGCTGGGCGGACGACGAGGTGCTCTACGGGCTGGGGCAGCACGAGGAGGGCGTCCTCAACCTGCGTGGCACCCGAGTGTTCCTGCACCAGGCCAACCTGAAGAGCCCCGTCCCGGTGCTGGTCTCCCACCTCGGCTACGGGCTGCTGGTCGACACCTACTCGCCGATGATCTTCTCGGACACCGAGTACGGCTCATACCTGCACTGCGAAGCCGACGACGAGCTCGACCTCTACTTCATCAACGGCGGCGGCCTCGACGGTGTCGTCGCCGGGTACCGGCAGCTGACCGGTGACGCGGTCATGCTGCCCCGGTGGGCGTACGGCTACCTCCAGTCGCAGGAGCGCTACGAGACGCAGGACGAGATCCTCGCCGTCGCCGAGGGGTTCCGCAGCCGTGGGTTCGGGCTGGACTGCCTGGTGCTCGACTGGATCACGTGGAGCGAGGGGCTCTGGGGTCAGAAGACGATGGATCCCGATCGCTTCCCTGACCCCGCGGCGATGGTGGAGGCTCTGCACGACGAGCACGTGCGGCTGATGATCTCGGTGTGGCCGAACATGGACGAGAAGTCGGCGAACTACCGGCAGTTCAAGGACGCAGACTTGCTCGTCCCGGGGTCGACGATCTACGACGCGTTCCAGTCGCAGGCTCGCGAGCTGTACTGGCAGCAGGTGCGCGAGCAGCTCTTCCCGGCCGGGATCGACGCCTGGTGGTGCGACAACTCGGAGCCGATCACTCCCGAGTGGTCGCGCCTCGTCAAGCCCGAGCCTGACGCGGCGCACTACGAGTTCTGCCAGGAGGCCGCCAAGCACTTCGACACCGCCGCGATGAACGCCTATTGCCTCTACCACGCGCAGACCCTCTACGAGGGTCAGCGCGGTGAAGGCAGCGGCAAGCGGGTGGTCAACCTGACCCGCAGCGGCTACACCGGCCAGCAGCGTTACGGCACCATCCTGTGGTCGGGAGATATCTCGGCGACCTGGGACACCCTGCGCAAGCAGATCGTCTCCGGCCTGCACTTCTGCGCCTCCGGCCTGCCGTACTGGACCACCGACATCGGCGCGTTCTTCGTCCGGAAGGGCTTGGAGTGGTTCTGGGACGGCGACTACGAGGACGGCAACCAGGACCCGGCCTACCGCGAGCTGTACGTGCGCTGGTTCCAGTACGGGGCCTTCTCGCCGGTGTTCCGCAGCCACGGGACCGACACCCGGCGTGAGCCCTGGCTGTTCGGTGCGGAGGGTGAGCCGTTCTACGACGCGCTGCTGGCGGCGAACCGGCTGCGCTACACGCTCATGCCATACCTCTACACCCACGCCTACCGGGTGTGGTCGCAGGGGGCCACGCTGATGCGGCTCCTCGCTTTCGACTTCGCCGACGACGAGACGGCACGCACCATCGGCGACCAGTTCCTCTTCGGGGACAGCCTGATGGTCTGTCCGGTCACGTCACCGATGTACTTCGGTGTCGGCGGCGTGACTCTCGATGCGCCGAGGAGCCGTGAGGTGTACCTGCCCGCTCACCCCGGCGGCTGGTACGACCTGCACACCGGCGAGCACGTCGACGGCGGCACCACGATCACCGCGAAGGCCGACCTTGGGACGATCCCGGTCTACGTCAAGGCCGGCACGATCCTGCCGACCTTCGCGCCCGCGCCGTCAACCGACGAGCTCGACACCCAGAACGTCTACGTCCGGGTCTACCGAGGCAGCGACGCGACCTTCGAGCTCTACGACGACGCCGGCGACGGGTACCAGTACGAGGACGGCGAGCTCGCCATCACCACGCTGACCTGGGACGACGCAGCGGGAACGCTGACGGTCGCCGACCCGCAGGGTCCGTTTGCAGGACAGCTTGCCGGGCGGAAGTTCCACGTCGAGGTGATCGGCTGACGTCGTCGGCTGCGGGCCGGTCGCCGAGGCAGGTTGGCCCGCTGACCTCGCGACCGTTCAAGCCGGCCTGCCCGTCAACCTCTTCGTCAGGGCGTCCAGGGTCGCGGCCGCCGCGTCCAGTCCGATGGCGTCGAGGTGGCCGTGCGGCACGCCCTTGCGCAGGTGCTCCTCGACGTGCACGCCCGCGTCCCGCAACTGCTGGGCGAACGCTTCCCCGCTCGCGCGGAGCACGTCGAACTCGGCGTTCTCCACGTAGGTGGGCGAGAGCACGGACAGGTCTTGCGAGAGTCCGGCGTAGGCGTAAGGGGTGGCTGGGCCGTCGCCGAGGTAGGTGCGGTCGATCGCTTCGCGCGCGTCGGGCGGGAACAGCAGCGCCGGAGGCACCGTCGCGATGGCCTCGGCCAGCTCCGCGGGCAGCTCCGGGAGCGTCGGGTGGAGCACCGGGTACACCAGGAGCAGCTGCCACGGGGGGTGGCCGTCGTCGCCGAGGCGCAGCGCCACGCCCGCGGCGAGGCAACCGCCGGCGCTCGCCCCGCCGATCGCCAGGCGAGCGGGGTCGATGTGGAGGTCGGCGGCGAGGTCGCGCACGGTGGTGAACGCGGCCAGGCAGTCGTCGTGCGGCACCGGAAAGCACACGCGCTCGCCTCGTTCGTCGAGCCGGTCATCCCCGCCTCCACCGAGCTCGGCAGGCACCGGGCACAGCCGGTAGTCCACCGAGACGACGACGGCGTCTGCGCGCCCCGCGATGCCCCGCGCGGTCGCGTCCGCCTCGGGCATGTCGAGATCGCCGAACGAGAACGCCCCGCCGTGAATCCACACCAAGCCGGGGCGCCCACCGGGCGGCGGCTTCGAGCGCGGCGTATAGACCCGCACGGGGACACTCCCGTGCGGACCGGGGACGACGGCGTCGACTACCTCCAGGTCCCACGCTTCCGGGGGCCCGTACGGTGCCTTCCAGCGCGCCTCGCGGTCCGCCGGGATCTCACCGTAGGTCTGGTACGGCGCCACGAGATGTCGGCGTTCCTCCATCTCAGGAACGAAGCTTCGGGTCATCTCTACCCCTCGATGTGCTGCAGCGACGCGACGGCTGCCGGCCGCTCGCACGTGCTGGCGACGGCGACGGCTGTGCCCTTCTCGGCTGCGGTGAGCAGCGATGTCATGACGTCGAGCACATGGTAGGCGAGTGCGCCGTTCGCCCGAGCCGTCGTGGCAGGCGGCGTGGCGGCGAGGTCGGCCAGCCCGAACCCACGTGCGCCGTCGCGGTAGCCGGCGCTCGCGGGCAAGGTCTGCCAGTCGCCGTCGAGGAGGTGCAGCTCGACGGCGCCGTCGAACCCGTTGGGGTCGGGGACGACGAGAGATCCCTTCTGGCCGTGGACCTCGATCCGGGAAGCGCGCGACGCGACGGTGTCGAAGCTCATGACCAGGGTGGACAGCACGCCGGACTCGTGCCGCAGCACGCCCGTCACGTGCGTCTCGACGTCGACCGGCACTCTCTCACCGGCCCGGGGGCCCGAGCCGATGGTGCGCGTGGCCCGGCTGTGGCTCGCGGCACCGACGACGGACTCGACCGGCCCCAGCAGCGTGACCAGTGCCGTCACGTAGTAGGGGCCCATGTCCAGCAGGGGCCCGCCTCCGGGCTGGTAGTAGAAGTCCGGGTTCGGGTGCCAGCGCTCGTGCCCAGGCGTCACCATCGTCGCGGTCGCGGCGACGGGGGTACCGATGAGCCCGTCGTCGACGGCCTTGCGCGCCGTCTGCACGCCGGTACCCAGCACCGTGTCCGGGGCGCACCCCACGCGCACGCCCGCCTCGCGCGCGGCGTCGAGGATCGCGCGCGCCTCGTCCATGGTTGCCGCGAGCGGCTTCTCGCCGTATACGTCCTTGCCCGCGGCGATGGCCGCGAGGGCGATCTCGGCGTGCGCGGCCGGGACCGTCAAGTTGAGCACGACGTCGACCCCGGGGTCGGTGACCAGCTCGGCGACGGTGAGCGCGCGCGCCCCATACGCCGCCGCGACCGCCGCCGCCCGCGCCGCGTCGAGATCGGCGACCGCGACCAGCCGCAGCGCCTCGAGCCGCTCGATCGTGGTCAGGTACGCGCCGGAGATCGCTCCGACGCCGACGATGCCGATCCTCAACGGCTGGCCCACAGGATGCCCCTCTCGATGATGGTGCGGACGTTCGGGTCGTCGACGACGTCGAGGCTGTGGCCCGGCGTCGACACGAAGACGCGGCCCTGGCCCCAGAGCCGGGTCCACACCGCGGGACAGGTGACCGGGCGGTGCCACGGGTGGTAGTCGGGCGCGGCGATCGTGGTCGTCGCCAGGACGTCGTTGTACTCGTCGCTGAGCACCCAGTACTGCTCGGTGGTCAGCTCGAAGTCCGAGATGCCGGCGACGATCGGGTGGTCGGCCTTGTCCGGCACGATGTCGACCGTGTAGCGCACGAAGCAGTCGGTACCGTCGCCGGGCAGCTCGTCGCGCGGCGCCTTGGCCGGATGGGTGACGAACTGACCGCCGACGAGGTGGAGATAGTCGGAGCTGTTGCGGTAGGAGTCGGCGATCCCACCGTGCCACCCCGCCATGCCGGTGCCGCTCCTGACGGCGTTGATGAGGCCCCACAGCTCGTCTGTGGCGATCGTGTTCATGGTGTTCGTCTGGACGACGACGTCGACGCCCGCCATGTATTCGGCGTCGGCGTACACCCTGGTCTCGTCCTCGACGCGGACGTCGTAGCCGTGCTCACCGAGGAAGGGCAAGAACGAGTCCGTCGTCTCGACCGGCTGGTGCCCGTCCCATCCTCCGCGTACGACCAGCGCACGCTTCTTTCGTGACATCAGTCCTCCCACCAAGTCCATCGTTGAGTACGCGTCGTCGCCGGCGACGACGCACGACGCGACGACCGGGCGGGGTCGAAGCCCCCGCCCGGTAGCCGCGGTCAGCCTTTGACCGAGCCGAGCATCACGCCCGAGATGAAGTGCCGCTGCACGAACGGGTAGATGCACAGGATCGGCAGGATCGCCAGAATCACCGCCACGGCCTGGATGTTGGCCGAGATGGCCGCCGAGGTGGTCCCAGCGGCGGACGCGCTCTCCGCGGTGGTGGTGGACGCGCCGGCGATGAGGTTGCGCAGGAACAGCGACAGCGGGAAGAGGTCGTTCTGGTCGAGGTCGAGGAACGAGCTCCCGCGGGAGGTTCTCGAAGGACGACTTCATCACCAGCAGGTTGAACACCGACAGTGCGCCGGGCAGCACCACCGCCCACGGCGTGTCTTTCACCCGGGTGTCAGACCTCCGCCTCCTCCGGCTCCGGTTGCACGTACCCCCGGGCGACGAAGAACCGCTCGAGCAGGTAGCACCACCACAGGAGGATCAGGCCGGGTGCCACGAACACCGCGGGCATGAAGTTCCACACGGCGACGCCTCCGACGACCAGGGCGATCCCGAGCAGGAACGTCAGGCTGGGCGTCGTCAACCCCAAGGTGAACCCGTTGCGCACCTGGCGCCAGGTGGGGTTGGTGAAGCGGGCTGCGAGGGGGAGGCACCAGAAGACCAGGAGCACGAGGAAAAGTCCGGCGACGACGAGCGGTACCACGACCTCGGCGAGCCCGAGAGTGGGCAGGTAGGAGAGGGAGAGGATGCCGGCGGCCGCGACGGGGACGGCCAGCAGGCCGATGAGGGTCGCCTGCCTCCAGCTCTGCCGCCAGGCCTTCGTGGCGACGGCCCAGAGGCCCGCGTCCTTGCCCAGGACGTACCGGCGGCAGACCTCGTAGGCAACCACCGTTCCCGCTCCCGCCGTCACGACCAGGGCGAGGCTCGCGAGCCAGAACAGGTTGATCACGATGACGGAACCGAGCGATTCCAGGATGCGCCAGAGTCGCGAGTCGGGATTGAAACGAAAGATGATCGGGGCCTCTCAGTGCGCGGAGATCCGGGTCCGGACGACGATCGGCCCCCCGCAGCAGCGGGGGGCCGACACGTCAGCCCTTCACGGAGCCGATCATGAGACCGGACACGAAGTGCTTCTGCAGGAACGGGTAGACGAACAGGATCGGGACGGCCGCCACCATGGTGATCGCCGACCGGAGGGCGATCGGCGTGGTGCCCTGCGCGCCGGCCGCCGCGGCGGCAGCGCCGCCCGACTGGCCGGCGCCGTTCATTCCCTGGGTCATCGAGCTCGACAGCAGCTTCTGCAGCTCATACTGCAGGGTGGACAACCACTGTTCGTTCGAGTTGTAGAGCAGGGTGTCCAGCCAGGAGTTCCAGCTGCCCACGGCCACGAAGAGGCCGATCACGGCCAGCGTGGGCTTGCACAGCGGCATGACGATCTGCCACCACGTGCGGAACTCGCCTGCGCCGTCGATCCGTGCTGACTCGATGATTTCGTCGGGGATCGACTTCATGTACGTGCGCAGGAGGATCAGGTTGAACGCGCTGATGATCGTCGGCACCCAGTAGGCGTTGAAGTTGTTCAGCAACCCCAGGTCCTTGATGAGCAGGTAGTTGGGGATCAGCCCGGCGTCGAAGTACATCGTCGCCACGAAGATCAGGGTGATCGAGCGGCGGAAGATGAACTCGTTGCGGCTGAGCGCGTAGGCGAGCATCGAGGTGAAGAACAGGTTCGTCGCCACGACCACGACCGTCTTCAGGACGCTCATGAAGAAGGCCTGGTAGAGCGTGCTCATGTTGAACACGACGCCGTAGTTCTGCAGTGAGAACACGCGAGGCCAGATGCCGATCCCCCCGCGGATAGCGTCTTGGCCGTTGTTGAACGAGATGGCGAGGGTGTTTAGCAGCGGGTAGACCATGAGCGCCGCGAGGAGAACCAGGAAGGTCGTGTTGAGCGTCGTGAAGACGATCCGTTCGACTGTCCACTTGTTACGGGGCGACCGGGCGCGTGATGTGCGGAGCGACAGAGACTCCGAGGCGATGGTCGCCGACTCCGAGGCAATGGTTGCCATGAGGTCCTCCTAGACCAGGGTCTCTTGGTTGAGGCGCTTGGCCGCTGCGTTCGCCGAGCCCACCAGGATGATGGCGACGATGGTCTTGAAGATGCCCGCGACGACGGCAACGCTGTAGTTGCCCAGCTGGTAGCCGTAGTGCAGCACGAAGACGTCGATGGTCTGGGCCCGCTGGGACACCAGGCCGTTGCCGAGGAAGTACGGCAGCTCGAAGTTCGTGGACAGGATCCAGCCGCTGTTGATGATGAGCAGCACGACGATCGTGGGGCGGATGCTCGGGAGCGTGATGCTGAACATCTTGCGGTAGCGGCCGGCGCCGTCGACCTCGGCGGCCTCATACAGAGTCGGGTCGATGGCGGTGATCGCGGTCAGGTACAGGATCGTGTTCCAGCCCAGCTCCTTCCACAGGTTCGTCCCGGCGACGATCTGCCAGAAGTAGTTCGGCTGGGTCAGGAACATCACCGGGTGGGTGATGAGGTGCAGGTTCAGCAGCGCCTGGTTGATGAAGCCCCCGGAGCTGGGCAGCGACAGGGCCACCGAGGCCAGGCTCGCGACGATCACCCAGCTGAGGAAGTGCGGCATGTAGGTGATGTTCTGCAGCACGCGCTTGAACGGCAGGTTCCTGACCTCGTTGAGCAGCAGCGCCAGGACGATGGCCCCGATGGTGCCGACGATCAGGGAGAGCAGCGACTGCCCCAGCGTGTTGATGACGACATTGCGGAAGTGCTGGCCATTGATGCCGGTGAACAGGTTGCGGAAGTTGTCGAGGCCTACCCACTGCTGGTTCCAGATGCTGCCGCGTCCGGGCCGGTAGTGCTGGAAGGCGATCACCCACCCGTATGCCGGGACGTACTTGAACAGGATTTGGTAGAGCAGCAGCGGGACTGCCATCGCGATCAAGGCTCGCTGCGCCCAGACCCTGTCCCAGGTGATCTCGCGCTTGGGGCCCTTCGTTGTGTTCTTCCGGGCCTTGCGCTTCGTGGCACGCGAACCGGTCGCGAGCGGAAGGGCCGTCTCCGGCCCGGTAGCGGCCACAAGAGTGCCGACCGTGGCGTCAGTCATCTGTCCAACCTCGTCGTCGGGAGCAGTGGGTGGTGATCACGAACATGTCGTGGTGGGGGGCTCGCGCCCCCCACCACGAGTGCTCGCGAACTGTTACCAGTTCTTCAGACGGTCCTGGATGCCCTTGTTGATGACGTCCTCGTAGCTCTTGACGTCGATCTGGCCGAAGATGTCGGTGTAAGCCTTCCAGTTCTTGTCGAAGTCGGACGTCTTGCCCGCGATGATCTTGGGCAGGTTCTGCACGGCGGCGTCGGTCATCTGCTGGTTGGCCTGGGTGGCCGCGTCATCGAGCGTGATGTTCCACGCCGGGTAGTACTTGGGGTTCTCCGGAGCCTTGTTGACGAAGTCCATCCAGGTCTTCGTGCCGTACTTCTGCATGAAGGCCTTGTCGTACGCGGACAGCGTCGCGTAGAACTCGGTGGGCTGGTCGTCCGGGCTGAAGGCGTTGCCGTCGGAGAACTGGCCGTTGTGCTTGGGGAGCTGGTCCATGAGCGCCATGAGCTTGTTCTTGGACTGCCAGGTGAGGTCCTTGGACTGGGTGCGCTGCTGGTCCGTGCGCGTGAACTTGCCGTCGGCGCCGACCTGGTAGTCCTGGCCCTCGATGCCCCAGGAGAGCACCTTCTGCCACGGCTCGGAGAGCATGATGTCGAGGAACTTGAGCGCCTTCTCCTTCTGCTTGCTCGTGGAGGAGACACCGAAGCCCTGGTTGATGTTCATCACGGCACGGTCGGCGTAGTACGGCGTGGCACCGGGGTAGACCGGCATGAGCGGCACGTAGGTGTACTGGTCCTTGCCGGCGCTCTGCAGCGACGAGGTGGCGTTACCGAACTGCCAGCCCTGGTCCTGCATGCCGAGGACGGTGCCGCTGGCCAGCTTCGCCGAGAACTGGTCGTTCGTCAGGGTGAAGGTCTCGGGGTCGACGAGGCCCTTGTTGTACTCGGTGTTGAGGGCCTGGTACCAGTTCTTCGCGACGTCCTTGTTAGCGTAGATCGACGCGTGGTTGTCCTTGTCGACGATGACGCCACCGTTGTTCGGGGAGCCGGCCAGCAACGCCGGCGGGTTGGTCAGGATCCACTCCGCTCCAACAGGCGCGGGTGCCTCGAAGCCGACCGTCGGGGCGCCGTCGGTCGTCGGGTGCTTCGCCTTGTAGTCGGAGATCAGCTGGAAGTACTTGTCGATCGTCATGTTGCTCAGGTCCGGGTAGCCGGCGTCCGCGAGCACGCGCTTCTGGATCCAGAACGCGGGGCCGTAGTACGAGCCGCCCGTGACGTCACCGTAGAACCGGTTGAAGGCCGGGAGGATGTACAGGCCCTTGTCGATCGCGTCGCCCGAGTAGTTCATCTGCTTGATGTACGGCTTGACGTAGTCCTCGACGTTCGGGTACTTGCCCGTCTTGAGCATGCTGTCGAGACGCGTGAACGCGCCGCCCTCGATGAACCGGTGCTTGAGGTCGCCGGTGCCCATCAGGTCGGGGTAGTCGCCGCCGGCGAGCATGACGCCGATCTTCTGGTCGGCGTTGTCCCCGGTGACGAGCTCGTAGTTCAGGGTGACGCCGAGCTTGTCCTTGAGGAGCTTGGTCAGCTTGTTGTCGGCAGCCGGCACCTGGTGCGACGACTCGATGTACACCGACAGCGTGGTGGGGTTGCTGGGGGTCAGCGTGCCCGACTTGTCCGCGAGGTCACCCTCGGGGATGACGACCGGCTTCGAAGGGGCCGCCTCCTCGGGAGCGCCGTGAGAGCTGCATCCGACGAGTCCCACTGAGACTGCTGCAGCCAGGACCAGAGTTGACAACTTCTTGCTTGGGGTACGCACCAGATTCTCTCTCCGTTGAGGGAAAACGATTTCCCTGCCGGGAGTCGTGGCACGGACGTAGTGTCTGGAAGCAATCCAGAACACTCCATGCACTGTGGGCGCGAGATCGGTCTCGCGCCCACATCCCGACAGGATTGTAGCGATAAAATAGAGAGGTTTCCGCGAGTCGTCAAGCCCCCGCGCAAGCGCTGAGACGACGCCGTCCCGCACCGGGAGGAGCACCATGCGCCACACCCTGGAGAACGACGCCCCCGCCGCACGGTTCGCCGACTGCTACCTGCTCGGGAACGGCGCTCTGGGCGCCGCCGTTCACGGCCGCGTCGGAGCCGAGCGGTTTGATCTCAACTTCGACACCCTCTGGTCGGGCGGCCTCGCGGCCCGCGTCCCCCGACGCGACCCCGGAGGCGTGACCGCGCTGCGCGCGGCCGGGGCCGCGGGCCCCGGGCACTGCAGTCGTCGACGTGGGTGCAGGCGTTCCAGCCGCTCGGCTGATCGAGGGGGAGTACGACCCGGAGCGGCGGAGCGACGGCCTCCCCTCGGGGATAGGCGGCGCCTCGACCTGCGCTCGGGGCTAGCGTCCAGCAGTCACGGTGCGGGCGTGGAGCTCAAGACCTAAGTGTCGGCCGTCGACGGCGTGCTGGTCGCCCGCGCCACCGGCGCGCCGAGCGTCGCGCCGACCCTGGGGAGCCCACATCCCGTGCGCGCGACGACGACGCAAGAGGCTGACGTCACCGGACGGCGGACGGTCTCGCTGCGCGCCGGCGAGACCGTCGTCGTGGTCGGGGCGTAGCGCCGGGGGACCGCCGGCGGGTCATCGCCCGCGCCCGAAGATCGCCCTCTCGGCGCCGTCGCGGGGACCTTGCCGTCGGACGTTTTATCGATATATTGGACCCGCTCCCGCGTCGTCGCGGGTCCCGCGTCCGGGTGAGCGAACACGCCCTTGGCGGGCACAATGTCGTGGAAGGGAGGGTGTTGATGGTGAGGATGGCGGACGTCGCCCGCGAGGCAGGCGTCTCGGTCATGACGGTGTCGAACGTCCTCAACGAGCGTCTCCCGGTCGGCGGGCCGACGCGCGCCCGCGTCATGGCGGCCGTCGAGGCGCTCGGCTACGAGGTCAACCTGACGGCACGCCACCTGCGGGCCGGACGGACGGACACCGTCGCTTTCATCGCCCCGTCGTTCCACGACTACTTCGGCGAGGTCTCCGACAAGCTCGCGCTGCTGATCGAGGCGGAAGGACGCCACCTCGTCCTCGAGCGCACGAGTGCCAGCCCGGAGCAGGAGATGGAGGCGCTGAGCGTCGCGCGCCTCCACCTGTACGACGGCGTGCTGCTGTCCGTGGCCGGCCTCGACATCGACCGGCTGGAGCGGGTTCGCACCTCGAAGCCCATCGTCCTGCTCGGCGAGCGCGACGCGCCCGAGCGGTTCAACCACGTCCGGCTCGCGAACGAGGAGGGCGCCCGGCTCGCCACGGCGCACATGATCGAGGGCGGCTCCAGGCGCATCCTGGCGCTGGGCTGCACGTTCGACCCCGGGCACACGATGTCGTCGGACCGCCGGCTCGGGTGGGAGCGCGCCTGTCTCGATGCCGGCCTGGGCGTGGACCCGCGGTACGTGGTGCCGATCTCCGAGTACAGCTCGGCCGCGGCGCGCGACGCGATGCTCGACGTCATCGACTCGGGTCTGCCCTTCGACGGGGTCTTCGCGGTCACCGACATCATCGCGCTGGGAGCCATCTCGGCGATGGCGGACCGCGGGCTGCGCATCCCCGCGGACGTCCAGATCGCGGGCTTCGACAACCTCGACATGGTGCGGTTCGTCCCGCCCGGTCTCACCTCGATCGACGCCAACCACGAGGGTCTCGCCGAGAAGGCCGTCGGGCTGCTGCACCGGCAGATGTCGGGCTGGACCGGTCCGGCCGAGCACGCCGTCGTGCCCGTCCGGCTCGTCGTGCGTGGCTCCACCCGCGGCGGCGCGTAGCCCCGGCTCATCGATGCGCGCCCCCGCCGCGCGACCCCGCACCCCACCGGTCAGAGGAGACCACACCGTGAGCAGTCCTGTGCCCGCGCCCGCCCAGCGCGCCCTCCCCGCGTCGCCGATCGCCGAGACGCGGCACCGCCCGCTGCCCGTCCCCGCCGTCCGTCTGGTCGGCGGCCCGCTCGGGGCCTGGCAGGAACGCAACGGCACCGCCACCATCCCGCACTGCATCAAGCAGCTCGAGGCCTCGGGGGTGCTCGACAACTTCCGGCGCGTCGTGGGCGAGTCGACGGCGGAGCATCGCGGCTTCGTGTTCGCGGACTCCGACCTGTACAAGGTGATCGAGGCCGTCGCCTGGGAGATCGCTCGCAGCGGCACGCACACGTTCGACGCGTGGCTCGACGACGTCGTCGCGCTCGTCGCCCGCGTGCAGGAGCCCTCGGGCTACGTGCACACCTGGATCCAGGGGGTCGCTCCGGAGAAGAAGTTCGCCGAGCTCGAGTGGACGCACGAGATGTACGTCGCCGGGCACCTGGTCCAGGCCGCGATCGCCTTGGCCCGCGCCACGGGACGCACGGACCTGCTGGACGTGGCACGCCGGTTCGCCGACCTCCTCGACGAGCGGTTCGGCCCCGAGGGAGTCGACGGCATCTGCGGTCACCCCGAGATCGAGTCTGCCCTTGTGGAGCTGTTCCGCACGACGGGAGAGCGCAGGTACCTCGACCTCGCCTCCCGGATGGTCGACCTGCGCGGCCACGGCCTGCTGACCGTCGGCTCGCTCGGCGCGCACTACTTCCAGGACCACCGGCCCGTGCGCGAGTCGACGGCCGCCGTCGGGCACGCCGTCCGCCAGCTCTACCTCAACGCCGGGGTGACCGACGTCTTCGTCGAGACGGGCGACGCCTCGCTGCGGCGGGCGATGGACGCGCAGTGGAGCAGCGCGCACGACCGCAAGATGTACCTCTCCGGTGCCTTCGGGTCACGGCACCGCGACGAGGCGTTCGGCGACGACTACGAGCTCCCGTCCGACCGCGCGTACGCGGAGACGTGCGCCACGATCGCCGACCTCCTGTGGACGTGGCGGATGCTCCTGGCCGACGGCGCCGGCGGCGCCGCCCGGTACGCCGCGACAATCGAGCGCGAGGTGCACAACGCGCTGGCCGCGGCGGTCGACGCGAGCGGCACGCGGTTCTTCTACGCCAACCCGCTCCAGCTGCGCCATGACCACCACTCGGAGGAGAACGCGCCCCGCGAGCGCGCCTCCTGGTACCCGTGCGCCTGCTGCCCTCCGAACATCGCACGCACCGTCGCCCAGCTGAGTGCCTATGTCGCGACGGTCACCGACGGTGCCCTCTGGCTCCACCAGCTCGCCGCCGCCGAGATCGACCTCCCGGCCGAGCTCGGCGCGGGCACGGTGCGGGTCGTCACGGCGTACCCGGCGGACGGCCGCGTGGAGATCCACGTCGACGCCGAGGTCGTCTCGTCCGGCGCCGCGCTGCGTGTGCGCATCCCGGAGTGGTCGTCGCGCAGCAGCGTGCTCGGCCCGGACGGCAGCCACGAGCGTGAGGACGACGGCTACGCCCGGGTCCCGCTGACGCCCGGTGCCACCTACGTCCTGGAGCTCGACCTGACGCCGCGCCTCACGACCGCCCATCATCGCGTCGACGCGTTGCGAGGGGCTGCAGCCGTGGAGCGCGGACCGATCGTCTACTGCGTCGAGCACGCCGACCTGGCGCACGAGATCGACGTCGACGACATCGCCCTGGTGCCCGACGCGCCGATCACGGTGCGCGAAGGCGGCACGCTCGCCGTGCGGTGCCGGGTGATCCGGGCCGCGGACCAGCTCTACGGCGCAGACCCTTCCGCGGAGGTCGGCGACGAGCACGCCGTGATCGCGATCCCGTTCTCCACCTGGGGCAACCGGGCGCCCGGACCGATGCGGGTCTGGCTCCCGGTCTCCCCTCGCTGAGCCCACCGACGACAGAACCTTCCGACCGAATAGGAACGCCATGACGACCAGCACGACCGCGGTGATCGACCTCGACCTGCCCGGCCCGACCATCTCGCGGCACGTGTACGGCCACTTCGCCGAGCACCTGGGCCGCTGCATCTACGGCGGCTTCTGGGTGGGGGAGGACTCGGAGATCGCGAACGTGCGCGGGATCCGCGCCGACGTCGTCGAGGCCCTGCGGGCGATCGCGATCCCGAACCTGCGCTGGCCGGGCGGCTGCTTCGCCGACGACTACCACTGGCGCGACGGTATCGGCCCGCGGGACCAGCGGCCGCGGATGGTCAACTCCCACTGGGGCGACGTCGTCGAGGACAACGCGTTCGGGACGCACGAGTTCATGGACCTGTGCGAGCTGCTCGGCGCGGACCCCTACGTCTCGGGCAACGTCGGGTCGGGCTCCGTGGCGGAGATGTCGGACTGGGTCGAGTACCTGACCCGCGCGGACGACTCGCCGATGGCGGCGCTGCGCCGGGCGAACGGCCGGGAGGAGCCCTGGCGCGTGCCGTTCTGGGGGCTCGGGAACGAGGCGTGGGGCTGCGGCGGCCACATGCGGGTCGAGCAGTTCGCGGCGCTGGCCCGCCAGTACGCGACCTACTCGCGCGACCAGGGCGGCAACGAGCTGTACCGGATCGCGGCCGGGGCCAACGAGTCGGACCTGCACTGGACCGAGACGCTGATGCGCTCGTTCGACGACCTGGCCGCGGACGCGACCACCCCGGCGCGCCCGTTCCAGGCGGTGTCGCTGCACTACTACACGATGTCGGGCACGTGGGGCGACAAGGGCGCCGCGACCGGCTTCAGCACCGCCGAGTGGTACACCACCATGGGGCGTGCCCGCCGGATGGAGGAGCTGCTCGCCCGCCACTCGACGGTGATGGACCGCTACGACCCGCACCGCAAGGTCGGCCTGGTCGTGGACGAGTGGGGCACGTGGTGGAACGTGGAGCCGGGCACCAACCCGGGCTTCTTGTACCAGCAGAACACTCTGCGTGACGCCCTGGTCGCCGCGATCCACTTCGACTCTTTCCACCGGCACGCCGAGCGGGTCGTGATGGCGAACATCGCCCAGACGGTCAACGTGCTGCAGGCGATGATCCTCACCGACCCCGACTCGGGCGCCCTCGTCCTGACCCCGACCTACCACGTGTTCGCGATGAACGCGGGCCACCAGGACGCCGCCGCGCTGGCGGTGCACCTGCGCGACGTCGAGGCCCGCACGGTCGACGGGGCGCAGCTCCCGCTGGTGTCGGCGTCCGCGTCGGTCAAGGACGGGGCCGCGCTGGTGTCGCTGTCAAACCTCGACGTCGAGACGGACCGCACCGTGGTGCTGGACCTGCGCGGCCGCGACGTCGTCGGGCACAGCGCGCGCGTGCTGACGGCGCCCGCCCTCGACGCGCACAACACCCCGGACCGGCTCGACGCCGTCGCGCCGGCCGCGCACGCGGGCGTCCGCGAGCACCCGCGCGGGCTCGAGGTCGACCTGCCCGCGCACTCCTACGTCACCGTGTCCCTCGACCTGCGTTGATGGAGCGTCACGGCGAGGGCGGCTCCGCGCGAGGAGTCATGGTGGTGCCCACCTTCACGAACCCGGTCGTCTTCTCCGACGTGCCTGACCCGGACGTCATCTACGACGGCGTGCAGTACTACATGGTCAGCACGACCATGTACTTCGCTCCGAACGTGCCGATCATGCGCTCGACCGACCTTGTCCACTGGTCGATCGTCGGCTACACCGGCGCCATCCTCGACGACACGGACGCGCTCGCGCTGCGCAACGGCAAGAGCGCCTACGGGCAGGGCAGCTGGGCCGCAAGCATCAAGCACCACGACGGCACCTACTACATCTCCGTCGGAAGCCTCACGACGGAGAAGACCTACCTCTACTCGACACCCAGCATCGAGAACGGGCCGTGGACGAGGTCGGTTCTCGACGGATACGCCCACGACCAGTCCCTTCTGTTCGACGGCGACGACACCTACCTCGTCTACGGCGGCGGCGCGATCGACCTGCGCAAGCTCAAGCGCAACGACGACGGGACCTTCGCGTGGGACGGCGCGGCGACCAGGCTCGTGGACGACGCGAACGTCGATCAGACGAGCGGCCTGAATGCCGAAGGCTCGCACGCCTACAAGATCGGCGAGTACTACTTCGTCTTCATGATCGAGTGGCCGACGAACGAGATCCGCAAGGAGGTCCTGTGGCGGTCGACGTCTCTGACACCACAGTCGCAGGGCGGAACCTGGGAGGGCCGGGTCGTGCTCAGCCAGGCGGTGACGGTCGCGGGCCGCAAGGGTGACGGCGCAGCCCAGGGGGGCGTCGTCCAGGCGGCCGACGGGCAGTGGTACGCGATGCTGTTCCAAGACGAGGGACCACTCGGGCGTTCGCCGCAACTGGCCTGCGTGACGTGGGGCGATGACGGGTGGCCGACGTACGCGCTCGACCGAACGATGCCGGTCCCGTGCACGACGGCGTCGTCGGACCCGACAGACATCGTCACGTCCGACGAGTTCGACAACCGGGCCGCTCCGGCCGGCTACTGGAACACGGCCGACGCCGGCGCCCTTGCCGCGTCCGACGAGAACGCCTGGAACGGGTCGAGCCTGGGGCTGCAGTGGCAGTGGAACCACAACCCGGACAACCGACTCTGGTCACTCAGCGACCGGCCCAGCCACCTGAGGCTGACCACGGGCAGCACCGCCTCAGGCATCCTCGACGCCCGGAACACCCTCACCCAGCGCACCTACGGGCCCACCTGCTCCGGTGCCATCTCGCTCGACGTCTCCCACATGAAGGACGGCGACGTCGCCGGCCTCTCCACGTACCAGCAGAAGTACGGGTATGTCGCCGTCGAGGCGGAGAACGGCACGAAGCGTCTCGTGATGCGCCGGGCCGACAGGAAGGGGAACGTCGCCTTCACCAGCGCAACGGTGCCGCTGACGGTCGAGACGATCTACCTGCGTGCGGACGCAGACTTCAGGGATCTCGCTGACAGCGCCTCGTTCGCGTACTCGCTCGACGGTGCCGCGTGGACGGCGATCGGCGACGATCTGGCGATGGAGTACAACCTCGACCACTTCACCGGCTACCGGTTCGCCATCTTCTACTACGCCGCTACCGAAACTGGTGGGTACGTGGACGTCGACTGGTTTCGTGTCCGTGACGACATCGGCGGGATGAGGCCATGAGAACACGGTGTACGTCGACGGCGGTGGTGTCGTGTTGACGTGCGACCTTGACGGGGTCAGCACCCGTCGCCAGGGGGCGGCGACGGTCGGGCTCGCGGTGATGCCTGCGACCAGGGCCCGGATTGCCAGCGGTGGCCTCGCCCACGGCGCCAGCGTCGACCACGAGCTGCAGTACCTCGTCCGTGCAGGCCTCACGCCGATGGAGGCGCTACGCGCAGCCACGAGCACGCCCGCACGCCGATCGTCGTACCCGGCGCCGACCTTCGAGGAGCGGCCGAAGCCGCGACGGTCGTAGGTGCCGCGTGAGGAGCGCCGTCCAACCTGCGCGTGTTGACCCACCGGCCCGACCGCGTCCCTGGTCACGATCACGGACAGCCCGGTACCGCCTACTGGCAGCTGACGCCGGTCGGTTCGACGACGAGGACGACGCGGTGGGGAGCGTCTCCGGGCGGGCCGTCCAGGGCGAAGCCGTAGCGGTCGGCCGAGTCGCATGTCCCCGACATCCTGGCTGTTGGTGAGCGTGGCGTCGAGGAACGTCTCGAAGCGCGGGTCGCTCATCGCGGGTGCGTAGCGCTCCAGTCGTTCGGTCGCCCAGGCCATCGTCGTCGGCTCTCACTCGCCGTCGGCGAGGGCGTCGACCAGCCGGTCGAGCAGGGCGGGCACCGTCGCCAGCATGGCGCGTTCGTCGTCGTCGAGCGCGGTGAGGATGGCCGCGCCGATCAGGGAGCGGCGCGCGGTCTGGTCGGCGCCGAGCTCGAGGCGGCCTTCGGCGGTGAGGGCGATGAGGAACCCGCGCGCGTCGGCCGGGTTCGGTCGCCGGGCGACGAGGCCGAGCCTCTCGAGCTCGCCCACCATGCGGCTCACGCTCTGGTGCGAGACGTCGCGCGCCACCGCCAGCTCGGCCATGGTCTGGGGTCCCGCCGTCTGCAGGTGGCGCAGCGTCTCGGCCCGCGAAGGCGGAAGGCTGTCGGCGCGCTGACGGACAGCCCGGACGAAGCGGCTCACGGCTGTCCGCAGCGCCTCGGCGAGATCCTGCGCGTCCTCGTCTCTGGCCACCTCGGCATCGTAGGTGGAACCAAGGGAATACAACTAGGTTGTATTGTTTGCGGTCCGACCCCGACCGAGAGGACCACCTCATGCGGCTCGTCCGGCACTCCCACGCCTGCGTCTCTTTGCACGACGGCGCGCGCGGCCTCCTCATCGACCCCGGCGCGTTCACCCCCGACGGCGCGGCGCTGCTTGCGCAGGCCTCGGCCGTGCTGGTGACCCACCCGCACTTCGACCATCTGGACGTCGCCGCGGTGCTCGCCGCCCTCGAGGAGCGCGCTGACCTGGTCGTGTATGGTCCGGCGGGCGTCGCCGAGGCGCTCGCGGGAGCTCCCGCCGAGCGCGTCGTGGTCCTCGCGGACGGTGACCGGATCGAGGTCGCGGGGTTCGCCGTCGAGGTTGTCGGCGGCCTTCACGCGCCGATCCACGACGAGATCCCGGTGCCCCAGAACCTCGGCTATCTCGTCGACCGAGCCGTGTTCCACCCCGGCGACTCCTACGAGATCCCTCCGTGGCCGGTCGACACGCTCCTCGTGCCGACGAGCGGACCGTGGGTCCGCACGGGCCAGTCGATCGACTGGATCCGGGAGATCGCCCCGCGCCGTGCCGTGGCGATCCACGACGTCATGCTCAGCGAGGTCGGTCGCCGCTCGAGCGAGCAGTTCCTCGGCCGGTCCGGCATCCCCCTGCTCACGCCGGCACCCGGCGAGTCGCTGTCGGTAGAAGGCCGGGCGACCGACGGTGAGGGAGCCTCAGGCGCTCGCCGATGAACGGGCTCGACGCAGCAGCGCCACGATGAGGACGAGGCTGACGACGACCGGCACGATCGAGGCCTCGAGCCCGAAGCCGCCACCCGTGAGCAGGGCCGGGCCGTGGGTGATCGTGACGAGCACGCTGGGGTCGACGTGGCCGGACACGGGGATGCCGATGAGCTGCTCGAGGCCGTTCCAGGTGGCGTGCAGGGCCGTGACGAGCCAGATGCTGCGTCGCCACAGGAAGGCGGCGCCCATCAGCCCGCCGGCCTCGATGGCGATGGCCACCGAGCTCCACGGCGTCGCGCCGGGGTTGGCGAGGTGGATGAGCCCGAAGAGGAGGGCGGAGACGACCAACGCGGTGCGCGGGCCGCGGAGCTGCTCGACGGCCTGGAGCACGAGCCCGCGGAACAGCAGCTCCTCGGTGAGCGCGCCCGCCACGGCGACGGCGACGAGGCCGGGAAGCGCGCCGGCGCCGACGGCGCCGTGCAGCGTGAACCGGTAGCCCCCGGCGATCGCGATGACGGCGACCGAGACAAGGAGGAACGCTGCACCGATTCCGGCGCCGAGGCGCAGGTCGCGCCCCGCGCCGCGCACGGCGATCTCGGGGGTCGGCCGACGGGCGACGAAGCGCATCACGGCCCAGTAGGCGAGGAGCGCGAGCCCGGCGCCGACCAGCGCCGGCACGGGTCCGGCGGCCGCCAGTGCGGACGGGCCGCCGACTCCGAGGAGGCCGACGGCAAGCCAGGCGAGCGGTGAGCGGCCGATCCGCGCGAGGCGCGACGAGGACTCACGCACGGGAAGGTTCTGGGTGGTGGAGATCATGGGCACGACGCTAGGGATCGCAGGGTGCGGCGCGGATCACGTACGAGAGCGCACTAGGGATCCCTCGCGCGGGGGATGCCGGCGTCAGCGGCCGGGCGGCACCAGCCCGCTCCGGTAGGCATAGACGACGGCCTGCACGCGGTCGCGCAGGTCGAGCTTGAGCAGGATGCGGGAGACGTACGTCTTCACGGTCTCGTGGCTGATCACGAGGCGGTCGGCGATTTCGGCGTTGGAGAGCCCGTCGGCGATCGCGACGAGAACCTCCCGCTCGCGCGGGGTCAGCGCGGCGAGGCGAGGGTCGCCCGTCGTCGTGGGCAGCACGCGCTCGGCGAAGCGGCCCAGCAGCGCTTGCGTGACCGCCGGCGCAAGCAGCGACTCGCCGGAGGCGACCGTGCGGACGGCCTCGACGAGCTGGGAGGGCCCGGCGTCCTTGAGGAGGAACCCGCTGGCCCCGGCGCGCAACGCCTCGTAGACCTGTCGGTCCAGGTTGAACGTCGTCACGACGAGCACCCGCGGCGGGCGTGCGACGCCCGGACCGGCGAGCAACCGGGTGGCGGCGATCCCGTCGAGCACGGGCATCCGCACGTCCATGACGACGACGTCAGGGCGCAGCCGGGCGGTCAGGTCGACCGCGGCACGCCCGTCGCCGGCCTCGCCGACGACCTCGATGCCGGGCTGCGCGCCGAGGATCGTGGTGTACCCGATCCGGATGACGGCCTGGTCGTCGACGATGAGCACCCGGATCGGCGGCACGCTCGGCTCAGGCATCGTCGTCGTCCCATCGTCGGGCGGGATCCAGTCGTCGGGCGGGATCCAGCGGGAGGGACGCCTCGAGGGCGAAGCCGCCGGAGCCGGTGGGGGCCGCACGCAGGTCGCCGCCGAGGCGTTCGACCCGTGCGCGCAGGCCCACGAGCCCGCGACCGGACCCCGGCGTCCTCGGCCCCGCTCCCGCAAGGACGGGAGCCGCGGACGTGGTCACGGCAAGGCGCACGCGCTCGGCCGCCCAGCGCACCGTCACCTGCACGGCCGCCCCCCGGGCGTGCTTGCGGGCGTTGGTGAGACCCTCCTGGACGACGCGGTAGACCGTGAGGCGCAGCTCGTCGGGCCCGCTCGGGTTCCCCTGTTCGGTCAGCTCGACGTCCAGGCCGGCGCTGCGGGCGGCGTCGGCCAGATCGGCGATCGAGCCGATGGGCGGCCCGGCGGCCGACTCGTCGGGGCCGAGCAGGTCGAGAAGCTGACGCAGGTCGTCGAGGGCTCGCCGGCCCGCGCCGGCGATCCCCGCAAGCTGCTGACGGACCGTCTGCTCTGCCGCCGGCAGCAGGAACGCGGCAGCGTCGGCCTGCACGACCATCCCGGTGACGTGATGGCTCACGACGTCGTGGAGCTCACCGGCCAGCCGGGCCCGCTCCTCGAGGACGGCGGATCGCGCGCCGAGCTGGGCCCGCGACCGTGCCGCCTCCCCCCGGATCCGCACGAGGTCGCCCACGCCCCACGCCGCGGCCAGGACGAGGCCGAACGTCGCGAGCTCCCACGGCTGTTCCGGCGATCCGAGTGCGCTGAGCACGACGGCGAGACCCGCGTACGCGACTGCGGCGGCAGCCGCCACCCAGACCCGCCCGCGCCGCTGGTGCGCCCCGGCCGAGTAGAGCGCGAACAGCAGGCCGAGACCGGCCGGCGACGGCGCGTACGCCAGGCACTGGGAGAGCGCGAACGCCGTCCCGACCACCGCCAGGCATGCCGCCGGGTGGCGGCGGCGCACGGCCAGGGGGAGCGTCTGCCCGAGGATCAGCACCACCCGCCACGCGTCGTCGTCGCGCGTCGGAAGCTCGCCGAGCACCATGCCGTACGGGCCGAGCGCGGGGATCAGGGCGAGAGCGGTCAGGGCGACCGCGAAGGTGGCGTCGCGGTACCGGGCTGACACCACCGGCCTCCAGGGCAACCACACGCGGCCCACCCTATGGCCGTCACGGTCGGGGCTCTCCGCCCCGCGTCATCGTGAGACAGGGAAGTCCTTGTAGAAGATCTGGGCGCCGTCGTCGGCAGTCACGGTGGGCATCGGGGTCTCCTGACGTCGGTGGGGCTGACGGGTAGAGCATCCGACGCCGGACCGTGCCCGCGGACCACGTGAACCGCGTAGTCCATGCCCCCGCGCGACGAGCGTGGTGCCCAGGTCAGAGCAGGGAGAAGGCTGGTCGACGGTGTGCGCCGCGGCTACGGTGTCGGGATGCCCGCCCACGCCGCGCTCCTGCCGCGTTCCACTCCGGCCGCCGCGGGGGTGTCGTCCCGGGCGGTCGCCGCACTGCTGGACCGGCTCGAGGAGCGGGGCGTCGAGTGCCACTCGTTGATGGTGGTGCGCCGCGGGCACGTCGTCGCCGAGGGATGGTGGGCGCCGTACTCGGCCGAGCGCCCGCACCTGCTGTACTCGCTGACCAAGTCGTTCACCTCGGTCGCGGTGGGCATCGCGATCTCCGACGGTCTGCTCTCGCTGGACGACCGCGTGGTCGACGTGCTGCCCGACCACGTCCCTGCCGAAGCCGACGAGCAGGCGCACCGCCTCACCGTCCGCCACCTGCTGTCCATGACGGCCGGGCACGGCACGGACACCCTGGCCGAGGCCTGGGCGCTGGAGCCCACGGACCTCGTCAGGGGCTTCCTCCGGATGCCGTTCGACGCGCCCGAGGGAACGCTGCACACCTACGACAACGCCACCACCTATGTCCTGGCCAGGATGGTGGAGCGGGCCACCGGTGGCGGGCTCCCGGAGCTGCTCGACGAGCGCCTCTTCAAGCCCCTCGGGGTCGACGACGCCGAGTGGGACCGCGTGGCGAGCGGCGCGGCCTTCGGATTCCACGGGCTGCACCTGCGGACCGAGGCCGTCGCCGCGTTCGGCGAGCTGCTGCGGCGCAGCGGTGACTGGGACGGCGAGCAGCTCATCGCGCGCGAGTGGGTGGAGGCCGCGACCCAGTGGCAGATCGCCAGCCGGCACTACGCGGCGGGCGCGGACGGCGCCGACTTCCAGTCCGGCTACGGCTACCAGGTCTGGCGGCACCGCCACGGCTTCCACGGCAACGGCGCCTTCGGCCAGCATTGCGTCGTCGTCCCGGAGCACGATCTCGTGGTGGCCGTGACCGGCGCCCAGACCGAGGTCCGGCACGCCCAGGACGTGCTCGACGCCGTCTGGGAGTGCCTTCTCCCCGGCATCGGACGGACTGACGGCGCACAGGACGACGAGGTCCTCGCCGACCGGCTGCGCGGGTTGTCGCTGCCCCAGATCGCGGGCTCGGCCGGCCCGGACCGCACCGTGACGGCGCGGCTCGACGCGTCCCCCGACGGCTCGGCCCTGCCCGACGGCACCCCGGTGACGGTCGAGCCGACTGACGCCGGCTGGCTCCTGCACCTCGGGCCCGGCCTCGACGTCGAGGCGGGCCATGGGGCCTGGCAGGAGAGCGCGCCGCTCGGCCGCCCCGTCGTCGCGTCCGGTGCCTGGCAGGGCACGACGTTCGTCGCCGACCTCGTCGTCATCACCAGCCCCCACCGGGTCCGGCTGACGGTCGACGCCGCCACGGAGACCGCGACGGCCACCTGGACCACCCAGCCCCTGACCAGCCCCGACCTCACGTTGCATCTCCGCTCGCCGCTGATGACCCGGCCCGACGTCGCCTAGGCCTGGCTGAGCGGAGCTCCGGCGTCAGTCTCCCGTCACGTCGCGTGCGTCGATCGTGAGGCCGTGGGCCTCTCGGTCTGGTTCGTGGAGGCCGAAGCTGATGACGCGGTCGGGGTGGATGCGGATGAGCGCCGGGTGGGTGCCGTCGGAGGCGATGGCCTCTCCGCGGCCGCGGATCTCGACGCAGCGGGGCCGCCAGGGGCGCACGGAGGCCAGGTCGTCGACGACGAACGCCACCCTGCGGTTGGCGATGACGTTGCGGAACTTGCGGCTGGCCTCGAAGTTGTACCCGCCGATGTCGATGGTGTCGGTGGCCGGGTTGTACCGGAATCCGACGGGGCTGTTCTGCAGGGTGCCGTTGGGCTTCTGCGTGGCCAGCCGGCCGAGGTTCTGGCCGTTGAGGTACGCGATCTCGGAGTCGGTGAACGTGGACACGAAAGGTCTCCTAGTCGGCGGATCAGGCGGTCGTCGCGGGACTGCGGGTCCACGCGCCGACGACGGTCTGGATGGAGCGCGCGAACTGGTCCTCCGCGTCCGTGCGAGGACGGTCAGGGCGTCCCCTTTTCAGCATCCACCTTCACCGCGTCTGCCGTGCTCACGGCGGGCGTTTCCGCCCGACTCGGCGCGATTCCTAGTCCGCACCGGTGGGATGCGCGAGCTCGTAGGCGCGCCAGACCTTCTGGGGAACGACCATCCGCCACGCGTCGACGACGAGCTCCCTGGCCTCGTCCCGGTCGAGCGCCGCGAGGTCGGCGTGCACCCAGTGGAAGCGCATGTCCGACGCCGAGGGCAGGCGGAACTTGTGGGGCTCGCTCGCGACCAGTGCCGCCCGCTCCTCCTTGGGGAACCCGAATCCCATCACCGTCCCATCGAGGGAGAACGCCACGTAGACGATCTGGCCGACACGGAACTTGAGCCTGCCGCGCACGTAGACCTCGTAAGAGCGTTCCAGGCCGGCGCCCAACGGCCGAACGTCGTCGATCTCCGCCATCCGAACCTCCGTACGCCGGAACCGGGCCGGTGCAGGGACAGGTACTCCGCGCGCGGTGACGGCATGGTCCTCACGGTAGTGCGCCGGGTAGGTCCGACGCCGTCCGGCTACCGTCCCGGGTATGAGACGAACGATCGGCTCCGTCGCCGTCCTGTCCGACGTGCACGGTGCGCTCCCGCAGCTCGACGCAGTGCTCGCCGAGCCCGAGGTCCGCGTCGCGGAGCTGATCGTCGTCACGGGTGATCACGCGGCCGGCCCGTTGCCGACCGAGGTCCTGGACCGGCTGACGGAGCTCGGCGACCGTGCGGTGCTGGTCCGGGGGAACGCCGACCGCGAGCTGGTCCGCCTCGCCCGCGGCGCCGTGGACGACGGTGCGCCTGACGTGTCGGTGTGGGCGGCCGGCCAGCTCGCCGCGCGGCACGTGGAGCTGCTGGATGGGTTGCCGCACCCGGTCGTGGTCACGGTCGAGGGCTTCGGTGACGTGCTCTTCTGCCATGGGACTCCCCGCGATGACGACGAGGTCGCGCTCGTCGACTCACGCCTCGAGTGGTGGCGCGAGGTGCTCTCCGACGTGGACGAGTCCGTGCGCGCCGTGGTCTGCGGGCACACGCACATGCCGTTCGCGCGCCTGGTCGACGGCCGGTGGGTCGTCAACAGCGGGAGCGTCGGGATGCCGTACGGGTCACCGCCCGCACCGTGGGCGCTGATCGACCGCAGCGGCATCCATCTGCGCTGGACGCGGGTCGACGTCGACGCGGCGGTAAGGCAGATCGCCGAGACGAGCGGCTACCCCGACGTCAGGGCCTGGATCGACGAGTACCTGCTGCACCCACCGAGCGACGGCGACGCGATCGAGGCCTTCGGTCCGAGGGACGGCCGCACCGGGTAGCCGCTGCCGAGGTGTACTGACCTGGAGCAGCCAGAGCAGCCAGAGCAGCCAGAGCACAGGAGCAGCACCACGGGGAAGCCGCACGATCATGGACGTCGCAGCACCGACATCGACCGACTACGCACGCCACTCGGCGTACTCGGATCCGGGGCCGCATGCCAGCCTCCTGGGCGCGGTCGCACCTGACCGGGCGAGCGTTGCTTCGGCCGCGCGCCGCGTCGTCGTGCACTACCGGGCCGGCAGGCCGGCGCTCACCCAGGAGCAGCGGGCCGACCCGGACCGACGGTGGCTCGCGTCGATCCTGGATGCTGCCGCCGCACGTCAGCCCGGCCCGCTCGACGCGCCCCGGGACCTCGGCCGCCAGGTGGCGGGCTGTTGCCGCGACCACACGCTGTTCTCGGTCGGTGTCCTGCGTGAGCACGGCGTGCGGGCACGGTCGCGGGTCGGCTTCGCACGGTACTTCGAGCCGTCGTTCCGCCACGAGCACGCGGTGGTCGAGACGTGGGACGGTGACCGGTGGGTGCGCTGGGACCCTGCGCTCGAGCGCGCTGCCCGCTGGGGATTCGACGTCGAGGACATGCCCGTGGGTCCGGTCGCGCCCTTCGAGACGGCGGCTGAGGTATGGCGCGCGATCCGGTCGGGGACCGCGGACCCGGCGAGCTACGGCGTGGACTCGTCGCTGCCGCAGGTGGGCGGACAGGCGTTAGTGCGGGAGTCGGTGCTGGTGGAGCTGGCACACCGGCAGCGCGACGAGCTGCTCCTGTGGGACATGTGGGGTCCGATGCTGCGATCGCCGGCTCTCGCGGGGCTCGTGGCCCGGGCCCGCCTCGCGGCGCCCGACATCGACGCGGACACCTTTGACGCTCTCGTCGACGAGATCGCCGCGATGCTCGTGGCCGCGGACGCCGGGGACGCCTCGGCTGAGGCCAAGCTCGCCCAGCGGTACGCCAGCGACCCGCTGCTGCGACCGGGCGATCGCGTTGTGACGGCGTCGCAGAGTGGCCGCACCGGAGTCACGGACCTCAGGACGTGCTCGACCCAGTGGTTCTCGGCTCCTCCGGCACCATGACGGCAGCAGCAGAAACGGCTCAGAGGCGGACGTACCTCGCGCGTGCGAACGAGTAGACGCCGTACGCCGCGATCCCGATCCCGACCACGAAGAGCAACACCGGACCGAACGGCTGGTCGCGGATCGTGCGCAGGGCCTCGTCGAGCCCGCCGGCCCGCGCGGGGTCCGCCGTCGCGCCCGCCGCGATGACGAGCCCGCCGACGACGGCGAGCGCGATCCCCTTGGCGACATAGCCGACCTGGCCGAGTCGTTCGACCGCCTCCCCGACGGCACGGCCTCCGACGCCGGTGAGGTCACGAAGGAACCGCTTGCGCACCCCGATCACGACATGGACGACGCCGGCGACGACGATCACCAGACCCACGAGGCCGACGAGCCAGCGCCCGCCCGGCCAGCTCAGCACCTGGGCCGTCAGGCCCTTCTGCGCGCTCCCTCCCGATGTGCCCCCACCGCTCGCGTACTGGACGCTGATGCCCGCCAGCACCCCGTAGAGCACGCTCTTCGCCGCACTCTTGATGCGCAGACCCGCCTGGTGTTCCCGGCCTCGCTCGCCCACGAAGGCGGTGACGAGCTGCCACACAGCGAGGGCAGCGAACCCGACGGCGACCACCCAGAGAAGAAGAGCTCCCCCGGGGGCCCGGCCGAGGGTCCGGAAGGCGCCTGACTGGTCCGCCTCGCTCGAGGTCCGGCCGAGCGCGAGCTGGACGGCCAGCCATCCGAGCAGCACGTGGAGCACCCCTGAGGCGACGTAGCCACCCCGGGCCAGGCCCTGCATGGCGCTGCTCTGCTGGGCCTCCCTGGCAGCCCCGGCGGCGGGGTTGGCTGAGCTGGCGGACACGCGCTCACCTCCACGGGGCCACACTGATCGCACCGTTCGTCACCCTCGCGCACCTGGGCGTGACTCGCACGCCGTGCCGAGCCGCTGTGCCCCGTCGTGCCTATGGTGGCGGCGTGCCGACGCGGCTTCTCCTGCTCAGCGACACCCACGTGCCTTCTCGCGCCCGAGCACTGCCCGGCTCGGTGTGGCGCGCCATCGACGCGGCGGACGTCGTCGTGCACGCCGGGGACTGGACGACGACGGAGCTGCTCGACGCGGTCGAGGCGCGCGCGGCGCTGCTCGTCGGCGTCGCGGGGAACAACGACGGACCCGAGCTGCACGAGCGCCTCGGGGAGGCGACCTGGTTGCGGATCGAGGGTCTGCGCGTCGCGGTGGTGCACGAGACCGGCCCCAAACAGGGTCGTGAGAGGCGCGCGGACGCCACGTTCCCCGGCATGGACCTGCTCGTCTTCGGTCACAGCCACATCCCGTGGGACAGCGTGTCGCCTGCCGGGATGCGGCTGCTCAATCCGGGCTCGCCGACCGACCGGAGACGGCAGCCCGTGGGCACCTATCTCACGGCGACGGTCACCGGCGACCGGCTCCACGACGTCGAGCTGGTCCCTGTCACCCGGTGACGGCGCACGGTGGTGCAGCCCCGGCTGCGGGCCGACGGCGCGCTCGGCTGCGTGCCATGATGCGTGACCAGCCGAGAGGAGCACCAGTGATCGAGGAGCACTCAGCGATCGAGGAGCACTCAGCGATCGACACGACGTCCTTCCTGCTCGAGCGCCTGCACGCGGCCGGCCTGACCGACGTCGTCTCGGTCGAGGCCGCCACCGGAGGCATCGCGGCCACCGCCGGGCTCGCGCACCGCGGCGACGGCACGTCGGTGTTCGTCAAGTCCTTCGGCGAGGCGTTCGGCGAGGCGTTCGGCGAGCCGCCGTCGGACGGCGCGTTCGCCGCGGAGGCCGAGGGGCTCACCGTGCTGCGCGAAGCAGCCGGCGTCGCCACGCCCGAGGTGCTCCTCGCCGACCGTGACCTGCTCGTGCTCTCGACGCTGCGGCCACGCCCCGGAACCGAGGCGTTCTGGGAACGGCTCGCGCCCGTGCTCGCGCGCCTGCACACGACGACGCAGCACCCCCGGTTCGGATGGCACCGCGACAACTGGCTCGGCCGCCGTCGGCAGGTCAACACGTGGGCGGACGACGGGTTCGAGTTCTTCGCGCAGCACCGGCTGCTGCGCTGGCTCGGCGAGCCTCGCGTCGCGGAGGCGCTCGACGCCGCGGACCGTGCGGCGCTGGAGCGGCTGTGCGACCGCCTCCCCGAGCTGCTGCCGGTGCGGCCCGCATGCCTGACGCACGGCGACCTATGGATGCAGAACGTCATGGCGACCCAGGACGGGCAGCCCGCGCTGATCGACCCGGCCGTGTCCTACACGTGGGCCGAGGTCGATCTCGCCCACCTGTGGACGACGGCGCCGCCACCCGAGGCGCACGCGTTCTTCGACCTGTACGCCGAGCTGACCGGGCTCGACCGCGACTGGCGCGAGCGGATGCCGATCATCCAGCTCCGGCAGCACCTGGCCGTGATCGCCCAGTTCGAGCCGGACTGGGGAGCCGCGGAGGTCGTGCGCACCACGCTCGCGCCGTTCCGGCAGCGAGCCTGAGGTCAGTGGCCGCTACCCCCGCCCGACGCCGCGGCCTCGAGCGCGTCGAACGGGGCGGCGAAGCGGAAGCGCCCCGTCAGCGAGGGCTCGTACGCGCTGAGCGGCCGAGCCTGAAAGTACGGGCTCAGCCCCGGGTCGGGCGCCTCGATCCCCAGCGACGACCCGGAGACGAACCCGAAGCGCGAGTAGAACGCCGGGTCGCCGACGAGCGCCACGAGCGGTTCTCCGAGCGCGTCGGCGGCGCCGAGCACGGCGTGCATGAGCGCCGATCCGACGCCACGCTGCTGGTGGTCGGGACGGACGCTCACAGGCCCGAGCCCCAGGGCCGGTGCCCCATCCACGTCTGCCCGCGTGCACACGACGTGTCCCACGACGTCGTCGCCGAGGCACGCGACCAGCGACAGCTCCGGGATCCAGCTCGCGTCCGAGCGCAGCCAGCCGACGAGCGTCGCCTCACCCGGCACGCCGTCGGCCTCGACCGGCGGCGCCGAGTGCGGCACGGTCGCGAAGGCGGCGGCGGTCACGGCACGGATGGCGGCGTCGTCTGACGGGCGCTCGCGGCGGATCAGCATGGGAGCGATCGTGGCACGGGTGCTGGAGCGCCGTCAGCCGCTGACGGGGTGGCCGCCGGCCGCGACCCTTCGGCTCAGCGGAGGACCTCGTGGGGCACCCACCCCGTGCGCCCGGCCGTGTTGGCGCACCAGCTCCAGCCCGACTCGGCGTCGTCCTCGATCACGGTCAGTCGCTCGCCGGCGCTCGCGGGCAGCTCGCGGGTGTCGTACGGGTGCAGCACCGTCGCCGTCGGCCGCTCGTCGTCCAGGTACCGCTCGGGCACCCAGCCCGAGCCGGACGCCGTCGTCACGAGCACGAACGCGGGCCAGTCCGTCGACTGCTCGCCGACGTCTGCCCTGTCGCCGGGCCGGGGCTCGATGGGAGGCCTGTCGGGAATCACGTGGTCGGACGTGACCACGACCTCCGTGGCGGACACCGTTCCTCCTGAGCGCCGGGTTGCGACACCAACGTATGACGGTCCGTGCGGGGGCGCCGCGGTGGCTACGGTCGCCGGCCGGTGCGGTGTTCCAGAACGTCTGGAACGCGGTCGAAGGCCGGGCACCCGGCTACGGCATCAAGGACTACGACGTCTTCTACTTCGACGCCACCGACCTGTCGTGGGCGGCGGAAGACCGCGTCATCGTGGCCGCAGACGCGCTGTTCAGCGACCTGGAGGTCACCGTCCAGGTACGCAACGAGGCTCGCGTGCACCTCTGGTACGAGGAGAAGTTCGGCACCCCGGCCGCGCCCTTCACCAGCGCAGCCGACGCGATCGACGCGTTCGCGTCGACGACCTGCTGCGTCGGCATCACCCGCGACGAGGCCGGGCTGCGCGTGCACGCGCCCTACGGGCTGGCAGACGGGTTCGCCATGCACATGCGACCGCATCGTCGCCTCGCCCCGCGGCGTGTCTACGAGACCAAGGTCCGGGAGTACAGGTCGAGGTGGCCCTCGCTCACCAGCGACCCGTGGTAGCGCCTAGCGTGAAGAGATGATCACCGGACTGCACATCCTGACCGCCAGCACCGACCCGGCGGCGGACCGGGCGTTCCTGCGCGACGTCCTGGGCTGGAGCTTCGTCGAGGACACCGGCTCCGGACCCGGATGGCTGATCTTCAAGACGCCGGTCGCCGAGCTGGGCGTGCACCCGGCCGCCGAGAGCTCCGGCGCCGAGCTCTACCTCATGTGCGACGACCTCGACGCCACGATCGCAGAGCTCGCCGGCAAGGGCGTCGTGACCGGGCCGGTCCGCGACGCCCGCTTCGGCCGGCTCACCAGCATCCCCTTGCCGAGCGGCGCGAGCCTTGGCCTCTACCAACCGAGCCACGCGCTCGCCATCACGCTCGGGGGGTAGCTGCTGCCGGCCCTGAGGCCGTTGACGCGGCATGTCGGCGCGGCTCCCGGTCGAACGGCGAGTCGTTCGTCATCAACCTGCCGCAGGCGCTCGACCGTGCTCAGCCCTCGCGCCGCCGCAGACGGATGACGGGGATCAGGCGGTCGGTCGTCGTCGTGTACTTCCCGAACCGGGGCGCGGCGGCGACGATCTTCGCCCAGGCCTGCTCACGCTCCTCGCCGTGGAGCTGTTCGGCCGTGACCTCGATGCTCTGGCCGTCGAGCTCGATGCGCACCTGGTCGGGATGTGCCGCGAGGTTGTAGTACCAGGCCGGGTTGCGGGGGCCGCCGGCAGCGCTCGCGGAGATGATCCACGTGTCGTCGTCGCCGCCGGGGAACCACGCGACGGGGTTGCTGCGCTCCTGCCCGGTCTTCGCGCCGACGGTGGTCAGGACCAGCACGTTCATGCCCATGACCCCACGCCCTCCCTTGGAGCGGATGCGGCGGATGTTCATGGAGTTGCCGAACCGCATGAGCGCGTTGGCGCTCGGCTGCCGGGCGCCGCGGGTGCCGTGAGGGTTGTCGAAGGTCATCTCGGTCCCACCTTGTCGTCGGCGATGACGGAACTGGCGCCTCCGGTGGCGCCCCTCCTTGGATCGTAGGCCGAGGCAAGTCTGCGGAGGGCCTGCCCGCCAGACCCAGCCTGACGAGGCGGCGGGCACGTCGGTAATGTCGCTCCGGACGCGGCCACCGAGGGCCGCCCCGGACACCGGAGTCCCGAAGATGACGAGCACCGCCACCGAAGTCGCCGCTCTCCTCGCCCAGCTCACGCTCGAGGAGAAGGCCGCCCTGCTCGACGGCTCCGACCTCTGGCGCACCACCCCGGTCGAGCGCGTCGGCATCGGCAAGGTGTGGCTGTCCGACGGCCCGCACGGCCTGCGCAGCCAGCCGGAGTCGGGCGACCACGTCGGCATGCTCGCCGCCGACCCCTCCGTCGCGTTCCCGCCAGCCGCCGCGCTCGCCTCCACCTGGGACGTCGAGCTGGTAGGACGGGTGGGCGTCGCGATCGGCGCGGAGGCGCGGGCCAAGGGCGTCTCCGTCGTGCTCGGCCCGGGCGTCAACATGAAGCGTTCCCCGCTGTGCGGGCGCAACTTCGAGTACTTCTCCGAGGACCCGCGGCTCGCCGGCACGGTCGGGGCGGCGTTCGTCCGGGGTGTGCAGAGCCAGGGCGTCGGCACCTCGCTCAAGCACTTCGCCGCCAACAACCAGGAGACGGACCGCATGAGCGTGTCCGCCGACGTCGACGAGCGGACGCTGCGCGAGATCTACCTCCCGGCGTTCGAGCAGGTCGTCACCGAGGCGCAGCCGTGGACGGTCATGTGCTCCTACAACCGCATCAACGGCGTCTTCGCGTCGCAGAACCGATGGCTGCTGACCGACGTCCTGCGCGACGAGTGGGGCTTCGAGGGCCTCGTCGTCTCCGACTGGGGCGCGGTCTACGACCGCGAGAAGGCCGTGCACGCCGGGCTCGACCTGGAGATGCCGTCGTCGAACGGCTTCGGTACGCAGCGCGTGCTCGACGCCGTCCGCTCGGGCGAGCTCTCCGAGACCGACGTCGACCGCGCCGTCACCCGCGTGCTCGAGCTCGTCGCGCGGTCGCGGCCGGCGCTCGCGGACCCTGGCACCGCCGACCTCGACGCCCACCACGGGCTCGCGCGCGAGGCCGCGACCCGCTCGGCCGTGTTGCTGAAGAACGACGGCATCCTGCCGCTCGACGCCGCGACCGGCACTGTCGCCGTCGTCGGCGAGCTCGCCCGCACGCCGCGCTTCCAGGGCGGCGGCTCGTCGCAGGTCACCCCGACCCGGGTCGACGCCGCCCTCCCCGCCCTCCAGGAAGCCCTCGGCAGCAGGCTCACCTTCGCCGCCGGCTACGCGATCGACGACGACGCGCCCGCAGCGACGACGTCGGCCCTGCGGGACGAGGCCGTGGCGCTCGCGCGCGAAGCCTCCGTCGTCGTGCTGTTCCTCGGGCTGCCCGACGCGTACGAGTCGGAGGGCTTCGACCGCGCCCACATGCAGCTGCCGCCGCAGCAGGTCGCGCTGCTCGAGGCGCTCGCCGACGTCAACGACCGCGTCGCCGTCGTGCTCAGCAACGGCTCCGTCGTCGAGGTCGCGCCCTGGCGCGACCGTGCCGCGGCGATCCTCGAGACCTGGCTGCTCGGCCAGGCGGGCGGCGGGGCCATCGCCGACCTGCTCCTCGGCCGCGCGAACCCGTCGGGCCGGCTCGCGGAGACGTTCCCGCTGCGCTACGAGGACAACCCCGCGCTCGGCAACTTCCCCGGCGAGGCGGGCCATGTGCGCTACGGCGAGGGGCTGCTCATCGGGTACCGCTGGTACGACACGCGCGACCTCGAGGTCGCCTACCCGTTCGGGCACGGCCTGTCGTACACGACCTTCGCCTACGCCGACCTCACCCTGGACGTGCTCGACGACGGCGCCGCACCGCGCGTGCGCGTCGCCCTCACGGTGACCAACACGGGGGAGCGGGCTGGGCACGAGGTCGTGCAGGTCTACGTGACGGACCCCGAGGCGAGCGTGTTCCGGCCCGCGCAGGAGCTCGGCGGGTTCACCGTCGTCGAGCTCGACGCAGGCGTGTCGCAGCGCGTCGAGATCGAGCTCGGCGCGCGGGCTTTCCAGTTCTGGCACCCGGAGGCGTCGCGCTGGGTCGTCGAGCCGGGGCGCTTCGGCATCCGGGTCGGGGCGTCCGCGCGCGACGTGCGTCTGGCCGCCGACGTCGAGCTCGCCGGCGAGGTCGTCGTCCCCGTCCTGACGGCCGACTCCACGGTCGAGGCATGGCTCGCGCACCCGGTCGCCGGTGCGGGGCTGCGCGCGCATCTCGAGTCCGACCCGGTGACCGCGGAGCTGTTCTTCTCGCCCGAGACGGGCGTCATGCTGCGGGCGATGCCCATGCGCCGCATCGCCCGGTTCCCCGGCTCGCCGCTCCCGGAGGCGGAGCTCGAGACGCTCGCGGCCCAGGCGGAGGCTGCGTTCCGGCTCGGGGTGTCGTGAGCGATTCCATGAGCGCCCGCCCTCGTGCCGTCGTCGCAGGCTGGAACGGGTTCATCGGACCCCGCCTCGTCGAGGACCTCACGGCCCGGGGGTACGACGTCGCCCGCGTAGGCCGCGGCGGACCGGACGGCCGTGCACGCGCGACGCCGCGAGATCCCGGCCCCCGCGGTGGTGCTCCTCGTGCTGGCGGTCGCCGCCGCGGCGCTCGGTTTCGCCTACGTCGCCCGCTAGGGTCGGGGCGTGCCCCGCGTCGTCTTCATGTGCGGCCCCGCCGGTTCGGGGAAGTCGACCTACGCCCATGACCTCGAGGCCGAGGGCTTCGTCCGGCTGTCGATCGACGAGGCGGCGTGGGCGGCGGGCCACCGCGAGCAGCCGCTGCCGGAACCGGTGCGGCGGGCGTTCGAGCAAGGCGTCCAGGACCGCCTGGTCGAGCTTGTCGAGGCGGGCTCGGACGTCGTGCTCGACCTCTCGTTCTGGTCGCGGCGCATGCGGGCCACGTACCGCGAGCTCCTCGCGCCGTTCGACGTGGTGCCCGAGACGGTCTACCTCGCGACGCCGCGCGACGTGGTGCTCAGCCGCGTCGCGGGCCGCGACGGAGCCTCCGCCAACGCCGTCCAGCTCGACGCCGGGACGGCTGCGCTGTACTTCGACCACTTCGAGCCGCCCACCCCGGACGAGGGTCCGCTCACCGTGCTGGGCGAGCAGTAGGCCTCACTCCGCCGGCGGCTCGATGAGGTCCCAGGGCTGCCCGTACAGGTCCTCGAAGACCACGACTGTCCCGTACGGCTCGTGCCGCGGCTCCTCGCGGAACGTCACGCCGTGCGCGGCCAGGCGCGCGTGCACGGCGGCGAAGTCGTCCGTCCGGAGGAAGAATGCGACGCCGCCCCCGGCCTGCCGCCCGACGACGTCGGACGCCGTCCCGGGCTTGAGCACAAGCCCCGGCCCACCGCCGTCGGGCCCGACGACGACGCGGCGGCGCCCAGGCCCGGTGTCCTCGTCGGACCGGATCTCGAACCCGAGGGCGTCGACGAAGAACGCGATCGCCTCGTCGATGTCGCGCACCAGGTAGGTCACGTCGCTGATCTGCAGCATCGCACCACCGTAACGGAGCCCGGCGCGTCCGGGCACATGCGTCAGGGCTCAGCCCGCGAGCCACACCACCGTGGCGACGACGGCGACCAGCGGCGCCGTGCCCTGGACGAGGGCCGCGCGCGCCTTGGTCCGGTCGGTCGAGACGAGGTAGGTCGCGGCAACCACCATCGAGCCGGTGCCGGCCAGCATGAGCGCCGCACCGGCGTCGTGCCGCGACGACACCAGGGCGACGCCGACGGCGGTGACGATCGCCAGCAGCAGGTTGTACACACCCTGGTTCGCCGCGAGGGGGCGCGTGGTCGCGGCCTCCTCGGGCGTGGTGCCGAACACGCGGCGCGTGGCTGGGTGCTCCCAGCGCAGGGTCTCGAGCACGAAGATGTAGACGTGGATCAGCGCGGCCACCAGGGCGGCGACGCCGGCGACGGCGAGCACGCTGCGATCGTCGCCGTGCCAGGCGCGGGCCGCCACCGGACACGCCCGAGCGCCGGCCGCCACCGGACACGCCCGAGCGCCGGCCGCCACCGGACACGCACGAACGCTAGACGGAGCCGTCGACCGCCCGCGCGTACCTGTCGGCGAGCTCGCGCAGGTGCTCGACGAGCTCAGGCGGCTCCTCGACCACGAAGTCGAGCCCGAGCATGCTGATCCACACCGCGACGATCTCGAGGGTGTCGCCGCCGGTCACCAGGACGCAGCGGCCGTCGTCGAGCGGCTCTACCGTGCCGACCGCGGGGTTGATGCGCGCCACGACCTCGTCGCGGGGGGCGTCGATGACGAGCCGCGCGTGCACCGACCAACCCGATCGCGCCACCTCCCGGGCCACGAACTCGGTGAGGTCGCCCGGTGGCCGCACCGGGGAGAACCGCCGGCCGCCGGGGTGCCTGAGGCGCAGCCAGTCGACCCGCAGCGGCGCCCACTCGCCCGACGCGACGTCGCGAGCGACGAGGTACCAGCGCCGCTGCCACGCGACGAGGTGGTACGGCTCGACCTCGAGCCTGCTGTCGCCGTAGTCGCAGCGGAGCCTCTGGCTGTCCCGGATCGCGGCGGCGATCTCGATCAGCAGCCCGGGCTCGACCACGGGGTCGTCGATGTTGGAGTCCGTGTTGGCCGGTCCCGCGCTCGTCGCGGTGCGCAGCGCCTCGAGCCGTCGCCGGATCCGGTGCGGCATGACCTGCTCGAGCTTGGACAGCGCCCGGCTCCCGCTCTCCTCGAAGCCCTTCATCCCGGTGGTGACCCGGAGCCCGACGGCGACCGCGACCGCCTCCTCGTCGTCGAGCAGGAGCGGTGGCAGCACGGCGCCGGCGCCGAGCCGATAGCGGCCGCCTGGGCCGCGCACGGCGCTGACCGGGTAGCCGAGCTCGCGCAGCCGGGCGATGTCGTTGCGCACGGTGCGGTCGGTGACGCCCAGCCGCTGCGCGAGCTCCGAGCCGGACCAGTCGGCCCGGGACTGGAGCAGCCCTAGGGCGGTGAGCAGCCGGGCTGAGGTCGTCGCCATCTCGTCCCTCCCACATCGCCGGAACACCTTCAGAATAAAGGAAAGATTTGTTCCTGAACCGCGTCTACCGTCAGAGATGTCAAACGGGCTCCCCGTCCACGCCACTCCGCCAGGAGGCAACGATGACCAGCACCGCGACCGACATCCGTCCCCTCACGATCGAGATCCCGCAGGCCGACCTCGACGACCTGCAGCGCAGGCTCGAGAACACCCGCTACGCACCCCCGGCCCCCGGCGACTCCTGGGACTACGGCACGCCCGTGTCCTACCTGCGCGACATGGTCGAGCGCTGGAAGGCCTTCGACTGGCGTACCCAGGAGGCGCGCATCAACGCGTTCCCGAACTTCGTCACGGAGATCGACGGCCAGTCCGTCCACTTCGTCCATGTGCGCTCGCCCGAGCCGGGTGCGCGAGCCCTGCTTCTCTCGCACACGTACCCGGGCTCGTTCATGGAGTTCTTCGAGCTCATCGGTCCGCTCACCGATCCCGTCGCCCACGGCGGTCGCGCCGAGGACGCCTTCCACGTCGTCGTGCCCTCGACGCCGGGGTTCGGCTTCAGCACCCCGTTGAGCGGTGGTGGCTGGACCATGGAGCGGGTGGCCGGCGTGTTCGACACGCTCATGCGCAGGCTCGGCTACGACTCCTACGGCGCCCACGGGAGCGACGGCGGCGCGATGATCTCCCGCGAGCTCGCCGTCCAGAACCCCGACGGCTTCCTCGGCTCCCACGTGCTGCAGCTCTTCTCGTTCCCGAGCGGTGCGCCCGGCGAGATGGACGGCTTCGGCCCCAAGGAGTTCGCGGCGCTGGAGCACCTGCAGTGGTTCCAGAACGTGGGCGGGTACAACGCCATGAACGGCTCGCGCCCGCAGACCGTCGCCGCCGGCTTCGCGGACTCGCCGGTGGCGTGGCTCGCGTACAGCGAGCTGTTCGAGAGCTTCGGCAACGGCACTGCCCTCGTCACCCCCGAACAGGTGCTCGCCCAGGTCACGCTCTACTGGCTCACGAACACCGCCGCGACCGCCGTCCGCTACCACTACGAGGGCCTGCACGCGGGCGCCCAGCCGGTCCGGAGCACCGGGCGCCTCGGCGTCGCCGTCTTCCAGGACGACTTCAAGACGATCCGCTCGCTGGCCGAACGGGACAACGCCAACATCGTCCACTGGTCCGAGTTCGACCACGGCGGCCACTACGCGGCGCTCGAGGTGCCCGAGGACGTGGTGGCGGACCTGCGGACGTTCTTCGCGGGCGCCTGAGGAGGAGAACCTCTACGGACTCGCGAGCGCGGCGAGCCGAGCCAGTCCCTGTCCGGTGGACGCGCCCAGCCGTTCGAGCGCGAGATCCAGCGCGGCGGAACCCGGATGCCCCGGCGGGATCCGCGCGGGGTTGAGGGCCACCTCGTTCGACCAGGCCTTGATGTCGGGCTCCGCGGTGAACGACTGGGAGGCTCGCGTGCCGAGCACGGTCATCCGCGCCCAGTCCACCCGGGAGTTGCCGTAGGGCGACGGCGGGCACAGCCGGTTCTTGACGTCGTCGTCGCGACGGGTCGCCTCGACGTATCCCACGAGCGCGGCGCCGAAGCAGGGGAACCCGGCGCGGATGGGTTGCAGAGTGATCGCCTCCGGCCGCCAGACGGGCACGAGCGGCGGCTGCCTCAGGCCGTCGGCCGCGCAGTGCACGACGACGGCGTCGTCGGCGACCGCCACCGACCCGTCAGCGAATGTCAGCGTTCCCCGGGAGACGGAGTCGAGGTGGCCACGCCGGACGACGTTCTCGACCGACCGGAGGAGCTCGAGCTCCCAGGTGGCGAGGGTCGGTGTCTTCGCCATGGTCGGCGTCACGGCGCGGTCGATGCGGATCATCACCCCCGCGTCCTCGAGCCGCAGGAAGAGGTCGTCCAGCGAGGCCGCCCGAGCGGCGGACTCCATGACGTCCGCAGCCATGCCGAGAAAGACGGCGGGATCGGGCTGCACGACGGCACGGTCGAACATCCAGGGGTCGCGCGGGCGAACCCAGCAGATCGCGTCGGGATCGACGCCGTTCGTGAGCAGCCAGACGATCGCGTCGGTCGCCGTCTTGCCGGAGCCGGCGATGACGTACCGGCTCGGCGCCGAGTCCAGGCGGACCAGGTCGTTGACGGGGACGACCCGGGCGTCCCGGTCGACGCCGAACGGGGGCGGCGTCTCCGCGGGGATCGTCGGCGCGAGGTACGTGGCGTCGACCACCCTGCACTCCGGCGGGACGCCGAGCCGCTCGCCGGAGAGGTGGGAGACGACGGCGCCGTCGGCGTGCTCGCTGCTTCCGTAGAACGTGACCTTGCCCGACGTCAGCATCGCGTCGAGCACACGCTCGTAGTAGTCGCAGATCTCCGGCTGGGACGCCCGCTCGTAGAGCCCTTGCTCGGGGCCCTCCTGCTGGATCTCGCCGCCGAGCACGGAGGAGGCGACACCGTAGAAGGCGGAGGCCTGGTGCAGGCGGACGAAGGGGTAGGCCCCGAGCCAGTGCCCGCCGACGGCGTGGCGGCGGTCGACGAGGGCGACGCGCACGTCGGCGTGCTGGATCAGCGCGTCGGTGAACGCCATCCCCGCGGCACCGGCGCCGACCACCAGGTAGTCCGCCTCGATGGCGCGCGTCACCCGCCCAAGTTACCAACCCTGAGAAGAGCCCTGAATCAACCCCGAAACCCCACGTCGGGGTGTTCTCGTGACCGACCTGGACGGCTAGGTTCGTGCCGTGCCCGTCATCGCCACGGATCGACTTACCAAGCGCTACCCGAGGGTCACCGCGCTCGACCAGCTCACGGTCGAGATCGGCGAGGGCGTCACCGGCCTGGTCGGCGCCAACGGTGCCGGGAAGTCGACCCTCATCAAGGTCCTGCTCGGCCTCACCGAGTCGACGTCGGGCAGCGCCACGGTGCTGGGCCACGACGTCCACGACGAGGGGGCGGCGCTGCGCGCCCGGGTCGGCTACATGCCCGAGCACGACTGCCTGCCCGCCGACATCTCGGCGACCGAGCTCGTCGTCCACCTCGCGCGGATGTCCGGCCTTCCGCCGGACGCCGCGCGCGAGCGGACCGCCGACACGCTCCGTCACGTCGGACTGTACGAGGAGCGGTACCGGCCCATCGGCGGCTACTCGACCGGCATGAAGCAGCGCGTCAAGCTCGCCCAGGCGCTCGTGCACGACCCCGACGTCGTCTTCCTCGACGAGCCCACCAACGGCCTCGACCCGGTCGGGCGCGACGAGATGCTCGGCCTGGTCAGGCGCATCTACGACGACTTCGGCATCTCCGTGCTCGTGACCTCGCACCTGCTCGGCGAGCTCGAGCGCATCTGCGACCACGTCGTCGTCGTCGACGGCGGGGTGCTGCTGCGCTCGTCGTCCGTCGCCGACTTCACGCAGGCGAGCGCCCAGCTCGCCGTCGAGGTCACCACCGACCCGGCTGCCGCCGCCGCGGCCATGACGGCCGCCGGGCTGCAGGTCACGAGGGACGGGCTGGTGCTGCTGGTCGAGCTCGCCGGCGACGAGACGTACGACCTGGTCCGCGACGTCGTCGCGGACCAGGGTGCCGGCCTCGTCCGCCTCGAGCTGCGCCGCCACCACATCTCCGAGGTCTTCGAAGGGCAGGCCGCCGATGTCGCAGTCTGAGCCGGCACCCACCGGCGTCATCCACGACATCGGGTACCGCGGCTACGGCGGCACCCGGCTGAGCCGCCGACGCATCGGCTTCGGGCTCTACACGCACACCCTGCGCGGGATCTTCGGGCTCGGGCGAGCCGCCAAGTCGAAGGTCGTCCCCTTCGGCATGGTGATCGTGATGCTGCTGCCCGCGGTCATCCTCGCCGTCATCTCCGTCGTCGGCGCCAGCCAGGGCGGGCTCACCGAGCCGGTGCTGCCCTACACACGGTTCGCCATGGTGACCCAGGCGGCCATCGCGATCTTCGTCGCCGTCGCGGCGCCCCAGGCCGTCTCGCTCGACCTGCGGTTCCACACCCTGCCGCTCTACCTGTCGCGACCGCTCGAACGCGTCGACTACGTCCGCGCCAAGCTCGCCGCCCTGGCGACCGCCGTCTTCCTCCTGATCGCGGTCCCCCTCCTGGTCATGTACCTGGGCGCGCTCGCGGCGGAGTTCGACGCCGGGACCCAGACCGTGGGCTTCCTCAAGGGTCTCGGCGGGGCGGTGATGTTCGCCGTCGTCCTGGCCTGCGTCTCGCTGCTCATCGCGTCCTTGACCTCCCGGCGCGGGTTCGGGATCGCGGGCATCATCACGGCGCTCGTCTTCACCTACGCGACCGTCACGAGCCTCGAGGCCCTGGTCGCCTCCGGTTCCGCCAACTCGTCGTCCGCCGGCTGGATCGGGCTCTTCTCCCCGATGACGCTCGTCGACGGTGTGCAGGTCTGGGCCTTCGGCGCCGAGCCGTCGTCGCCCGCCGGGCCGCCGAGCGACACCGCCGGGCTCGTCTTCCTCGTCGTCCTGCTCCTGCTCGTCGTCGTCTGCTACTGGGCGCTGGTCCGGCGCTACCGGAAGGTGAAGATCTGATGGCCACGCTCGAGGTCACTGCCTGCTCGCGGTGGTACGGCAACGTCGTGGCCGTCAACGACGTCACCATGACGATCGGCCCGGGCATCACGGGGCTGCTCGGCCCCAACGGGGCGGGCAAGTCCACGCTCATCCACATGCTCGCCGGCTTCCTCCCGCCGTCGGCCGGGACGGTGACGCTCGACGACGCCACGATCTGGAAGAACCAGGGCGTCTACCGCACGATCGGCCTCGTCCCCGAGCGCGAGGCCACCTACGACTTCCTCACCGGCCGCCAGCTCGCCCTCGCCAGCGCCGAGCTGCACGGGCTGGCGGACCCCGGAGCCGCCGCCGACCGCGCCATCGCCACCGTCGAGATGGACCACGCCAAGGACCGCAAGGTCGGCGAGTACTCCAAGGGCATGAAGCAGCGCATCAAGATGGCGGCTGCCCTCGTGCACGACCCCGCCGTGCTGCTGCTCGACGAGCCGTTCAACGGCATGGACCCCCGGCAGCGCCTGCACCTCATCGCGCTGCTGCGCGCCATGGGTGCCGCAGGCCGGACCGTGCTGTTCAGCTCCCACATCCTCGAAGAGGTCGAGCAGCTCGCCCACCAGATCGAGGTCGTCGTCGCCGGCCGGCACGCCGCGTCGGGCGACTACCGCGAGATCCGCCGCCTCATGACCGACCGCCCCCACCAGTACACGATCACGTCGAGCGACAACCGCGCGCTCGCCGCCGCGCTCGTGTCGGACGGCTCGACCGCGGGAGTCAGCCTCGACGGCACGACCCTGCGTGTCCAGGCCACGGAGTTCCTCCGCTTCGCCGAGCTGCTGCCCCGCGTCGCGCGGGACGCGAACGTCCGCCTGTACGAGGTCTCGCCCGCCGACGAGTCGTTGGAGAGCGTGTTCTCCTACCTCGTCACCACCTGAGAGGTGTCATCCGTCGTGAACGGCACGATCATCCGGCTCACCGCCCGCGGCGTCCTCGGCGGCAGGCGCCTGTGGCTGCTCGTCGCCCTGGCCCTCGTGCTCGTCGGCATCGCGGTCCTGACCCGGGCCCTCGTCCCCGTCTCCGAGACCGACGCCGCGATGCTCGTCCAGGGCATCGCCTTCGGCACGTTCCTGCCGCTGTTCGGCCTGATCGTCGGGACCGGGGTCATCGGCCCGGAGATCGACGACGGGTCGATCATCCACCTGCTGTCCAAGCCGATCTCCCGGCACACGATCGTGCAGAGCAAGCTCGCCGTCGCGATCGCCGCCGTCATCGGCTTCGCGGTGGTCCCGACGATGCTCGCCGCCGCCATCCTGGGCTCCGGCGGGCGCGCCGTCCTCGCGTTCGGCGTCGGCGCGCTCGCGGCCGGGGCGCTCTACGCGGTGCTCTTCGTGCTGCTGGCGGTCGTCACCCGGCACGCCGTGATCATCGGGCTGGTGTACGCGCTGGTGTGGGAGAGCCTGGTCGGCAGCTTCGTGCCGGGCGCTCGCAACCTCAGCGTGCAGCAGTGGGCGCTCTCCGTCACGGAGTCCATCGCCCCGCCAGGCCTGGTCACGGCCGACGTCGGGCTGGGCGTCGCGTGGACGCTCATCCTCGGCGGGTTCGCGGCAGCGACGTGGTACGCGGGCAGCCGGCTGCGCGTGCTGACGCTGGCCTCGGAGGACTGAGCCCGCTACGCCGTCGCGCTACGCCGTCGGCACCGCGTACCGCTCGACGAACGCGCGCAGGATGCGGTGCGGGTGCACGATCTCGCGCGAGGTCGCCCACGCGACCGTCTCCTCGTACTCGGCCGGCGCGAAGTACCCGAAGTCGCGGTAGATGTCGATGCGCTCGCGCACGCCCGCGTGATCGAGCTCCGGGTGGAACTGCGTGGCGTAGAGGTTGTTCCGGACGCGGAACATCTGCACCGGGCAGTCCGCCGACGACGCCAGCCGCACGGCGTCCGCGGGCAGCTCGCGCACCGCTTCCTTGTGCCCGACCAGGGCGTCGAAGCGGGGCGGGACACCGGCCAGGAGCGGATCGACGAGCCCCTCGGGCGTGAGCTCGATCGTGACGGGACCGACGCGCTCGCCGTAGGTCCGGTCGACGACGGCGCCCTCGTGCGCACCGAGGGTCCCGACGCCGTAGCACATGCCGAGGAACGGGAAGTCGCGGTCGACGACCTCGTCGAGCAACGCCGCGAACTCCTCCTCGACCCGCCGCTGCTCCGCCGACTTGTCGTCGGCCGGGTCCGAGGCGTTGAACGGGCCGCCGCCGACGATGATCCCCGAGTAGTCGTCGAGGGCGAGCGGAGGCATCGGCTCGCGCTCGAGCCGCACCCGGTGCAGCTCGTCGGCGTCGAGGCCGCCGTAGTGCAGCACCGCGCGGTGCTCGCCGTCGGCGGCGAGGTCCTGCGCGCGGGTGGCGAGCAGAAGGAACGGCTTCATGGCGGCACCGGCATCAGCACGGGACAGGGTGGGTGGGACAGGGTGGGCGGGACAGGGTGGGCGGGACAAGGTGGTAGGCCCGGACTGCAGGGCGCCCAGGCCTACGCGTCCACAGTGCAGGGGTCGGCGGAGGGCTGCAACCGCAGCCCGAGGTCGCCCGTCAGTGCACGGCGGCCAGCAGCACCCCGACGCCGACGAACAGCCCGCCGAACACCCGGTTGACCACCCGCTGCGCGGACTCCCGCGCGGTCAGCCGGCGGAGCCCGCGGGCCGCCGTCGCGAAGAAGAACCACATGACGGCGACGTCGATGACGACGACGGTCGCGGTCAGGACGGCGTACTGCGGCAGCAGCGGCCGGGCGGGCCGGACGAACTGCGGCACGAAGGCGAGGAAGAACACGATCGCCTTGGGGTTGGTCAGGTTGACCAGCAGTCCGCGCCGGAACATCGCCCACGCCGGCTCGCGCACCACGGGCCCGACGACGTCCGCCGGCCCCGCCACGGAGCGTGACCGGAGCAGTCGCACGCCGAGGTAGACCAGGTAGGCGGCTCCGACGTACCGGATGGTGTCGAACAGCAGGGGCGTACGGGCGACGAGCACCCCGACCCCGGCGGCCACGATCGCGATGTGCACGAGCAGCGCGAGCTGCTGCCCGAGGATGCCCCAGATCGAACGGAGCCATCCGGAGGCCAGCGAGTTCGCCATGGTGTTGATGGCGCCGGCGCCTGGCGTCAGGGAGATGAGGGCGCCCGTGGCGACGAGGGCCAACCAGAGCGAGAGCGACACGGCGAGCAGCCTAAGGCGCGCGTGGCTCGCGGTCGCTCTTGTGAGGTCGCGCACATCGGGCCCACGGGCGCCCTCTAGGCGTATTGTGAACAACGTGTCCAGTAATAGCCAGGCTCCGCGAGCCGGCCGGCCGCGCTCGGAGAGCGCGCGGCTGGCGATCCTCGACGCCGCCGCGGACCTCGCCCTCGCAGAGTCCCGCGTGCCGACCGTCGACGCGGTCGCCGCGCGAGCGGGCGTCTCGCGCACCACGATCTACAAGTGGTGGCCCTCGGCGTCCGCGGTGCTCGCGGAGGGCCTGCTCGAGAGGTTCCACGAGAGCATCGAGTTCGACGACTCGCTGCCCGTCCGCGACGCGCTGACCCTGCAGGTCGGCGCGCTGGTCAGGCTGCTGCGCGAGACGCCGGCCGGTGCGCTGCTGCGGCAGCTGCTCGCCGCCGCGGCGAGCGACGAACGGCTGGCGAACGCGCTGCTCGAGCGGTGGATGGACCCGCGCCGCGAGCGCGCCGCCCACCACCTCGCGCGGGGCGTCGCCCAGGGCGAGCTCCGCGCGGACGTCGACGTCGAGCTCGTCGTCGACGCGCTGTTCGCCCCCGTCTACCACCGGCTCGTGTGGGGCCATGCACCCCTCGACAGCGATCTCGCCGGGCAGGTCTGCGACCTCGTCTGGCCGGCGATCTCCGCGCGCTGAGCCGCTCCCCTCGACACCCGCCACAAGCAACGTCACACCCGTCCACCCACGAAGAAGGACAAAATGGCCACCGTCGCCAAGAACATGGTCGACACCCTCGTCGCCGCCGGCGTGAAGCGCGTCTACGGCATCCCGGGCGACTCCCTCAACGGCTTCACCGACGCGCTGCGCGGCTCCGGCATCGACTGGGTGCACGTGCGCCACGAGGAGGCCGCCGCCTTCGCGGCCGGCGCCGAGGCCGCCCTGACCGGGAAGATCGCCGTCGCCGTCGGCAGCGCAGGCCCCGGCAACCTGCACCTCATCAACGGGCTGTTCGACGCCCAGCGCTCGCGCGTCCCCGTGCTGGCGATCGCCGCCCACATCCCGACGGCGGAGATCGGCAGCGGCTACTTCCAGGAGACGCACCCGCAGGAGCTCTTCCGCGAGGCCTCCGTCTACACCGAGTACGTCGCCTCCCCGAGCCAGATGCCGCGCATCCTCAACACCGCGATCCAGACGGCGCTCGAGAAGCGCGGCGTCGCCGTCGTCGTCATCCCGGGCGACATCGCGCTGGCCGAGGCCGAGGACACGACGGTGACCCCGATCCGGGCCACCAAGCCGCGCATCCTGCCGTCGCAGGAGGAGCTCGGCGAGGCCGCGGCCCTGCTCAAGCAGGCCAAGCGGGTGACGATCCTCGCCGGCGCGGGCGCTCAGCACGCGCACGACCAGGTGGTCGCGCTGGCCGGCAAGCTGGCCGCGCCCGTGGTCCACACGCTGCGCTCCAAGGAGTTCGTCGAGCACGACAACCCGTACGACGTCGGCATGACGGGCCTGCTCGGCTTCGCGTCCGGCTACCGCGCGCTGGAGAACGCCGACACCCTGCTCATGCTCGGCACCGACTTCCCCTACCGGGCGTTCCTGCCCGAGAAGGCGAAGGTCATCCAGATCGACCTGCGCGGCGAGCACCTGGGCCGGCGCGTGCCGCTCACGCTCGGGCTGGTGGGCGACGTCGGCGACACCGTCGACGCGCTGCTCCCGCTGCTGGACCAGAGGACCGACCGCAACCACCTCGACGACGCCCTCGACCACTACGCCAAGACCCGGACCAAGCTCGACGACCTCGCCACCCCGCGCAAGGGCGACCAGCCGCTGCACCCGCAGTATGTTGCGCGGCTGATCGACGAGCTCGCCGCCGACGACGCCGTGCTCATCCCCGACGTCGGATCGCCGGTCATCTGGGCGGCCCGCTACCTGCGCATGAACGGGCGGCGGTCGCTCATCGGGTCGTTCATCCACGGGTCGATGGCCAACGCCGTCCCGCAGGCCGTCGGGGCCGCGGCCGCGACCGGGCGGCAGGTGGTCACGCTCTCGGGCGACGGCGGCGTCACGATGCTGCTCGGCGAGCTGCTCACGCTCACGCAGAACAAGCTGCCCGTGAAGGTGGTGGTGTTCAACAACTCGTCGCTGAACTTCGTGGAGCTCGAGATGAAGTCGGCCGGGTTCGTCACGCACACCACGGGCCTTCAGAACCCGTCGCTGGCAGCGATCGCCGAGGCCGCGGGGCTCAAGGCGTTCCGCGTCGAGCGGTCGAAGGACCTGCGCAAGGCGCTCACGGAGGCGTTCGCGTACGACGGGCCCGCGCTGGTCGACGTCGTCACCGAGCGTCAGGAGCTGACGATCCCCCCGTCGATCAAGCTCGACCAGGCCAAGGGCTTCGCGCTGTACACGCTGCGGACGCTGCTCTCGGGGCGCGGCGACGAGCTGCTGGACCTGACACGGGCGAACCTCCGCCAGGTCTTCTAGTCGGGAGACCGAACGGTTGTGGGACTCTGTGGCTCCGGTGATCCGGCCCGATCACCGGAGCCACAGAGTCCCACAACCGTTGTGGCTGGGTCGTGGTTCACGGCACGCGCAGGATGCGGACCGGGTCGCGGCGGGCTGCCAGCAGGGCGGGCGGAACCGACCCGGCCATGGCGGCGAGCACCGTCAGGGCCGCAAGCGCGATGACGTAGGCGAGCGAGGGGACGGCTCGCGAGGTCACGGCCACGACGGTGCTGCCCACTACGGTGCCGAGTACCGCGCCGGCGCAAGCGGCGAGCCCGGCGTGGATGAGCACGAGCACCACGATCACGGAGCGGCTGGCTCCCAGGGCGCGGCGGCGGCCGAAGTCGCGCCGACGTGCCGAGACCATGCCGAGCATCGTCACACCGACAACGACGACGCCCACCGCGAGGACCGCCGCGGTGAGCTGGCGTGATGCTGCGCCCAGCCGCCCGGAGACGACCTCTCTGAGGCGCATCGCCGCGTCGGACGTCTCCACGGTGAGCCGCTCCGGGTGGTCGACGTGCAGGGCCGCCTTGACCGCTTGGGCCACCGCAGGAACTTCGACCGCCGAGCGGGCCGTGACGTAGAGATACCTCAGCGGGACGTCCCGGTCGGGGGTAACAAGGACCGTCTCGTCCAGACGCGCGAGAGCGCCGCGAGCGTGGACGACGCCGACCACCGTGGCCTGGACGCGCCCGGCGGTGACCGGTCCGGCGCCATCGGTCAGCCCGAGACGCTGCACGGCGCCGACCCCGGCGACCGCCTCGCCTGGGCGCTGCGGCAGCCGGCCGGAGACGAGGGTCACGTCGTCGGGCAGCGTGCCGACGTAGTCGCGCAGGGGCACCCCGGCAGTCGCGGGCGCGCGTTGGCCGCTGCCGGCGACGGCGTCGGTCGCGGGGCCGAGACCCAGCGCCCACGACACTCCGTGGACGCCGGCGGCCACGGCCACCGAGTCGGGTGCGAACCCCGCGTTGCCGGAGCCGTCCGTCACGGTGATCAGCCGCGTCCCGGTCTGGTCGATCGTCGAGAGCACCTGCCGCTCCGTCGCCGCGGTACGCCCCGCCGTCACCATCACGACGACGCAGACCAGCGCGACCACGAGAAGCGCCGCCGCCGTCGCCACCGGTTGCGCGAGGGTTGCGCGGACACCGTCGACGAGCAGCGCGCGTGGCCGGGGGTAACCCGAGTTGGCCATCTCAGCCCACCACGACGTGCCGGTCCGCGGCCCGCGCCAGGGTCTGGTCGTGCGTCGCGAGGATGACGGTCGCCCCGCGGGCGGCGTGCGCGCGCAGCGCGTCCCAGACCACCTGGGCGCTCGCGTCGTCCAGGTTGCCCGTCGGCTCGTCACCGAAGACGACGCCCGGATCGGTGACCAGCGCCCGGCACAGCGCTACTCGCTGCGCCTGGCCGCCGGAGATCTCGCCGGGCCGGTGGCCGGCGCGATGCCCGACGCCAAACCGTTCCAGCAGCACCCGCGCCCGGGCGCGCGCCGTCCGGGTGGGGATGCCGGCGATCAGCGCGGACTCGCACACGTTGTCCAGCACGGTGCGCGACGGGTCCAGGATCGCGTCCTGGAACACAAACCCCGACCGGGCCGCTCGAAGGCGGGCGCGCTCGCCGTCGGGCAGCGGGCCCACCGGCCGGCCCTCCCACAGGAGGGTCCCGGCCGTGGGCGGAAGCAGCAGGGCCAGCACGTACAGCAGCGTGGACTTGCCCGCACCGGACGCCCCGGTCAGGACCGTGACCGTCCCGGGCACGACCTCCAGGTCGAGAGAGTCCAGCACCGGGTCCGCACCCCGGCGGTAGGCGAAGGTCACTCCCGCGGCTGTGATCCGCAGGCCGTCCACGGCAGCTTCCGCCGGCAGCGGGGCCGAGTCGGGCTCGACGGTGCCGGTCTGGAAGCGCGCGGTCACTGCGCAGCCGCCGGCGTCGGCGAGGCTCCGGGCGCCGGGCCGCTGCCCGCAGCAGGCGCGCCGTCGGCGAACAAGCGCACCACGGTGCCCACGTCAACCCCGGTCACGACGGCGCGCGACGCGTCGGCCGCCTTGACCGTGACGGTCACCCGAGTCCCGTCCAGCAGCTTCACGAACCGCGTCCCGTCCGCGGCGGTGCCGAGCGCGGCGGGTGGCACCGCGGGACCGCTCACGTCGGGCGTCGTGACCACTCGCGCCGAGAGCACCACGTCCTGGGACGTGTACGGCAAGGCAGAGCAGTCGGTCCCGCAGACCGGGCCGCCGCCTGCCCCGTCCAACCTGAGCGTGACGTCGCCCGTCTCGGTGGTCGTCGCGTCCGCGACCACGCCGTGCCAGACCTTCCCGTCGGGGCCTTGGATGTCGACGGTCGTGCCCGTCGTCGGGACGGTGTCGGCTTGCTGTCCCGAGCCGACTGTCACCGTGAACTGCGGCGTCGCCTCGACGATCGAGACAACCTGCTGCCCGGCCGTGACCCGGGCACCGACGCGCACCGTGTCGTCGAGGACGATGCGTGCAGGCACGGCAGGCACATACACCACATCGCCCGAGTGCACCACGCCGTCCGGGTCGATCCCCAGCGCTCGTTGCCAGGCGCGGACCGCAGTGGTCGTGGACGAATCGAACCGCCCGCTCGCCTTCCCGCGTAGGTGTCCGAGTCCGATCAGCAGACTTTGAAGCTGTGCGACGTCCTCGCCATGGGAACCAGCCGCCAGCTCACGGAAGGAGGGCACCTGCCCCTGTGCCACCACGACGGGGCGCAGGTCCACCGTGAACAGCACGTCGCCTGGCCGCACCTCTTGTCCCGGCTTCGCGGAGATGCCCGTCACCGTGCCCTCGCTCGCCCCGGTCCCTGCCGGGTGAGCGGGCCAGCGCGCTGTGACCGGCAGCGGTGTGCTCTCGCCCACCGTCGCTTCCGTGACCGTATACGTCGCAGTCGCAGCCCCTTGCTGCGGGACGCGAGGTGGAGAGAAGGTCGCCCGCCCCGCCACGACGCCGACGACGAGCGCCGCTGTCACCGCGGCAGCCCATCCCACCCGGCTCGCGACCCGCCTACCCATCAGAACGCCACCTGCGGGCAAACCGTCGTCAGCTCGTCGACATTCGATGGGGGCAGCGCATCGATGACCGGGTCGCCGTACGGCGTCCACATGACGATCTCGCGCAGCCGCTCTTCGGTAGTGGCCGGGTCGTAGCTCTCGCGGGCGGCGTCGAGCCAGGCGTCTTCCGACTGCGGCTCAGCCATCGCATATCCCTGCGCGACCAGGCAGGCGCGCACGTCGAGGTCTTTGCGGTACTCGTCACGCAGCTCGGCATCCGTCTTGGGCGGTGGCTGCGTCGGCAGGCCCATCGACGTCCGGCACGTGTCGAGGTCGCCCGGAAACCGCTGCATGTCGGCTTTGCTCAGCCCCTCCTCGACACCACCGAGGGAGGTGACAGTGAGGTCCCAACCCTTGCCGTCGAGGCATGCCTGCAACGCAACCCGGTACTCCTCCTGCTTCTGTGCCTGCTGTGCGAACCATGCGGGCGGGGACCAAGCGGGAGCCACAGGATCGCCGGCGCCTCCACCGCAACCCGACAGGACGCACAGCATCGCTCCGGCCAAGCTGCCGACGGCCAGTCGAGCCCACTGCGCGTGCGCCACCGGCGCCGCAGTGCGCGAACGCGGGGCTTCGCCCCGCGCTCCGCGGTGCCGCGTTCAGGCACAGGTCCAGCCTGCTGCCACCATGCGGACTCGCTTCATTGCGACTCCATTCCTTAAGCCCCGAGGGGATCTGCCTTGTGCCGAGCAGCATCCTGACCTGCGGGAACGTACCACTCGAAGAGTTGGGTTCGCAGGAGGGCGAGCGGTGGGTCGCCGTGTCGCTGCGCGGCACATTTTCGACGTAGCGGCACCCGCCTGGGTTCCCGAGCATTCCGGCCTGGGACTGGGTCGTGAGACGCAGTCGTCCCGGGATTCTGGGCGACCCAGTGCCAGGTGTACCGTGACGCTCGCCAACGCGGGGAGCTCGGGGCAACCGGGCTGAGAGGGTGGCCGGGCGCGCAGCGCCGGCGTCGCCGACCCGAGTACTTGACCTGGGTAATGCCAGCGGAAGGACGTGCCGACGGCACGGCGTTGGGCGGAACCATCGCCCGCTTCACCACGCCTCGCCGACGGTGGGCGGCTGCATGCGCGCAGCCGGTCGGCCGTGCTGCCGGCGTCCCCGGGTCACGACCCGAGGAGTCACGCATGATCGCCGAGATCCAGGTCCTGCCCCGCCCGCTGGGCACCGACACCGACCGCTACGCTCACGTCGACGCCGCCATCGCCGTCATCCAGGAGTCCGGGCTCGAGTACGAGGTCGGGGGGCTGGGCACTGTCGTGGAGGGCGCGCCCGACGAGATCTGGCCGCTGCTGCGTGCCGTGCACGAGGCGACGCTCGCCTCCGGCGCGGACGGCTGCATCAGCGTCATCAAGGTCTCGGGAGCGCGCGACGACGACGGCCCGCGCGTGGCCGATCTCGTCGGCAAGTTCCGGGCGTGAGGCGCGGGTCCAGTCTGCGGCGCGTACCGGCCGCCTATCCACGAGGGGGCCTGCGGGGGGCGGCAGGGCGCGCTGCGGTACGCCGCCTCGCCGTCGGCACGCTGACCGTGGTCGTCCTGCTGGCGGCCTGGGAGACCCTCGTCGGGGTGAACCACCTGCCCGAGTTCGTGCTGCCGGCCCCGTCACGCATCGTCCGACGCGCGTGGGAGCTCGGGCCGCTGCTCGCGCACCACAGCCTGACGACGTCGGTCGAGGCGGTCGGCGGTCTCGCCGTCGGGACGCTGGGCGGCTGGGCGCTCGCGGTGCTCATCTCCGCGTTGCCGCTGCTCGGCGACGTCACGCACCCCGTGGTGCTGCTGTCCCAGACGCTGCCGACGGTGGTGCTCGCCCCCCTGATGATCCTGTGGGTCGGGTTCGGGCTCACGCCCAAGGTGCTGCTCGTCGGGGTGACCGTGTTCTTCCCCGTACTCGTGGCGACGTCGGCGGCGATGCGTGCCGTCGACGCCGAGCATGCCGACATGGTCGCGGGGCTCGGCGGCACGCGCTGGCACCAGCTCTGGCTGGTGCGGCTGCCCGCCTCGGTGCCCGCCGCGCTGAGCGGGCTGCGCATCGCCGCCACGTACGCCGTCGGCGCGGCCGTCGTGTCCGAGTACCTCGCCGGGACCAGCGGTCTCGGCGTGTTCATCCAGCATTCCCGCAAGGCGTACGCCGTGGACCAGATCTTCGCCGGCCTCGCCCTCATCGCCCTGCTGTCCGGGGTGCTCGTGCTCGCCGTCGTGCTGCTGAGCCGCCTTGCCACTCCGTGGCAGCGTCCGTCGTCCGCCTCATGAGGAGTCTTCACTTGCGTCTCGCCCGTCCCGTCTCCGGCCTCGCCGCCCTCGCTGCCGTCGCGCTCGCCGCGGGTTGCGGAGGTGGGTCCGCCGCCACGCCGTCGTCGTCGGGCCCGACGACGCCGCTGACCGTCGTCCTCGACTGGACGCCCAACACCAACCACTCCGGGCTCTACCTGGCGCAGGCCCGCGGGTACTTCACGCAGGCCGGTCTCGACGTGACGATCGTCGAGCCCGGCGAGACGTCCGGGCTGCAGATGGTCGCGGCGGGGCGGGCCGACGTCGCCTACTCCGTCTCCGAGGAGCTGCTGCCCGCGCGCGCCCAGGGTGCCGACGTCGTCTCCATCGCGGCGGTGATCCAGCACAACACGTCGTCGCTCATCTCCCTGACCAAGGACGGCATCGCCCGCCCGCGTGACCTCGCCGGCAAGCGGTACGGCTCCTACGGGTCGGACCTGGAGAACGCGATCATCCGCAAGCTCGTCACGTGCGACGGCGGCACCCCCGATGCGGTCAAGATGACGCCGCTGGTCAGCGACGACTTCCGCATCGGGCTGACGCAGGACCAGTTCGACGCCGCGTGGGTATTCGACGCGTGGGACACCATCCGCCTGCGCGACGTCGACGGCATGGACGTGAGCACCATCCCCTTCGCCGACCACACCGACTGCATCCCCGACTGGTACACGCCGATCCTGGCGACGTCGCGGTCGGAGCTGTCGTCGAAGGGTGACGCGCTCAAGGCGTTCATGGACGCTGTCTCGCACGGCTACCAGGACGCGATCGCCGAGCCGTCGGCCGCCGCCGACGCGCTGCTGAAGGCGGCCCCGGAGCTGGACCCGAAGCTCGTGAAGGCGAGTGCCGAGTGGCTGGCGACCCGGTACACGGACAACCCGGCGCACTGGGGTCAGCAGGACGCGGCCGTCTGGAACGGCTTCGCAGGCTTCCTTGGGGACAACGGCCTGCTGAAGGGCGACCCGCAGGTGAAGGACGCCTGGACGAACGCGCTGCTGCCGGGGGCACGGTGACCGGCAGGCCATCGCCTTCCCCTTCCCCTTCTTCTGCATTGCGAGATCTCGGCAGCTCGGGAAGCCGACCTCTCGACACCATGCAGAAGAAGGGAGAGGTGGTCCTTGCCGCCCGGGGAGTCTCCGTCAGCTTCGGCGGGCTCGGCGTGCTTCAGCGCGTGGATCTCGAGGTGCTCGACGGCGAGTTCGTCGCCGTCGTCGGGCCCTCCGGGTGCGGCAAGTCCACGCTGCTGCGCGCCTTCGCCGGGCTGCTGGGGCGTGAGGCGTCCGTGACAGGTGGGCTCGCGAGGCCCGCGCTCGACGACGGGCGGCCCGCCACCGCGTGGATGCCGCAGCGCGACGGGCTGCTGCCCTGGCGGCGCGCGCTGCCCAACGCGCTGGTCGGGGCCCGGGTCGCAGGCGGGCCCGGGGCCGCCGCCCGGGAGCGGGCCGCCGAGCTGTTCGAGACGTTCGGACTCGCGGGGTTCGAGCGGGCGTGGCCGCACGAGCTCTCCGGCGGCATGCGACAACGGCTCGCGCTGCTGCGCACGTGCCTCGCCGGCCGGCCGGTGCTGCTGCTCGACGAGCCGTTCGGGGCGCTCGACCCGTTGACGCGGCGACGCATGAACGACTGGCTCGCGAGGCTGGACCTCGCGGGCGGGGCGCTCGCGGGCGGGGCTCGCGCGGGCGGAACTGGCGCGGGCGGGGCTCGCGAGGGCGGGGCTCGCGAGGGCGTGAGTGACGCCGGCGGGCCGGGCACCGCCGTCGTCCTCGTGACTCACGACGTCGACGAGGCGGTCACGCTCGCCGACCGCGCGGTGGTGCTGAGCGAACGGCCGGGTCGAGTGGTGCTGGATCTGGATGTTCGCTCGCATCCGGCGCCGCGGCAGGCGCTGCTGGAGGCCCTCGGCGTCGGCAACCCTGCTTAGGGGAGCCAACGTCCGCGAGCTCGCCCGCCTGCTGCGCCGGATCCACTCCATCGAGGGCATCTACCGCCGGTGCCACCCGTTCTGGTTCGTCCCCCGTGCCTGCGTGGACGGCGCGCGCCGCCTCGGCGTCGCGCTCCCGGACGGGCTCGACGGCGTCATACGGGAGGCGGACGTCCTCGAGGCCCGCTCCGCGGCCCGCGGCGAGGGCAGCGCCTACTGCCACAACGACTTCGAACGAGCCGGCGGCGCGTCGGCGCGCGGGCCCTCAGGCCCGCGCGCTCACAGCCCGAGCATCGCGCTCGCGACGACGAAGTAGATCACCAGGCCGAGCACGTCGACGACGGTGGTGACCACAGGCGCGGACACGAGCGCCGGGTCGATCCCCAGGCGCCGCGCGACGAGTGGGCTGATCCCGCCCACGAGCGCCCCGAGCAGGCAGATGAGCAGCAAGGACACCCCGACGACGACCGCGACGTCGAGCCCCGCGAAGAACAGACCCGCGCCGATGGCGAGCGCCCCGAGGCCCGTCCCGAGGAGCAGCCCCGTGCCGGCCTCGCGGATCGTGACGCGGGCGATGTCGGAGGGCCGTACCTCGCCGATCGCCAGCGCGCGCACGCACGCCGACGACGCCTGCGTGCCCACCTTGCCACCCGTGCCGATGAGCAGCGGGATGAACAGGGCGAGCGCAGCCACCTGCTCGAGCGCATCTTCGAACCTGTACGCAACCGTGACGGTCAGCAGCGACACGATGAGCAGGAGCACCAGCCACACCGCCCGCGTGCGGGCGAGGTGCAGCACCGAGACGGCCATGTAGTGGCCCTCCCACCGGCGGGCACCACCCTGACGGGCGGCGTCCTCGGTCTCCGCGTCCTCGATGACCTCGTCCGCGTCGTCGAACGTGAGGAGGCCCAGCAGGCGGTCCTCGGCGTCGACCACCGGCAGGTCGCGGATGTTGGAGTCGGACATGAGACGCGCCGCGGTCTCGGCGGGCTCGGTGGCGCGCACGCGCGGAGTCTCGGTGACGACGAGGTCCGCGACCGTGGCGTCGTCGTCGGACAGGATGAGCTCGCGGAGCTCGACGACGCCGGTGAGGCGGCGCTGGCCGTCGACGACAGGCAGCGTGTAGACGGTCTCGGCGTCGGACCCGCGGGCCCGGATGCGGGCGAGGGCCGCGGCGACGGTGAGGCGCTCGTGCAGCACCACGACCTGCGGCGTCATGTAGCGGCCCGCGGAGTCCTCGGGGTAGCCGAGCAGGGTCGCCGTCATCGTGCGCTCGGCCGGGCTGAGCCCAGCGAGAACGCGGCGCGCGACCTTCGCAGGCAGCTCGCCGAGCATGCGTGCACGGTCGTCGGGGTCGAGGGAGTCGACGAACGCGCTGAACTCGGCGCCGCGCATCACCTCGAGGATCGCCTGCTGTCCGCTCGGTTCGAGGTCCTCGAAGACGGCGAACGCGCGGTCGGGATCGAGCAGGCGGAACGCGGCGACGGCGTCGACCGGGCCCACGCGGTCGATCGCGTCGACGATCTCCCAGACCTGGTGCGAGCGCAACCACTCCTGGGCCATGGCGAAGTCGCCGCTCTCGACGAGCACGCGCAGCGAGTCCTTGGCTGCGGGCTTGTGCGAGGCGGCGTGCTTCTGCGGGGTTGTCGTCGGCAGGGCATAGGTGACCGGCTGCGGCATGGTGGGCTCCCCCCGTGGGCGCGGGCACGTGCAACACCATGGTCGCGGGCGCGCGCCGCGCCTGGCGCGATGTGGCCTGACCTGATGCGCACTTCGGTGCCAGGATGTCGCACGTGGCCGACGACGACCTTCCGCTTACCCTCTGCGTACTGCTGTGGCCCCTGCCCGGGCAGGACGACGCGCTGACCGCCTACGAGGACGCGGTGCTCGCGCTGCTGCCGGACCACGGGGCGCGGCTCGTCTCGCGCGTGCGGCGGACGGCGTCGGACGGGCCGGCGGGGGACGGCCCGCTCGAGGTGCAGGTCATCGAGCTGCCGTCGGGGGAGGCGCTCGCCGCCTACATGGCCGACCCGCGGCGCACGGCGCTGGCCGTGGACCGCGATGCCGCGATCGCGCGCACCCAGATCCTCGACGTCGAACCGCGGTGACCGTGCGGCGGATCCGCGTTGTGCGCGACGCGGACCCGCAGGGCGTACGACGACTCCCGATCAAGTTCCTCGGGCGGGCGTCGGGCTGAGAGCGGTCTGGGATCGTTCATGCGGCCTGCTCGGCGTCTGCCCAGCGAGGGGTGCTAGCGATGGGGTTGCCGTGGCGGTCGGCGAACCGCCAGCCGCCCGTTCCGGTGCCGGTGCCGGTGGGATGCCAGCGCATGGTGACGCCCGTGGTGTCGACGACGGTGTGGTGGTGCCAGCACAGCAGGGCGGCGTTGGCGGTGGAGGTCTCGCCGTGGTGGGCGGCCCAGTGGCGTTCGGCGTGGTGGACCTCGCAGCGAGGGGGTGGTTCGTGGCAGCCGGGCCAGGTGCAGTGCTGGTCGCGGGCGATGACCGCGCGACGCAGCTGCCCGGTAATAGTGCGTTGGGCACGGCCGACGTTGAGGATCTGCCCGTCGGGGCCGAACACGATGCGGGAGATCTCGCTGTCGCACGCGAGCTTGCGCAGCAGGGCGTCGGGCAGCGGACCCGTGGAGCCCTCGAGGACGGCCGGGGTGCGCTCCAGAGCAAGTAGGGCGGCAACGTCGAGCGCACCGGCCCGGTCGCGGCTTCGTGGGGCGAGGACACGGCCGAGGTCGAGGTTCGCGGGGCCGGGATCGAGGCTCGCGGGGTGGGGGTCGAGCGCATCGTCGCCACGCGATCCGGCCCCGAGCGCCTGCTTGAGCTCGGCCCAGGAGACCGTCACGGTCAGGTGGGGACGCACGGCGGCGCCGGTGCCTGCCAGGGAGTGGTCGAGGGTGATGCGGGCCAGGTCGGCCAGCGCCTGGGCGCGGCGTTGCGTGACCGTGCGCTCGTCCTCGGCGGCCGGCACCCCCATCACAGCGTCCAGGGCGACCCGGAGGGCGGTGCCGTGCTCCTCGGTGAGGAACCCGGTCACGTGGTACCCGCCGAGGGTCAGGCCGAGCTCGAGGTGCTCGCGGTCCGTCGCGTCGCGGTAGCCGCGCTCGTCGGCGTCGGGGTCGGCGACGTGCGCGAAGTGGCGGGCCAGCCGCTGAAACCCGTGCACGGCGTACAGGGGCGCCTGGGCCAGCAGGAACTCCTCACTGCTCGGGGCCGGCATCGCGGTGCCGGCCTCGTCCACCCGGGCGGGCAAGCCGGTCACGGGTGCTGCGAGCGCGGCCAACCGCGCGTCGCTCGTGCATACCGAGACCATCGCGGTCACGTGGTCGGCCCCGACGTTGCCGGCCAGGGCCGCGGCCCGGGTCGCGGGGAGCTGGTCCCGCAGGGTCCGCGCGCGTCTGGTCTCGCGGTGGGCCACGCCGCGGGGCACGTCGTCGTGCCGGGCCAGCCACGCGGGGAACGACCGGGACCCGTCCAGCGCCCACACGCCATCGGCCTCCAGCACGGGCAGGATGACCAGCCGAACCGCGTCCTGCCGGTGCGCCAGCCCACGGATCTCCCGCTGGGCGGCGGCGAGCGTGGCCGCGGGCACTTCGTGCAGGGCACCGGACGCGGCGAGCGTGACCAAAGCCTCGACGCCCGCGCGCAGCAGCGCGAGGCCGTCCTCCAGGCAGGCGGCCGCGTCTTGGCGCGCCGGGCACGCGGCCGCGTCATCGCGCACGGGGCGCGCAGCCCCGCCGGTCGCCGTATCGACCATGCCGCCCCTCCCCCCGAAGACAGTGCCGCACCTGACTGAGCGGTCCGCCTGAGCACCGCGACCGCCCTTCGAGAGTATCGAACACATGTACGAATAGCCAGGTCAGATGCCAGATCCGTGGATAACCAACATCCGTCGTCATCCACAACCCGGCGTCGTCGTCGTCGGAGCTGTGGTCGCAGCGCCGGGCCCTTCGCTTCCCGCGAAGCATCCACACCCGCACCTGCAGCGGAGGTCGATGAGGCCCGCCCAGGGACCATGAATCAGCCAGCGCCACACACCCATCTTCACTTGACCCGTTCAAGAAAAGCCGCCAGGGTGAGGCCATGCTCAGCGAGGAAGGCGCCCGGCTCCTGCGCGGCGTCTCGCTGCGGGTGACGAAGCCGCGGCTCGCCGTGCTGGCCGCCGTCGACCGCTTGCCGCACGCCGACACCGAGTCGGTCATCACGGCCGTCCGCGCGGAACTTCCCGAGGTCTCCCACCAGGCCGTCTACGACTCGCTGCACACGCTGACCGCCCTGGGCGTCCTGCGCTGCATCAAGCCGGCCGGTTCCGTGGCGCGCTACGAGACGCGCGTGGGCGACAACCACCACCATCTGGTGTGTCGATCGTGCGGCGCGGTGGTCGACGTCGACTGCGCCGTCGGTGAGACGGTCTGCCTGACGCCGTCGGACGCGCACGGGTACCGGATCGACGAGGCGGAAGTCGTGTACTGGGGCCTCTGCCCGCAGTGCGCCGCGGCTCCCGCCGACGCGGCCGCTCCCACCGACGCGGCCGCTCCCACCGACGCGGCCGACCCGCACGGCTCGACCACCACCGACTGACCCCTGACCACTCCCGTTCCACCGGAAGGATCCCCATGTCGGAGAACCCCGAGGCCACCTGTCCCGTCGTCCATGGCGAGCGAGCCGCACACCCCACGCAGGGGGGCGGCAACCGCGCCTGGTGGCCCAACCAGCTCAACCTCAAGATGCTGGCGAAGAACCCCGTCGTCGGTAACCCGCTCGGCGCGGACTTCGACTACGCGACGGCCTTCGAGTCCCTCGACCTGGCGGCCGTGAAGACCGACATCCAGGCAGCCCTGCACGACTCGCAGCCCTGGTGGCCGGCCGACTTCGGCAACTACGGCCCGTTCATCATCCGCATGGCGTGGCACTCGGCGGGCACGTACCGCTCGCACGACGGCCGCGGCGGTGCCGGCGAGGGTCAGCAGCGCTTCGCTCCGCTGAACTCCTGGCCGGACAACGTGAGCCTCGACAAGGCCCGCCGTCTCCTGTGGCCGGTCAAGAAGAAGTACGGCCAGCAGCTCTCGTGGGCCGACCTCATGATCCTCGCGGGCAACGTCGCGCTGGAGGACATGGGCTTCCCCGTGCTGGGCTTCGGCGGCGGTCGCGCAGATGTCTGGGAGGCCGACCAGGACGTGTACTGGGGCCCCGAGACCGTCTGGCTCGAGGACAAGCGCTATACCGGTGAGCGCGACCTCGAGGAGCCGCTGGCCGCCGTCCAGATGGGCCTCATCTACGTCAACCCCGAGGGTCCGAACGGCAACCCGGACCCGCTGGCCTCCGCGGTGGACATCAAGGAGACGTTCCGCCGCATGGGCATGGACCTGGAGGAGACGGTCGCGCTCGTCGCAGGCGGCCACACCTTCGGCAAGACGCACGGCGCTGCGTCCGACGCCCACCTCGAGGCAGACCCCGAGGGCGCCGACCTGGACATGCAGGGCCTGGGGTGGAAGAACAACTTCGGCTCCGGCGTCGGCGACGACGCGATCACGTCGGGCCTCGAGGTCACCTGGACCTACCACCCGACGCGCTGGGACAACGAGTTCTTCCACATCCTCTTCGCGTACGAGTGGGAGCTCATGGAGTCGCCCGCCGGCGCCAAGCAGTGGCGCCCGATCGACGGTGGCGGCGCGGACCTGGTGCCGCTGGCCCACTCCGACGGCCGCCGCGAGCCGCGCATGCTCACCTCGGACCTCGCACTGCGCTTCGACCCGGAGCTCGAGGCGATCTCGCGCAGGTTCAAGGACGACCAGGCTGCGCTCACCGACGCGTTCGCCCGTGCCTGGTTCAAGCTGACGCACCGCGACATGGGCCCGAAGGCGCGCTACCTCGGCGCCGAGGTCCCGGCCGAGGACTTCATCTGGCAGGACCCGCTGCCCGCCCGGACCCTCGCGGACCTGACGGACGCGCAGGTCGCGGACCTCAAGACCGCTATCGCCGGTTCCGGCCTGACGGTCTCGCAGCTGGTCTCGACGGCGTGGGCCGCGGCGTCGTCGTTCCGCTCCTCCGACAAGCGCGGTGGCGCCAACGGCGGTCGCCTGCGCCTCGAGCCGCAGCGCTCGTGGGACGTCAACAACCCGACGCTGCTCGCCGAGGCGCTGCCGGTGCTCGAGCGCCTCGCGGCCGACGCCGGTGCGTCCGTCGCGGACGTCATCGTGCTCGCCGGTGGCGTGGGCGTCGAGCTTGCCGCCGCGGCGGCCGGCGTGACGGTCGCGGTGCCGTTCGCACAGGGCCGCGTCGACGCGACGCAGGAGCAGACCGACCTCGACCAGTTCGCCTGGCTCGAGCCGTTCGCCGACGGGTTCCGCAGCTACTCGGGCAAGTCGCCGCTCCCGGCGGAGTACTCGCTGATCGACCGGGCCAACCTGCTCGGCCTCTCGGCGCCCGAGCTCACGGTGCTCATCGGTGGCCTGCGCGTGCTCGGCACCAACTACGACGGCTCGGCCTACGGCGTCTTCACCGACACCCCGGGCGTGCTGGACAACGCGTGGTTCGTCAACCTGCTCGACATGGGCACCGCGTGGACGGCGCTCGACCCGGGCAGGCACGCGTACCAGGGCGCCGACCGTGCCACGGGCGCCCCGCGCTGGGTCGGTACCCGCTCCGACCTGGTCTTCGGCTCCAACTCGGAGCTGCGGGCCCTCGCCGAGGTGTACGCGAGCGACGACGCCAAGGAGAAGTTCGTGCACGACTTCGTCGCGGCGTGGACGAAGGTCATGAACGCGGACCGGTTCGACCTGCGCTGACGCGCTCGCACTTCGTACGCCCACGACGCCCCGCTCTCGGCAGCTCGCACTGCCGGGAGCGGGGCGTCGTGCCGTCCTCGCGAGCGAGTCGTCAGCGGCGAGAGGCCGGCGGCCCGCGGCCGTAGCCTGCAGCCGGGCGTTGAGATCACGGCCTGAAGAGCTGCTCCAGCACCCACACCACGCCGTGCTCCGCCGCCGACGGCGCCACGTACCGCGCGCGCTCCAGCAGCCGCGGGTGCGCGTCCGCCATCGCGAAAGACCAGGCGGCGGCGTCGAGCATCTCGACGTCGTTGAGGTAGTCGCCGAACGCGACTGTGTGCTCGCGCGTGATGCCCAGCTCGGCCTGGAGCCGCTCGACGGCCGCTCCCTTCGTGACGCCGTCGGCCAGGACGTCCACCCAGGTGCGCCCGGACACGACGACCTGCGCGGTGGACCGGAGCGGGGCGAGCGCAGGGACGACGGCCGGGGCGACGTCGTCGAAGTCGAGCACGGCGACCTTGAGGATCTGATCGTCCACAGCCTGGAGGGAGGCGACCGCGAGCAGGTCCGGGACGGCCTCGAGCGCCGCGTAGTAGCGCGACGCCTGGGCCCAGAACGCGTCGTCGTCGCGCTCCACGTAGGCGGTGCGCTTGCCGCACACGACGGTGCCGACGTCGCGGCCGGCGTCCGCGACCGCGCGTACCCGGCGGACGACATCCTCCGCAACCCGTGGCGAGAGCGGTGCGGAGCTCAGCTCCTCGCCGTCGCGCACCACCAGGGTGCCGTTCTCCGCGATGACGGGCATGCCGTCGAGGTGCCCCGCGAACGTGCGCGCCAGCGTCGAGTGCTGGCGGCCGCTCGCGGGCGCGAACGTGATGCCCCGCGAGCGCATGAGGTCCAGCAGCGGCCAGAAGTCCGCCGGGACGTGGCCCTCGGCGTCGAGCAGCGTGCCGTCCATGTCGGCGACGACCAGCTGGACGTCGACCGGCCCGTCAGGGAGGGCGGGGGATGCCAGGCTCACTTCTTGGCGAGCCGCTGCCGCCCGAGCGCGAAGAGGCGACCCACGTTGACCGTCCAGCCGACGCCGAACACGCGCGGGCCGACGATCGTCGAGGAGTCCGGGTTCCACATGCGCTCCTTCGCCCGGGCGAGGGTCGGCCTGCGGAAGTCGTAGGGCACCACGGCCACGACCTTGCCGTTCCACGTGCGCTGGTCCGCGGGGGTGCGCAGCTCCTTGACCACCGCGACCCCGCTGAGCACGATCGACGCGAGCGTGACAAGCCTCCGGATCCCGCCGCGCTTCGTCTTTCCTGCCATCTCTGCCTCCAGGTGCGCTCGACGTCGTCGGTCCCGCCCATCCTCGCCCAGGGAGGGCCGCATGCGCCCGCTGGGCGCGCTTACTCGCGCAGCCAGGCCTGGACCTGCAGCACCCCCGGCATGCGCGCGTCGGTGATGGCGTGCGGGACGACGCGCGAGTGGTAGTCGGTGACGGGGCCGTCGGACTCGCGGACCAGGCACCCGGCGGACTTGCCGCCGATCACCCAGGAACCGAGCACCACGTGGTTCCCGTCGAGCACGGGCAGAGGCGTGTACTCCTGGTACACCAGCGGCTGGCCCGCGTAGCTGCCGCCCTGGACCAGCTCTGTGCCACGTGCGTGCACGTGCACGTTGTCGCCCTCGCGCCCCCAGAGCGGCTTGGCCACCCACTGGTCGAGCTCGCGCGGCGAGCCGAGGTACGCGGGCAGCAGGTTCGGGTGGCCGGGGAACAGCTCCCACAGCACGGGCAGGATCGCCTTGGTGGACAGCAGCAGCTTCCACGCTGGCTCGACCCAGCGCACCGGCTCGGCCTCGTCGGGCGCGACCAGGTGGGCGCCGAAGGGCTCGGCGAGCATGTCCTCCCACGGGTAGAGCTTGAACGCGGCCCGGACCGGCAGGTCGTAGTCGTCGACGAACCGGCGCGAGCGCGCGTCCCACCCGAGCTGGTCGATGGCATGCCCGTACGTCGTCAGGCCCGCCATGGCCGCCGTGTCGCGCAGGTATGTCGTCGTCATCTCCTCCTCGCCGGACTCGTCCGCCGCGGAGTGCAGGAAGTGGATGCCGGCCGGGAACCGGTCGGCGTGCTCGCGCCACCACGCCACGAGCCTGTCGTGCACCGAGTTCCACTGGTCGTTGCCGGGGAGCACGTCCTCCAGCCACGCCCACTGGGCGACGGCGGTCTCGACCAGGCCCGTCGGGGTGTCGCCGTTGATCTCGAGCATCTTGGCGGGGCCGAACCCGTCGTACGCGAGGTCGAAGCGCGCGTACACGGACGGGTCGCCGCGCTGCAGCGACTGCCCGGCCAGCGCGAGCGAGCCTGCGGGCAGGCCCAGGTCGGCATCCGAGTAGCGGCGGAGCATCACGGCCGCGGCCTCGAGGCACATGCCGTAGAGCTCCTCGGTGGCGGCCTCAAGCCGCTCCACCTGGGCCATCGAGAGCTCGTACCAGGCGGACTCGTGCCAGTAGGGCAGCTCGCCGCCGTCGGCCGTGGGCGTCGTCGGGAAGACCAGGCCCTGCTGGACGACCGTCTCGCGCCAGCCCGCGCGGGGCTGGATGCTGTGCCGGCGCACCCGCTCAGGCGATCGACGCGACGACGACGAGCGCGACGGCGACCACGACACCCGCGCACACGCGCGCGAGCGGCGTCACCGGTCCGGGGAGCGTGAGCTCCTCGCCCAGGTGGCCCGGGGTGACGACGTCGACCAGCCGGAACGCGAGCGTCTGCAGCAGGATGCCCAGCAGGCCGAACGACGTCGTCCACGCGAGCTCGGTTCCGAGCCCGGCGTCGGCGTTGGTCCAGATCGCGGTGAAGACGATCGCGCCCTGGGCCACCATCCAGGTGCCGGCCACCAGGGCGGCCGAGTGGGACTCGCGTAGGCGCTCGCCCAGCCGGCCCGGGGTGAGCAGGTCGAGCACGTGCCAGGCGGCGACCAGCATCACCGTCCCGAGGAGGCAGTAGGCGGCGCCGTAGGCGAGGGCGGGCAGCAGCTCGTTCAATGCGGTCCCCTTTCCGGGAAGTTCGTCAGTTCAGGAGCCGATGTGGTGGCTGCCGCCGAACCCGCCGCGCGACACGCCGTCGGATCCGGAGACGCTGCCGCCGTCGGACGAGACGCCGCCACGCGTCGTCGTGCCGCTCAGCGCGTGGGAGTCGAAGGTGCCGCCGCTCGTGGCGTACGAGCCGCCGACCGCCGGGGCGCGCGAGCCCGAGCGCAGGTAGTACCAGTAGTAGCCACCGGTGCCACCGCCGGTGTAGTCGCCCCGCGAGTCGTCGCAGCTCGCGTCCGCCACGCGCTTCTGGGTTGCGGGGTCGACGCAGACGGCGCGGTTGTCCGCGGCCGGCGAGCAGCCCGTGAGGGCGGCCGCGACCAGCGCCGTCACGCCGAGGGTGACCGAGGCGCTGCGCATGCGGCGGGGGGACTGCGGGCTCACGGGGCTCCTCGGGACGGCGTCGGCGCAGGTGCGTAGGGGGACAGTAGGGGATCGGCGCGCGGCGTGTCGCCGGCCGTCCACAACGCCGCACGTCCACAACGTCGAGCGCGCGGGGGAGCGTGTCGGGAGCGGCCTCTAGGCTCCCCGTCATGCCGTCGCTCAGCCTGCGCGTCCTGCCCGACCGCTTCACGCTCGAGCACCTGCCCGGTGCGACCTTCCCGGAGGACGACGAGTGGGTGGCGCTCGTGCGCGCGCCCGAAGGCCTCACGGTGCTCCGGCACGCCTCCCCGTTCGGGGGCAACGGCGAGCGGTGGGCGGGCGTCTACGGCGACCCGCACGGCCTGGACGTGCCCGGCATGCTCGCGTCCGTCGTCGCGCCGCTGGCCGCGGCGCAGGTGCCGGTGTTCGTCGCCTCGACGTTCCACGCGGACCTGGTGCTGGTGCCCGAGGACCGGCTCACGCTCGCGACGGAGATGCTGCAGGACGCCGGGCACGCGGTGGCCTGACGTCCTGCAGCGTCGGGGTCACGCGCCCAGCAGGGCGAGGATCTCCTCGGTCGTGCCTGTCTCCGCCACGCGGGGGAAGACGCGCGTGACCGCGTGCTCGTGGTCGATCGCGCTGCGGTCGGCGACGGCGTCGGTCGCGATCGTCACGTGGTAGCCGTGCTCGTGCGCCTGGCGCGCGGTGGACTCGACGCCGATCGACGTCGCGATGCCGGTGACGACGACCTGCGTGACGCCGCGGCGGCGCAGCTGGACGTCGAGGTCGGTGCCGTAGAAGGCGCCCCAGTTCCGCTTGGTGACGACGATGTCGCCGTCCTTGCCGGCAGGCCCGCCGAGCTCGTCGACGAGGACGTCGAAGCCCTCCGGGAGGGTCGGGAACGCGGACCGCCCGGCCGCCGCTGCGGCACCGGAGAGGTCGGTGCGGCCACGGACCGCGTCGGCGCCGTCGCGCCGCGCGGTGACGCGGACGAGCACCACGGGCAGGCCCTGGGCGCGGAACGCGTCGGCGAGACGCGCCGAGCGGGCGATGACGTCGGCGGCGGGGTGGGGCTCCGTCGCGGCGCCGACGATGCCGGCCTGGAGGTCGACGACGACGAGCGCGGAGCGGGGGTCGAGGGTGGTGACGGGCAAGGTGTTGCTCCTTCAGAGTCGGGTTGTCAGGGCCAGCGAGCGCCCGAGCGCGCCGTGGCCCTGACAGCGCGCCGGGAGGTGAGGGTTGTCAGGAGCAGGGGGCGGCGGGGTGCGCCGTCGTCCTGACACGTCGGAAGCCGGGGGGTCAGCGGCGGCGGCGGCGGAGCGACAGCTCTGCCAGGACCGTCGCCAGCAGGAGCGCCGCGCACACGGCCGCGAACAGCGCGAGCATGTGCATGCCCGCCGTGTCGGCGACCTCGCGGTACGCTGCCGCCGTCGCCGCCGACGACGTCAGCGCGCCCAGGTACATGAAGGTGCGGAACAGGCCGGAGGCAGCGCCGATCTGCGACGGGGTCGCCTGGTCGTACAGCGCGTACTGGTTGGCGAGGCCGTTGAGCGCCTGCGGCAGGCCGAACACGGCCATGATCACGCACAGCACCACGACCGACGTGCCGGCGTCGACCACCAGCAGTGCCACGCAGGCGACGAGCTGCATCGCCGAGCCGACCAGCAGCCGCCCCAGCACCCCGCGCTGCTTGCGCGTGAGGATCGTGCCGACCATCGCCGTCGCGAACACGGGCAGCAGCACCAGTCCGGTCTGCGACGGCGTCAGCCCGCGGCCGTGCTCGAGCCACTGCGGCAGGCCGTAGACCACGGAGTACATGACGACGCCGGTCAGCAGCTGGCGCGCGTAGGTGACGAGCAGCGGCTTGTTCTCACCCAGGAGGCGCACGTCGAGGAACGGCTCGGCGACGCGCAGCTCGCGGAGCACGAAGCCGGCGCCGGCGACCAGCGCAAGCCCGAGGAGCCAGACCCGCCCCGCGTCCGGGTTCATGAGGAACAGCATCAGCGTGACCAGCGCGACGGAGAACAGGCCGATCCCGAGCAGGTCCCAGCGCCGCCGCACGCGGGCCGCGCCGTGCGCGGGCCGCGGCTCGCGCGGCAGGTACAGCGCGCCGAGCACCAGGCACGCGACCGCGAACGGGACGTTGAGGGTGAACACCGTCCGCCAGCCGCCGAGGTCCACGAGGAACCCGCCGAGCGTCGGCCCGACGACGGCGATCACCTGGTTGGCGAACGACAGCGTCGCGAGCAGGGAGGCGGGCGATGCGTGGCCGGTGCGCACCGACTCGCGCTTGATGAGCGACATCGACGCGGGGTACCCGGCGCAGGTCCCGAGCCCGATGAGCACGCGCGCCGCGATCAGCACCCCGAGGTGCGGCGCGAGCGCGCCGAGCAGCCCGGCCGCGCCGACCAGCGCAGTGCCGATCAGGTACAGCCGCCGCGGCCCGTACGCGTCGATCAGCCGGCCCGTGACCGGCTGCCCGACGGCGCACGCGAGGTACAGCGCGCTCACCAGCCATGCGGTCTCGGACGGCGGGGCGCCGAACGCGACGCCGATGGGGATGAGCGCCACGGACAGCAGCGAGGTGTTGAGCGGGTTGAGCACCGAGCCGAGCACCATCGGCGCGATGAGTCGCCGGGGGAACCGGACGGCGGAGGCGCCGCCGGAGCTCCGGGGGCTCGAGGAGATTGTTGCGCTAGGCATCAAACATCCACGGTAAGTCGGTGCGGCGGAGGCTGTCGAATCCCGTCGCTGCCGGATCCCCTCACTTTCGACGTCGGAAGGGAGGGAGGTCAGCCCGCCCCGCCCGGCCGGGCCGGGCGGTCGATCACCCGCGACATCACCACCGACGTCCGGGTGCGCTCCACCCGGCCGCTGGTGCGGATCCGCTCGACGGACTCCTCGATCCCGGCCATCGACGCCGCCATGACGTGCACGATCGCGTCCGCGTCCCCGGTCACGGTCGCGACCCCGACCACCTCGGGGATGACGCCCAGCTCCCGCTGGAGCACCTCGGGCGAGACGTTGCCGCGGCAGAAGATCTCGACGTACGCCTCGATGGCCCACCCCAGGGCGCGCGGGTCGACGACGGCCGTGAAGCCCGAGATCTCGCCCCGCGCCCGCATGAGGTCGACACGGCGCTTGACCGCAGGTGCCGACAGCCCGACGGCGCTGCCGATCTCCTGGAACGTGGCACGGCCGTCGCGCAGCAGGTGCCCGACGATCTGCCTGTTCAGCTCGTCCACTCCGCCAGGATAGGAACGAATCGTTCAGCCGCACGAGGGATCAAGCAAAGAAACATCAAGGATCACGCAACGGACAGGGGTTTGTTGCGCAACGCCGCGTCCGTACCGTGGACTGCATGACCATCGAGCTCGCGCCCGTCGCGCCCACCGGCGCCCCCGCAGCCCTGCGCATGGCCCCCACGAGGAGCCGAACGGCCACCCCGCGCACCTTCCTCATGTGCCCGCCTACCTACTTCGACGTCGTCTACGAGATCAACCCGTGGATGGACCTCACGGTCCCCGTCGACACCACCCGCGCCGTCGCTCAGTGGGACAGGCTGCGCGAGATGTACGAGCGCCACGGGCACACCGTCCACGTCGTCGACCCCGAGCCGGGCCTGCCCGACATGGTGTACGCGGCCAACGGCGGCCTCGTCGTCGGCGGCAAGGCGCTCGCGCCGCGCTTCACCTACCCCGAGCGGCAGGCCGAGGGCCCCGCGTACGAGCGGTGGTTCGCCTCCGCCGCGCGTGCCGGCATCCTCGGACCCGGCGGCGTCAGCGTCGGCCAGGCCGACGAGCTCAACGAGGGCGAGGGCGACATCCTCCTGGTGGGCGACCTGCTGCTCGCCGGCACCGGCTTCCGCACCTCCCGCGAGGCCCACCGCGAGCTCGCCGAGCGCCTGGGCCTCACCGGGCGTGGCATCACCGTCGTCTCGCTCGAGCTCGTGGACCCGCGCTTCTACCACCTCGACACCGCGCTCACCGTGCTCGACGACGGCGCCCGCACCGGCGAGCCGCTCATCGCCTACCTCCCGGAGGCCTTCGCGCCCGAGTCCCTCGAGACGCTGCACGACCTGTTCCCCGCCGCGATCGTCGCCGACCCGCAGGACGCCGCGGCGCTCGGCCTCAACGCCGTCTCCGACGGCCTGCACGTGTACCTCAACGCCGCCGCGACCGGCATGCACGCCAAGCTGCGCGAGCGCGGGTTCGAGCCCGTCGGCATCGAGATCGACGAGATCCTCAAGGGCGGCGGGTCGGTCAAGTGCTGCACGCTCGTGCTCCGAGGTGCCCAGTGACCCGCGTCCCGTACCTCGACGTCCCCGCGACCGCCCGCTGGGTGGCACGCCGCGGTCCCGAGCGCGTCATCGGTGACCTCACCGACGCCCTCGAGCGCGACTTCCGCCGCTGGCCTGAGCTCGAGACGCGCCCGCGCCTCGCCTCGCACTCGCGCGACGGCGTCATCGAGCTCATGCCCGCCGCCGACGCCGCGACCTTCGGGTTCAAGCTCGTCAACGGCCACCCGCGCAATCCCTCGCGCGGCTACCAGACCGTCACCGCCATGGGCATGCTCGTCGACGTCCACAACGGCTACCCGTCGTTCGTCGCCGAGATGACGATCCTCACCGCGCTGCGCACCGCGGCGACGTCGGCGCTCGCAGCCCGCTACCTCGCCCCGCGGGACTCGCGCGTGCTCGCGCTGGTCGGCTGCGGCGCCCAGGCGGAGTTCCAGGCCCTGGGCATGCGCGCCGGGCTCGGCATCGAGCGCCTGCGCGTGTTCGACGTCGACCCGGCCGCCACCGCCAAGCTCGAGCGCAACGCCAAGGGTCTCGGCTTCGACGTCACCGTGTGCACCGACGCCGGCGAGGCCGCGCGCGGCGCCGACGTCGTCACCACCTGCACCGCGGACAAGCGCAACGCGACGGTGCTGAGCGACCGCGACGTCGTCGCCGGCCAGCACCTCAACGCCATCGGCGGCGACTGCCCGGGCAAGACGGAGCTGGAGCCCGCCACCCTGCAGCGTGCGTCGGTGTTCGTCGAGCACGAGGAGCAGACGCGCATCGAGGGCGAGATCCAGAACCAGCCTGCGGACTTCCCGGTGACGGAGCTGTGGCGGGTCGTCGCGGGCGAGGTGCCGGGGCGGCTCAGCGCCGACGAGCTGACGATCTTCGACTCGGTCGGGTTCGGCGTCGAGGACTTCACGGCGCTGCGGTTCGTCCACGACGACCTCCTGGGCGACGGCACCGCTCCCGACGAGCTGCTGCAGTGGCTCGACCTCATCGCCGAGCCCGACGACCCGAAGGACCTGTTCTCGCTGGTCGCGGACGCCGACCTGACGGGCCTCACGCGCGCGTAAGGAGCGTCAGCACCTCGTAGTGGCGGGTCTGCGGGAACATGTCCAGCAGCCGCGCCTGCGCCGGGCGCAGCGACGGCATGTGCTCGAGGTCGCGCGCCAGCGTCACCGCGTTGCAGCTCGAGTAGAGCACCCACCGAGCCGACGACGTCTCGAGCCACTCGGCCAGCTCCGGACCGATACCGCGCCGCGGCGGGTTGACGATGACGAGCTCGGGCACGTCGTCGGGCGACGCGCCGAGCGCGAACGCCGTCGCGTCGCCCGCCGCGAACCGGACGCCCGCCATCGCGGCGGCGCCCTCACGCGACGCCGAAGCCAGCTCGCCGCGCGTGACCTCGGCACTCGCCACCGCCTCGGCGCTGAGCTCGATCCCCGTCACGCTGCGCCCGGGCGCCGCGCAGTGCAGCGCGAAGCCGCCGACCCCGCAGTACAGGTCCCACAGACCGGCGGGCGCGACGTCGTCGACCCACTCGCGCGCCTGCCGGTAGAGCGCGGCCGCGACGTCGGTGTTGGTCTGGAAGAAGCTCTGCGGGCGCAGGTGCAGGGTGATCCCGTCGAGCGTCATCGGCAGCGTCTGACGCTCGGTGAGCACGATCTCGAGCTCGCCCTCGAGCACCGCCTTGTGCTCGGGCTGGACGTTGACGCTGAGCACGGCGAGGTTCGGCAGCTCGGCCTGGAGCCACGGCAGGTGCTTGCGCAGCCGCGCGACCGGCTCCTGCGAGCGCAGCACCAGCCGCACCAGCAGCTCGCCCGCGGGCGAGACCGTGACGAGCAGATGCTTGAGCTCGCCGCGCCGCGCGGCGTCGCGCGGCGTGACGCGGGCGCGCGACGGCGTGAGGTCGTAGGGCTCGAGCCGCGCGCGCGTGATCAGCGCGGCGAGGGGGCCGAACGCGGCCTGCAGCACCTGTGGGTAGAGCGGGCAGTCGGTGAGGTCGACCCCGCCGGCCTCGCCGAAGGGCAGCGCGCCGAGGATGCCGATCACGGGCGCGTCGACGCTTCCGGTCACGACCATCTTGGCCTTGTTGCGGAACCCGCCCTCGGCGCTCGTCACGGGCGGCAGCCACGCGACGTCGTGCGCGCGCTCGCCCAGCACGGGCTCGAGCAGCTCGCGCACGTGCCGCTCCTTGTCCGCCACCTGCGTCGGGTAGGCGACCTCGAGCAGGGTGCACGAGCGGCAGCGTCCGGCGTCGTAGTGGTGGCACTGCACGCAGACATTCTCGCCGATACCGTGGAGCGGCGGCCGGACCCGGTCGCCCGGAGCGGGGAGGGGCCGACGATGACCAGCACGCGCCCGACGATCGTGCAGGTGGTGCTCGACACGACCGACGTGCGCGGGCTCGCCGAGTTCTACCGGCAGCTCTTCGGCCTGGAGTACCGCGACGGGGACGAGCCGCCCGCGAGCGCCGACCAGGACGACAAGGACTGGCTCGTGCTGCGCAACCCGGGCGGCATCCAGCTCGCGTTCCAGGAGGTCGACGACCTGCCCCTGTCCACGTGGCCCACGGCCGACGTGCCGCAGCAGCTCCACCTCGACACCACGGTGCCCGACGTCGTCACCCTCGACGAGCAGACCAAACGCGCGCTCGACCTGGGGGCGGTGCTGCTCTTCGACAGGTCCGACGACGAGGAGGAGCCGCTGCGGGTCTTCGGCGACCCGGCAGGCCACCCCTTCTGCATCTTCGTCGCGTAGGACGTCGCGTAGGACGAGGTCAGGCGGGCAGCGCCGCCACCGCCTCGATCTCCACCAGCGCGCCCGGGACGGCCAGGCTGGCGACCATCATGCCGGTGACCGCCGTCCGGTGCTCGCCCCACGCGTCGACCGACGCCGCGTACGCCTCGCGCGGGTCGACGCGCTGGTCCAGGTAGATGGTCAGCTTCGCGACGTCGTCGGGCGTCGCGCCCGCCGCATCCAGCACCGCCTGCAGGTTGGCGATCGCCTGGACCACCTGGGCGACCACGCCGACCGCCATGACGCCGTCGGAGTCGATGCCGTTCTGGCCGCCGACATAGAGCGTCCGTCCAGCGGGAGCGATGGTGCCTTGCGAGAATACGGGGCTCTTGTAGAGCGAATCGGGATTGACCTGCTCGATCATGGCGGAACCTCCTCGGGTGCAACCCGTCGATATCGGCTCCCCCGACCGTATTCCGGAGCGACCGTGCTCGCCGGTTCTGCGTCAGCCCGCCGGGAACAGCTCCGCGATCTCGCGCAGGCGCGCGACGTGCGCGGGGCGGTCGTCCTCGGCCGTCCACAGGTTGGTGTGGACCTTGTCCACACCCGCCGCGCCGTCGATGCCCTCGCGCAGGATGTCGGCGTGCCCGGCGTGCCGCTGGAGCTGGGCGAGCAGGTGCACCAGCACGAAGTGGAGGTCGACGTGGGCGCGCTCGTCGGGCCACCACGGCACGCGGCCGGTGGAGCCGAGGTCGAGCTCAGCGATCGTCGCGTCGCCGTGCGCCCACGCGCGGCGGTAGAGGTCGACCAGCCCCGCCGCGGTCTCGTCGGGCTTCGCGTACAGGTCCTCCTCGTCGACCTCGGGCACGGACGGGTCGACCCACGAGCGCAGCCACGGGATCTCGTCGAGGTCCGGCCACGGACGGTCGAACGTGTACCCGAGGTAGCCGACTTCGACGGCGATGCAGTGCTTGACCAGCCCGAGCAGGTTGGTGCCGGTCGCGGTGCGCGGCATGCGCAGCTCTCGCTCCGAGAGGCCCTCGGTCTTCCACACGAGCGAGTCCCGGGCACGCTGCACGTAGTCCTGGAGCGCGGTCTTGGGGTCCCGGCGAGGTGTCATGCCCTCACGGTGCCACGGCGCCGCCGCCCTGCCAACGCCGGCACGGCCACCGCGACCAGCGTCAATGCAGCGCCGACGTAGGTCGCGACGCCGGGCCGTTGCGCCCCCGGCGTGACGACGTCGAGCACCAGCGCGCCGACGACCTGGCCCGCGATCATGCCCAGGCCCAGCAGCAGCACGCCGATCCGGTGCACGATCGCCGCCGAGATCGCGATGAACGCGATGCCGATGAGCCCGCCCACGTAGAGCCACGGCTCCCGGGGGAACGCGCCGCTGGGCGCGCCCTGCACCAGCAGGGACACGCCGAGCGCGACGACCAGCACGACCGTCCCGACGACGAAGTTGAGGAACGTGGCCGCCACCACGCCCGGGGCGGCCCCCCTCGGCGCGTCGCTCGCCACGGCCCGCACCCGGCCGTTGACCGCCTGCTGCCACGACGACCCGGCGCCGGCGAGCACCGGCAGGACGGCGAGCCCGATCGCGGCAGGTGAGCCGAGCTGGCCCGACACCGACACCAGCACCGCGACCACCGTGAGCGCCGGCCCCAGCGCGCGGTCCACCGTGATGAGCCGCACCCCGCCCGGGGCGAGTCCCAGCCGGTCGACGACGAGCGAGCTCACCGACTGCCCGGCCACGACCGCGACGACGAACACCGCGACCCCGAGCGCGCCGACCGTGAGGCCCTGGGTCGCCACGAAGAAGCCACCGGCGGCACCGCCGACGCACTCCCACCAGCGCAGACGCGGGGCATCGCCGTCGGGCGCCGTGCCTCCGGCGTCGCCGGCCGAGCGCAGGCCCGCGAAGACGCGGCGCACCGCCGCCCGGGACCGCGGCCAGGCGGCGACGACGATTGCCAGCACCACCAGGCCCGACCCGAAGGAGACCACGGCAGCCCCGAACCCGGAGCCCAGACGGTCCGCGAGCGTGCCATTGATCCGGCTCTGCACGGCGGCCCCGACGCCCCCGAGGACGGCGAGCGCGACGCCGAGGACCTTCAGGCGCTCGGTGGGGGGGTCGGCTGGGCGCGCGCTCATGGCGGCGATCTTAAGCGGGCCGCGCGGAGCGGGTGCTGTGACCAATTCGAAACAATTCGACTGACACGACCATGACCTGGGGCGATGCGCGACTTCGGGGCCGCGGGCGGAGTTGACCCGCCGTCCGTCGGCCGATCGCGTCCCCGGGCACCCTTCTCGCCACAGTACCGTCTGACCCGGTCCGTACGGATTGTTAACCGACCGTTAAGCGGGATGCGCTGGCGGTCCTGCTGACGAAACGTACGGGTCGTAACGTCCGCGGCGCTGCGTACCGACATGGTGCGCGCCAGCGGTTGACGGGTCCTGGACCCCGAACAGCACGGAGATACGACGATGTGTGGCATGTCCCCCCGCGGCGAAGCCGGGGCCGCCTGATGGTGCGGTTCCTCGTCCGCCGCGTGTGCAACTACGTGGTGATGCTCTTCCTGGCCACGTCCTTCACGTACTTCCTCGCCTCGTTCTTCATGGACCCGCGCTCCAACTACCTGGCGCGGAACCCGCGGCCGCCGGAGGCGTCGATCAACGCGTCGCTGACGGCCGCCAACATCAACGATCAGACGCCGATCCTCGAGCGGTACTGGACCTGGCTGACCAACATCGTCCTGCACTGGAACTGGGGCCTGAGCCCGACGCAGGAGCCGGTGGCCGGCGCGATCTCCTCGCGCATCGGCGCCTCCGTCCAGCTCGTCACGCTGGCCACGGTCCTCGGCATCGTCATCGGTGTCGGCATCGGCGTCTACACCGCGATCCGCCAGTACAAGTGGCAGGACCGCGTGCTCGGCGGCCTCGCCACGTTCTTCCTCGTGGTCCCGACGGCCGTGCTCGCGCTCTTCGTCGTCATTGGCGCGATCTACCTCAACAAAGCCGTCGGCTTCCGGCTGTTCTACGTGACCGGGCTCCATGCCTACGACGGGCACAGCTGGTTGCTGAGGCTCGGCGACCTGGCCCAGCACCTGATCCTGCCGACCATCGTGCTGACCGTCATCACCGCCGTGAGCTACCACCTGCCGCAGCGCACCTACCTGCTCGACACCATGAACGCCGACTACGTGCGCACCGCCCGTGCCAAGGGCCTGCCGCTCAACGTCGCGATCCGCAAGCACGCGCTGCGCACCTCGATGATCCCGACGACGGTCAACGTCGCGTTCACGATCGCGGGAGTCTTCACCGGCGCGGTCATCACCGAGACGATCTTCGCGATCAACGGCCTGGGCAGGTACTTCGTCACGACGCTCGCCCAGAACGACATCAACGCCTCCGTCGCGATCGCGGCGTTCGGCGGCGCCTGCACGCTCGCCGGCGCGCTCCTCGCCGACGTCGCCGTGTCCTGGCTGGACCCGCGCATCCGGATCCGTTGAGGGGACGACCATGGCCAACATCGAGCTCTCCATCACCGCCGCCACCGCGGGTGAGATCGTCCACGACGAACAGGGGTCCGAGCTGCGCCGCACAGGCCGCTTCGCCCTCATCACGCGGCGCTTCGCCAGGCGCAGGTCTGCCCTCGCGGGCCTGGTCCTGCTGGTGCTGCTGATCCTCTTCGCGCTCCTGGGCCCGCTGGTCGGGCAGTGGGCTTACGACGAGCCCGACTTCCTCGCGCTCGCGCAGCCGCCCGGAGCCGATCACTGGTTCGGTACGACGACTGGCGGCTCCGACGTCTTCGCCCTGGTCGCCCGCGGCCTGGGGAGGTCCCTCATGATCGGCATCCTGTCGTCGATCGCGACGACGGTCGTCGCCGCCGTCATCGGCACCACCGTCGCGTTCTTCGAGGGGTGGGTCGAAAGGGTCGGCATGTGGATCCTCGACACGCTCCTCGTCGTCCCGTCGTTCCTGCTCATCGCGATGATCACGCGCTCGGCGTCAGGGACCGGCGGCTGGCTGGTGCTCGCGCTGGCGCTCACGGCGTTCGGCTGGGTCGGCTACGCGCGCATCCTGCGCACGCTGACGCTCTCGCTCAGAGAGCTCGACTACGTGCATGCCGCGCGGTACATGGGCGTGCGGTCCTCGACGATCATCCGCCGGCACCTGATCCCCAACCTCGGGTCGGTGCTCATCATCCAGACGGTGCTCGGTGTCGTCGGTGCCGTGAACTCCGAGACCGCGCTCTCGTTCCTCGGCCTGGGCGTCCAGGCGCCCGACACCTCGCTCGGCACGATCCTGCAGGCCGGGCAGTCCGTGGTGCTCACCTCGCCGTGGGTGCTTCTGGCACCGTCGATCTTCCTCGTCTGCCTCACGTTCTCGATGCAGCTGATCGGCGACGGTCTTCGCGACGCCATCGATCCCTACTCACGCTCGGGAGGCAAGGCGTGACCGTCACCGATGTCCGCCACCGGCTGGACCCCCTCGGCGCGGCGACGGAGCCAGTCCTGTCCGTGCGCGACCTGCACGTCAGCTTCGCATCGGAGGCCGGCACGGTCCGCGCCGTCCGCGGCGTCAGCTTCGACCTGCTGCCCGGGCGCACGCTCGGCATCGTGGGCGAGTCCGGCTCGGGCAAGTCCGTCACCTCGCTGGCTGTCATGGGCCTGCTCGACCCCCATGCCCGCGTCGAGGGATCCATCCGCCTCAAGGGTCGCGAGCTGCTGGGGCGGTCGGAGCTCGAGCTGTCGAAGCACCGCGGCAACGACATGGCGATGGTCTTCCAGGACCCCTTGTCCGCCCTGACCCCGGTGTTCTCCATCGGCGACCAGCTCGCCGAGGCCCTCGACCTGCACCAGGACCTCACGCGCAAGCAGGTGCGCGAGCGCTCGATCGAGCTGCTCGACCTCGTCGGGATCCCCCACCCCGCCGAGCGCCTCAAGTCGTTCCCGCACCAGTTCTCGGGCGGCATGCGCCAGCGGGTGATGATCGCCATCGCCATCGCGAACAACCCTGACGTCATCATCGCCGACGAGCCGACGACGGCCCTCGACGTCACCATCCAGGCCCAGGTGCTGGACGTGCTCACGACGGCACAGCACGAGACTGGCGCCGCCGTCGTCATGATCACGCACGACCTCGGCGTCGTCGCCGGTGTCGCCGACGACGTGCTCGTCATGTACGCCGGCCGCCCCGTCGAGAAGGCACCCGTCGACGCGCTCTACGCACGCCCCGCGATGCCCTACACGATGGGGCTGCTGGGCGCCGTCCCGCGCCCGGACCGCGGCGAGAACCGCCGGCTCGTGCCGATCCAGGGCAACCCGCCCTCGCTGGTCGACCTGCCGCCAGGGTGCCCGTTCGCCGCCCGCTGCCCCCTGGTCACCGACGCCTGCCGCACCGCCGAGCCGCCGCTCGCGCCCGTGGCCGGCCGCCAGGGCCAGCATGCGGCGTGCGTCCGCGCCGACGAGATCGCCGAGCAGGGCCTGACGTTCGACGACGTCTACCACGTCGACGAGGCCGTCGAGTCGGTGCTGGAGGGCGTGCCGCGCGAGCAGCGCGCGACGGTGCTCGAGGTCACCGACCTCAAGAAGCACTTCCCCCTCACCAAGGGCGGCCTCATGCGCCGGCGAGTCGGCACGGTCAAGGCCGTCGACGGCGTCACGTTCGACGTCCGCGAGGGCGAGACGCTCGCGCTGGTGGGCGAGTCCGGCTCCGGCAAGACGACGACGCTGCTCGAGATCATGAAGCTCGAGGCGCCGCAGGGCGGCTCGATCGCCGTCCTCGGCAAGAACCTCGACACCCTGTCACGCTCGGAGCGCGCCACGCTCCGCCGCGACCTGCAGATCGTGTTCCAGGACCCGATGAGCTCGCTCGACCCGCGCCTGCCGGTCTACGACGTGCTCGCCGAGCCGCTCACCGTCCACGGCTGGTCCAAGCAGCGCACCAACGAGCGCATCGCCGAGCTGATGAAGCTGGTCGGCCTGAACCCCGACCACGTCGACCGCTTCCCGTCCCAGTTCTCGGGCGGCCAGCGGCAGCGCATCGCCATCGCGCGGGCGCTCGCGGTCAGCCCGCGGCTGATCGTGCTCGACGAGCCCGTCTCGGCGCTCGACGTCTCGATCCAGGCGGGCGTCATCAACCTGCTGGAGGACCTGCAGGCCAAGCTCGGCGTCGCGTTCCTCTTCGTCGCCCACGACCTGTCGGTGATCCGGCACATCTCCGCGCGCGTCGCGGTCATGTACCTCGGCCAGGTCGTGGAGCAGGGCGACACGGAGGCGGTCTTCACCGCCCCACGTCACCCGTACACCCAAGCTCTCCTGTCGGCGGTGCCGCTGCCCGACCCCGAGCTCGAGCGCTCTCGCAAGCGCATCGTGCTCACGGGCGACCAGCCAAGCCCCGCGCAGGAGATCACAGGCTGCCGGTTCGCCGGCCGCTGCAAGGTCCGGGCCTTCCTGCCCGCTGACGAGCAGCGCCGGTGCGACACCGAGCTGCCCGTCCTCACAGGCGGCGACCACTCCGCGGCCTGCCACTTCCCCCTGTCACCGGCCGTCACGGCCCTAGAGGAGAACTGATGAAGAGCATGCGAAAGACGGTGGCCCGCGCGGCCGTCGTCGTGACCGCGCTGGCGCTCGCGCTTTCCGCGTGCGCCTCCGGCAGCAGCGACAGCGCCGACAACGGCGAGCACGACACCAAGGCGACCGAGCCCCTGTCGGGCTTCCCCGCCAAGACGATGGGCACGAGCTACCCGATGCCTACCGCGGGCGTCGCGTACGACAACACCCAGGACCGCGACAAGCTCCAGCAGGGCGGCACGCTGACGCTCGCCACCACCGAGATCGGCCCGAACTGGAACGCGTTCTCCACCGACGGCAACACCGGCTACATGGCGCAGTTCTGGACGTACTACATGCCCCAGCTGTGGGACTACGACGTCTCGGGCAACCCGACGCCGAACCCCGACTACCTCTCGGGGGTCACCGTCACGTCGGAGGACCCGCTGACGGTCACGTACGACATCAACCCCAAGGCGGTCTGGAACGACGGCACGCCGATCGACTGGACGGCCTTCGAGGCCACCTGGAAGACGCAGTCGGGAAAGACGAAGGGCTACAACCCGCCGTCGACCACGGGCTACGAGCAGGTCAAGTCGGTGACGCAGGGCGACAACGCCAAGCAGGCCGTCGTCACGTTCGGCACGCCGTTCTACCCGTACCAGCTCCTCTTCGGTCAGCTCGAGAACCCGAAGGCCGTGGACGTCGACACGTTCACACAGGGCTGGGTCAACAAGCCCCACAACGAGTGGGCCGCGGGACCGTTCAAGGTCGACTCGTTCGACGACACGCAGGCCACCTTCGTGCCGAACCCCAGCTGGTGGGGCAAGAAGCCGCTGCTCGACAAGGTCCAGTTCAAGGTCATGGACGAGTCGGCCTCGATCAACGCCTTTCAGAACGGTGAGGTCGACGCCACCGGCGTCGCCGCGGCCGACCGCCTCAAGGTCGCCCAGGGGATGGACAACGTGGAGATCCGCGTCAACACTGCCCTGGCCTCTGGCGTCGTCGTCCTGAACACCAAGGCCGACGCCCTCAAGGACCAGGCCGTGCGCAAGGCGCTCACCCAGGCGATCGACCGCACCAAGCTCGTCGAGATCGACAACCAGGGCCTGAACTGGAAGGAGGAGCCGCTCGGCTCCGAGATCATGTACCCGTTCCAGGACGGGTACGAGGACAACATGCCGGCCGAGTCGAAGTACTCGGTCGAGAACGCGGGCAAGACGCTCGAGGGCGAGGGCTACGCCAAGGGTTCCGACGGCTACTACGCCAAGGGCGGGAAGCCGCTCACGACCAAGTACACGTTCTTCGGCGACTCGCCGACCCAGACGGCCATCGCCAACGCCATCCAGGCCATGGGCAAGGCGGCGGGCATCAAGATCGACCTCGACCACCAGGACCCGTCGAAGTTCTCCGACGTCGTCCTCGGCGGCAAGTACGAGTCGCTCATCATGGCGTGGTCGGCGTCCGACCCGTACGGCTACTCGTCGGCGGGCTACCAGCTCTACGGCTCCGACTCCGACTCGAACTTCGCCTACATCGGTGACCCGACGGCGGACGAGGGCTTCAAGAAGGCCGGTCTGACCGAGGACCCCAAGGAGGCCACGAAGACCTTCAACGAGGCCGAGAAGAAGGCGCTGGAGCTGTACGGCACCTTCCCGATCGACAACGGTCCGGTCATGCTCGCGGTCAAGAAGGGCCTCGCCAACTACGGCGGCAGCTCGATGGCCCCGTCGAACGGGTTCAAGGCGCTCAGCCCGCACCCGGAGAACATCGGCTGGCAGAAGTAGCGCACAGCCACCGCTGACCCACCCGACGGCGGCCCCGCCCCTCCCCAGGGGGACGGGGCCGCTGCCGTCTGCGTTGTGGGACCCTGCGGCTCCGCCCAAGGGCGTCCTGAAGCGGAGCCGCAGAGTCCCACAACGCAACCAGAGGCTCTGGACAACGTGCCCCGGGACACTATGGTGAGTTTTCGGCGGAACCGGGCAAAGTCGCCCGGACCGTAGCAACACACCCAGTGGCAAGGAGGCCCCTGTGCGTTTGCCCGAGCTTGTCGAGCTGGTCAGGACCGATCCGGACCAGCCTCCCGTCGCCGTCATCGACCGGCGGCCCATGACCACCGGCACGAGGATCACTTTCGCCGTCATCGCACTGATCGCGGCTGTCGCGTGGGCGCTCATCGCCGTCCTGCGCGGCGAGGACGTCAACGCCGCGTACTTCGTGCTCGCCGCCGTCGGCACCTACGTCATCGCCTACCGCTTCTACGCGCGGCTCATCGAGTACAAGGTGGTGCGCCCGCGCGACGACCGCGCGACGCCCGCCGAGCAGCACGAGAACGGGCGCGACTTCGCGCCGACCGACCGCCGCGTCCTGTTCGGCCACCACTTCGCCGCGATCGCCGGCGCGGGCCCGCTCGTGGGCCCGGTGCTCGCCGCCCAGATGGGCTACCTGCCGGGAACCCTCTGGATCATCATCGGCGGCGTGCTCGCCGGCGCAGTCCAGGACTACCTGGTGCTGTGGCTGTCCACCCGGCGCAAGGGCCGGTCGCTGGGTCAGATGATCCGCGAGGAGATGGGCACGATCGGCGGCATCGCCGGCCTGATCGGCGTGTTCGTCATCATGATCATCATCATCGCCGTGCTCGCGCTGGTCGTGGTCAACGCTCTCGCCGAGTCGCCGTGGGGCGTCTTCTCGGTCGGCATGACGATCCCGATCGCCCTGTTCATGGGCGTGTACCTGCGCTACCTGCGGCCAGGCCGGGTCGCCGAGGTGTCGCTCATCGGCGTCGTGCTGCTGCTCGGCGCCATCATCGCGGGCGGCTGGGTCGCCGGCACGACGTGGGGCGCGGACCTCTTCACGCTCGACAAGACCACGATCGCGTGGCTGATCGTGGGCTACGGGTTCCTCGCCTCGGTGCTGCCCGTGTGGCTGCTGCTCGCGCCGCGCGACTACCTGTCGACGTTCATGAAGGTCGGCACGATCATCCTGCTCGCCGTCGGCGTGCTCGTGGCGCAGCCGGCCGTGCAGGCGCCGGCGATCTCGACGTTCGCCAGGACGGGCGCGGGCCCGGCGTTCGCCGGCGCGCTGTTCCCGTTCCTCTTCATCACCATCGCGTGCGGCGCACTGTCGGGCTTCCACGCGCTGATCGCCTCGGGCACCTCGCCCAAGATGGTGGAGAAGGAGAGCCAGCTGCGGCTCATCGGCTACGGCGGCATGCTCACCGAGTCGTTCGTGGCGATCATGGCGCTGGTCACCGCCGTGTCGATCGACCAGCATCTGTACTTCACGCTCAACTCGGGTGCCAACCTCACGGGCGGCGAGCCGGCGTCGGCGGCGGACTTCGTCAACAGCCTGCCCATCACGGGCGGCACACCGATCACGCCCGAGGCGATCACGGCTGCGGCCGACGCCGTCGGCGAGGAGTCGATCATCTCCCGCACGGGCGGCGCGCCGACCCTCGCGTTCGGCATGTCCCAGATCCTCGGGTCGCTCGTCGGCGGGTCTGGCCTGCGGGCGTTCTGGTACCACTTCGCGATCATGTTCGAGGCGCTGTTCATCCTCACCACGGTCGACGCCGGGACGCGCGTCGCGCGCTTCATGCTCACCGACACGCTCGGCAACGTCCGGGGGCTCCAGCGCTTCCGCGACCCGTCGTGGCGGATGGGCGCGTGGATCGCGTCCGTCGTCGTCTGCGGCCTGTGGGGCGCGATCCTGCTCATGGGCGTCACCGACCCGCTGGGCGGCATCAACACGCTGTTCCCGCTGTTCGGCATCGCCAACCAGCTGCTCGCAGCGATGGCGCTGTCGCTGGTCACCGTGGTCGTGATCAAGAAGGGCCTGCTCCGGTGGGCCTGGATCCCCGCGGTCCCGCTGGTCTGGGACCTCGCGGTGACGATGACGGCGTCGTGGCAGAAGATCTTCAGCGACAAGCCCGCGCTGGGCTACTGGGCGCAGCACTCGGCGTTCCAGCAGGCGCGCGACGCCGGCGAGACGTCGTTCGGCACGGCCAAGACGCCGGAGGCGATGGACGCCGTCATCCGCAACACGTTCATCCAGGGCACCCTGTCGATCGTGTTCGCGGTGCTGGTGCTCGTGGTCGCGCTCGTCGCGGTGTGGGTGAGCGTCCGGGCGATCCGCGCCGGCGGCCTGCCGACGACGGAGGAGCCCGACGTCCCGTCGCACCGCTTCGCGGCGCACACCCTGGTCATGACCGACGCCGAGCGTGCGGTCGCGGCCGAGTGGGCGGCGTACGAGGCGGAGCACGGCCCGGTCGCTGCGGCGGCGCAGGTGCACTGACCACCTCGCGGTGGGTGCCGGGCCTTCCGGTCCGGCACCCACCGCGGACGACGACGGAGGTATCGCCATGGTGAATGCGGTCCGGCGAGGCTGGAAGGCCGTCGCCTGGTACGTCACCGGCGTGCTGGGCGAGAGCGACTACCAGCGCTACGTCGCCCACCTGCGCCGGAACCACCCCGACGCCCTCGTACCGACCGTGTCGGAGTACTGGCGGGAGCGGTACGCGGAGCAGGACGCCAACCCGGGCGCCCGCTGCTGCTGAGCCGTCGGCCCGGCACCTGCGGGCGCGCTAGGTCAGGTGGTCGTACGCGCCTTCGGTCCACTCGCGGTGGCGGCGGGCCGAGCGGATCACCACGTCGCGCGCGTCCCGCGGGATCACGCCGTCGAAGTTGTTGTACAGCCGCTCGAAGGCGAAGCGGCCCACGTGGCGCGCGATCCGCTCCGCCACGCGGCCCGAGAGCGGGATCCGGTTCGGGTAGCTCCGCATGAAGCTCACCGAGACCCGGTCGGGGTTCGCGAAGATCGTGTCGCCGCTCAGCAGCACGCCGCGCCCGTTCGCACCGCCCGCCCAGTGCACGACGGCGGAGCCGGGAAAGTGCCCGCCCGGCTGAGACAGCGTGACGCCCGGCAGCACCACCCGCTCGCCCTCCCAGTCCTCGAGGGCGTCGCCGGGCCGGGCCACCCAGTCGAGGTCCGCGCGGCTGACCAGCACCGGGACGTCCCCGAGCCGCCGCGACCACTCGAGCTGCACCCCGAACATGTGCGGGTGGCTGGCGGCGACCGCGACGACCCCCGCGGGCCCGGCGAGTTCCTGCACGCGCGCGACGGCGTCGTCGTCGACGAAGGCCAGCGGGTCCCACAGCAGCGCGCCCGCGGACGTCACCAGCAGCTTGCACTGCTGCCCGATGCCCACGATCGCGGGGTTCACGGTGAGCCCCCACAGCCCGGCCTCGAGCTCGGCGAACGCGACACCGGCGCCTGCCGCGGCGAGCTCCTCGAGCGTGGTCCACCGCTGGCCGTCGGCGGGGACCCACTGCCGCTCGTCGGCGCAGATGGCGCAGACCGCCGGCCGGGAGTCGTGCTCGACACCGCAGGTGGCGCAGACGGAGAAGCTCACGGACGACCTCCGCTGTGGTTGCGGTCTTGCGGGCTCTGGCGCACGGCAATACCCCAAAGACTGCACCTACAACAGCGGGTCGGCCAGGGGTTCCACCGGAGGCGGCGTGGCCGTAGCCTCACGCCGTGAGTCATCGCGACGAGGGTGTCACGTTCGACCTCGTGCCGGACGACGACTCCGAGGACGAGGTCGCCCTCGACCCACCCGGGGGCGGGGCCCCGCGCGGCCCCGGGATCGTCCGGCGGGCCGGGCGGGCCGTGCGCGCGTTCCTCGCGCGGCAGCCCCCGCGGCGCCTGGTCGCCGCCGGCGTGGCGGTCGCGGTCGTCGCCGGGTCGTCCGTCGGGATCTCGACCGCCGTCGGCCGCACCCGCGCCGCCGCGGCCGAACGGGACCGCGTCACCGCCCTGCTCGCGTCGCCCGGCGGTGTCCGCGACCTGTCCGCGCCGCTCACCGCCGCGTGGACGGTGCCCCTCACCGGTGACCTGATGGGCCGGCTGCCTGGGACGCTCGTGGTGCAGGACGGCGCCGACGCCGTCGGGCTGCGCGTCGAGGACGGGAGCGAGGCGTGGCGGCACGAGCTCGGCGGCGACCTGGTCTGCGGCCCGCAGCTCCTCCCCGGCGAGCGCGCGCCCACGCCGAAGCAGCTCGTGTGCCTCGCGGGCCCGCGCGAGGCTCGCCGAGTGACGGTGCTCGACGCCGCAGGCGCGGTGGCGGCCCAGCGCGACCTCGGCGACACGCGCGACCAGCAGCTCACCCCCGGACCCGACGGCAGCCTGGTCGTAGTGCGCCGCACGGGTGAGGCTCCGGACATCCCGAAGCTCGTCGGCGAGGACGCCCTGACCACCCTCTTCCCCGACGGCCTCACGGCGGGTCAAGGCGCCGACCTGACCGTGACCGACGCCGCCACGGGCGCCGTGCGCTGGGCGGCCAGCATCCCGTTCGTGCCGGTGACGCAGGTGCAGAGCTGCGGGCTGAGCTTCGACCTCGACGGCGGCTACCACCTGCTCCTCGACGTGGCGGTCGAGGCCAGCCAGACCGCCGTCCAGGTCGAGGGGTGCGGCGTCTACGGCGCGTACCTGCCCGACGGCGTCTCCCTCCCGCCGGCGCCGCCCGGCGACGGGCAGCCCTACCGTCAGACGGAACCCGACGGGGGGTTCGCGATCGACGGCGGTGGCGCGAGCTCGTTGTGGGTCGACGGGCAGGGCCGGCAGGAGTTCGTCTCCGCAGCGCACCCGGTGTCGATCGCGGCGACCGACGGGCTGTCGGAGGACACCCTCGTCCGCACCGACGACGGCTTCCTGGCCGCTCTGGGCCCCGACGGAACGCCGCGGTGGGTGATGGACCATGGGACCGGCGCTCCTGCCGACCTGCCGTGGGTGGTCGCGCGTGCGGGCGGCGTGTACCTCACCCTGGCCGCCGATCAGACGACGCTCGCCGCGGTGTCGGAGAAGAGCGGCAAGGTGCTCTGGCGGAGCGACCTCCCGGTGGTTGCCCAAGGTTGGGTCGCCGCGGGCGTCACCGACGGCCGCACCACGGTGCTCGCCGTGAGCGTGCGCTCGTCGGACGGGCCGACGGCGCACGTCGCCGACGCCGAGGGCGCCGTGCAGCTCGTCGGCGTCGACCTCCGCACGGGCGCCACCTGGACCGTCGAGCGCGCCGGGACGTCGGTGCAGCTGCTCGCCGTCGAGGGCAGCGTGGTCGAGTACGCGACCGCCAACTTCAGGCAGCTGCGCGACGTCGACAGCGGCGAGACGGCCACGTACCGCGACGGCACGCTCAGCCTGCTGGTACCGGACCACGGTCCCGACGCCGGGGCGCAGGCCGCGTCCGGCTGGCTCGCCGCGCCCGCGCGGGTGCCTCGTGGATAGGCTGAAGGATGGCTCGTCGCGACGCCTCCGCTGGCCTGACGTTCGAGCTCGTGCCGGACGACGACGCCGACGAGCCGTGGTCAGCGAGCGCGGTCGCGGTCCGTGCGGGCGCCGGCCCCGCCGAGGCCTCTGACGACGACGGCTTCCCCCCGGAGGCGATCGCACCCTCCCTGCTCACGCGCGCCACGCGCCGGGTCCTCGGCTGGCTCCACGGCCGCACTCCGCTCCAGCTCGTGGCCGGAGCCGTCGCGCTCGCGATCGCCGTCGGGGGCGGGGGGACGGTCGTCATCCTGCGGGACCGGGCGCAGGTCGACCGCCTGCGCGCGGCGGCCGGCGGCGTCATCGACCTCTCCCACCCGATCCGGGAGTGGTGGTCCAGCACCCTCGGGGCCGGCAACCCCGGCATGGGGGCGTGGCCGCTCGCGGTGCTCGACGGGGGCGTCGTCGTCGTCAAGGAGCAGATCACCAACGGGTCGGCGGCCCTCGCGGCGCGGGACGGGCGTCGCGTGAGGACCGTGCTGCACGGGCTCGACGTCGACTCGGGCGACGACCTCTGGCAGGTGACGCTCGACGGCGAGGCGCCCCAGTGCGGCACGGGGTTCACCGACCTGGCCCAGACGAGGCTCGAGCTGACCGCGACGTCGAGGCTCGTGTGCGTCGTGGGCACCGGCGCCGAGGCGAAGGTGGTGGTGGTGGACCCCCAGGGGCAGGCCACCCGCCGGGCACCCGAGGGTCTCGACGACCGCACGAGGCTGCTGCCCGGCCCGGACGGCACGCTGCTGCGCGTCGACTGGACCGGCGCCGCGCCTGGCGGGCTCCGGATGATCGAGGACGCGAGCACCGGGTGGCGGCTCAGCGAGAGCTTCAGGCCCCCGGACGCGCAGGTCACCTCCGAGGACGCCGCCACCGGGGCCCGGCGCTGGGAGACCACGTTGCAGGCCGGGCCGGTTGACCGGGTCGACGACTGGTGGACGTGCGCCACCTGGAACGACGACGGCAAGCCGGTGTTCGACATGAGCGGGATCACGTCCGTCGTCACGGAAGCCGGCCTGCACATGCAGCTGTGCGGCGTCGAGGCCGTGCTGACCGCGACGGGTGACATCGTCGCTCAGCACCGGACCGGCGAGGCCCGGAACGCGCAGGTCGTCGTCCAGTCGCTGGCCGACGGCGGCCTCGGCGTCGTCGCCGACCCCAGCACCGGGGGATGGTACGGCCAGTGGACGCAGCCGACGGAGGTCGTCGACACGTCCGGCCGGGAGGTCGCCCAGCTGTCCGGCGGCGTCCTCGACCCGTGGGCGACCGACGGCACCGGCGGCATCGACCTCACCGGCGACCCGTCGCGACGCGCGTCCGACGACGGCGTGCTGATCACCCACGACACCTCGCATCTCATCGGGGTCGGCGCCGACGGGACGCAGCTGTGGCGGGTCGCCGACAGGCCCGTCAGCGAGGGCGCGATCGCTCGCGGCGCCGGCGTCGTGGTCCTGGTGCGCCGGGCGCTCTCCGGCTACGGCGAGCTCGTGGCCGTCGACCTGCGCACGGGTGCCACCCGGTGGACCGTGGAGCTCGACCGGGCCGGCGGGCTCGGCGGCGGCGCCTGGGAGTTCGCCCGCGGCGCCTGGACCGACGGCGAGGTCGCAGTGCTCGTCACGCCGGGCAACGTCGGCGACAGCCTGCCCGCCACCTGGACCGCCTATAACCTGCGCACGGGGGCCGTCGTCTGGCAGCTCAACGGGGACCAGGCGGGGAAGGTGACGCCCCCCGACGGCCTGTGCCTCGCCGTCGTCGGGCGGCTGCTGTGCTCGGACGGGTCGAAGCTGGTGCGGGTCGCCTGAACCGGCGGTACCCGCGGAGGCCGCCGGCTCCGGCGCGCCGCCCGCCGCCGTGCATGGTGAGGTGGGCCCGTGACTGGATACGACCCCGCGTTCCTCGACGTCGAGGTCCCCCTCCCACGTCCGCGCGACGGCCGGATGCTGCGGCGGCTCGAGCACCCCCACTTCACCGTCCTCCTCGACCCCGTACGACGGCTCGCGGCCGCCACCGCCGTCGGGATCGACGGCGCGCAGCTCCAGCCGTTACCCCGCACGGGCGGCTGGCGGCTCGACCCGCGCGCGCTCGACTCCGAGCAGACCGGCCCCGAGCTCTACCGCCGCAACACCCTCGACCGCGGGCACCTGGTGCGGCGGCGCGACCCCATGTGGGGCACGCCCGAGGCGGCCAAAGATGCCGGCGAGGCGACGTTCGTCTACTCGAACGCGGCGCCGCAGGTCGGCAGGTTCAACCAGTCCAAGGAGCTGTGGAACGGCCTCGAGGACCATGTGCTCACTTATGCGCAGGCGCACGAGCGGCGCGTCGTCGTCCTCACCGGCCCCGTGCTCGCCGCCGACGACCCGATCTACCGCGGCATCGGCATCCCGCGGCGGTTCTGGAAGATCGCCGCCTGGGCGGTCGCGCGCTGGCAGATGCCCAGCGGCGGCGGGCCCGTCACGCAGACGGTCGGCCTCGCAGCGGCCGCGTTCGTGCTCGACCAGACGCCGCTGCTCGACGACGCCGCGCTCGCGCAGGCGACCGCGCGGGCGCTCGCGGTGGACGACGCGCCCCCGCTCGGGCCGTTCCGCACGTTCCAGGTGCCGGTGGCCGACGTCGTCGCGCTGTCCGGCATGGACTTCGGGGAGCTCGCGGGGGCCGACGTGCGCCCGGGCGCCGACGCCACGCCGTCGGCGGTGCCCCCGGGCCCCGCCCTGCCCCCGGCCCCGGCGGTGCCCGCGACCTGGACGGAGCTGACGGGCCCGGGGGACCTGCACGTCTGAACGTCTGAACGTCGTCAGGGCCACGGCGCCCCCGGGGACGCCCTGGGCCTGACAAGGGCGGCCGTCACCGGCGTTGTCAGGCGCACGGCGCCCCCGGGCACGCCCTGGGCCTGACAAGGTCGGCCGTCACCGCAGAGGATGGCCCCATGGATCCCCTGCTCGTCGGGTTGCTCGCTGCCGTCGCCGTCATCGCGGTCACCGCCCTGGCCCCGCGGACCGGGGTCTCGGCGCCGCTGATCCTCGTCGTGCTCGGCGTCGGCATCAGTGCTCTGCCCGCCGTGCCGGCGGTGGAGGTCGCGCCCGAGGTGATCCTCGCGGGCGTGCTGCCGCCGCTGCTCTATTCAGCCGCGGTCTCGCTGCCCACCATGGACTTCCGGCGCGACCTCGCGACCATCGGCGGCCTGTCCGTCGCGCTCGTCGTCGTCACCTCGGTGCTGCTCGGGTTCCTGTTCTCCGCGATCCTGCCCGAGCTCGGCCTCGCGGGCGGCATCGCGCTCGGCGCCATCGTGTCGCCGACCGACGCCGTCGCGACGTCGATCGTCAAGAAGCTCGGGGCGCCGCCCCGCGTCGTGACGGTGCTCGAGGGCGAGGGGCTGCTCAACGACGCCTCGGCCCTGGTGCTGCTGCGCTCCGCCGTAGCCGCGACGGCGGCGGCGGTGTCGTTCGGCGAGGTGCTCGCCGACTTCGCGTGGGCCGTCGCAGGCGCCGTGATCTGCGGCGGGATCGCCGGGATGCTGGCGCTCCGGGTCCGGCGCCTGGTCGGGAGCGCCACGCTCTCCACCGCGATCTCGTTCGTCGTGCCGTTCGCCGCGTACCTGCCCGCGGAGCGCGTCCAGGCGTCCGGCCTGGTCGCCGTCGTCACCGCGGGGCTCGTCACGGGCTACGGCTCGGCCCGCTTCCTCGGCCCGCAGGACCGCGTGTTCGAGTACTCCAACTGGCGCACCGTCGAGCTGCTGCTCGAGGGCGGCGTGTTCCTGCTCATGGGCCTTGAGCTGTCCAAGATGATCGAGAACGTGCGGGCCGAGCACGGCTCGCTCTGGCTCGGGGTGGGCGTCGCGGCGCTCGCGGCCACCGGCGTGCTGGTGGTGCGCGCCGCGTACGTCGCGCCGCTGCTGGGGTCGCTCGCCCGCCGGGCGCGGCGCGCGCAGGCGACGCGGGGCGTGCTGGCCAGTGTGCAGGAGCGGATCGAGACGCGGCTCGCGGACGCCGAGCCGGACGGCGTCGTGACCCTCGGGCCGCGTGCGTCCGAGGACACGACGGCCGACGGCGGCGGGTCGCGCGGCACGGGCGGGCCGCTGGTCCTGCCCGGCGCGGGCCGCCCGGGAGGTGCCCGTCGGGAGGTGCCCGTCGCCCGCATGCGGCGCCTGCAGACGGGGCTGGTGCGGCGCGTCGCCGACATCGACTACCTGAGCGCCAAGCCCCTTGGCCCGCGCGAGGGTGGGCTGCTCGTGTGGGCCGGCATGCGTGGCGTCGTCACGGTGGCGGCCGCCCAGTCGCTGCCCGAGCGGTTCCCCCACCGGTCGTTCGTGGTGCTCGTCGCGTTCGGGGTCGCTGCGGGGACCCTGCTCGTACAGGGCGGAACGCTGCCGTGGGTGGTGCGGCGCCTCGGCCTCTCGGGGCAGGGCGGCGCCTCGCGCGAGGAGGTCATGGCGCTGCGGCGTGTCGTCGAGTCCACCGCCCGCGTCCTGCTCGACGACGCCGCGCTCGTCCGTGCCGACGGCACTCCCTACGATCCCGACGTCGTCCTGCGCGTGCGCGCCGACGTCGTGCGGGGGCAGGCCGCCGACGACGTGGACGTGCAGGAGTCCGCCGCGCGCATCAAGCAGTACCGGCAGCTCCGGCTGCAGGTCATCGAGGCGCAGCGGACGGCGCTGCTGGAGGCGCGCAGCTCGGGCGCCTACGACTCGCACCAGCTGGAGCGGACCCTGTCGGCGCTCGACGCCGAGCAGATCATGGTGGAGATGAAGAAGGGCGGCCGCTGACGAGGCGAGTTCGAGCATTCGGCGCGCGTTCGAGCGCTCAAGCGCTCGAACGTACCGACGGATGCTCGAACTCGCCTCGTCAGGCCAGCCGCTCCCGCAGCCAGGCGATGTCCGGGGCCATGTCGCCGTGGGTCTCGCAGACCACCGGCGCTCCCGCCGCCGCGATCACGCCCAGCAGCAGGTCCGCCGGGATCTCGCCCTCGCCGAAGTGGGCGTGCCGGTCCGCGCCCGAGCCCGCGACGTCGCGCGAGTCGTTCGCGTGGACCAGGTCGATGCGGCCTGTGATCGCGCGGACGTCCGCGACCGCCGTGGCGAGGTCGATGCCGCCGGCCCAGGCATGGCAGGTGTCGAGGGTGACGCCGACGACGCTCGCGTTGGCCGAGCTCATCACGGCCTCCCACAGCTGCTCGAGCCGCTCGAGCTGCCGCGCCATCGCGAACTCGCCGCCCGCGGTGTTCTCGATGAGCACCGGCACGTCGGTGTCGAGCGAGTCGACGGCCTTGCGCCAGTTGTCGAACCCGACGTCGGGAGAGTCCTTCGCGGTCACGTGCCCGCCGTGCACGACGACGCCCTTCGCGCCGATCGCGGCGGCGCCGTCGAGCGTGGCCTGCAGCAGCTTGCGGCTCGGGATACGGATCCGGTTGTTCGTGGACGCGACGTTGATGCCGTACGGGGCGTGCACGTACAGGTCGATGCCGGCCTCCGCGGCCTCCGCCCGCAGCGCGTCGTCGCCGCCCGGGTAGCCGGAGCCGGTGACCTTCCACGACTGCGGGTCGCCGAGGAAGACCTGGGCCACCTGCGCGCCGATCGCCTTGGCCTGCGCGACGGCGTCGGCGCCGTCGACGTGGGCGCCGATCCTGATGCTGGTCATGGTGGCCACCCTAGGGGCGGGGTCCGGCCGCGGCAGTCCCTGGCGGCCGGGACGGGTCACTGCTACGTTGCGGCGACGGGCCTGTCGTGGCCGTGCCGAGGGAGGCAGCAGTGGTTCCGCAGGACGTGTTCTTCGAGGAAGAGCCGGGGATGTTCGGGTTTGCGCCGTCGTGGTTCATCGCGTCCTTCGGGCTCGCCGCCCTGTTCATCGTCGGGGCGTTCGTGCTGCTGGGGACGCTCTGATGAACGGCACCCTTCTCGTCGTGGTCGTCCTGACGGTCGTGATCATCCTCGCGCTCATGGTCGCGGCGGCGATCGTCGTCGGCCTCCTCCTGCTGGTGCGCCGCCGCACGCCGCAGACGCCCGACGCCGGCTCGCAGCCGCCGCTGTCCGAGCGCCGGCCCTGACCTTCGCGCTGCGGGACGTCGTCCCCAGCCGTCAGCTCAGACGGTATGAGGTGATGGCCCGCGGCTCGATCGCGGCGGGGGCCGGCGTGATGGTCGTCGTCGTTCGTGGTGGTGTCTAAGGCCCTTCGGCCCCTGCGGGGCGGCCCTGCGGGCCGGCCTTGACGCCACCGCGCCCGCCGACGGCGTGTGCCCGCGTCGACGCGGTCGGTGGCAGCGGCTGTTGTCAGCAGAGGCCTGCCCGGCACAAGGTCGTGGGTTACCAGGCTGTTCCTGTCTGGCCTATCCACATTGTGTCGGGAGGCCCCTGTGATCACCCACTTTAGCGAGCGGTGGGCCGTCGGTCTGGACGTCCACGCTCGTTCCGTCTCGGCCGCCGCGATCGATACCTCGACCGGTGAGCTGCACACCCGCCGCCTGGCCCCGGACCCGGCCGGGATCCTCGCGTGGATCGACGCTCTGGATCCGGCCGCCGGGCCGGGCACGGTCGCCGCGGCCTACGAGGCCGGACCCACCGGGTTCGGCCTGGCCCGCGCATTCGACGACGCCGGGATCCGGTGCGTGCTGGCCGCACCGTCGAAGATCGCCCGCGCCCCGGGCGAGCACGTCAAGACCGACGACCGTGACGCGGTCCTGCTGGCCCGCCTGCTCACCCGTGACGACCTCGCCCCCGTGCGCGTCCCGACCCTGATCGAGGAAGCCGCCCGCGACCTGGTCCGGGCTCGCGAGGACACCCGCCACGAGCTGATGGCGGCCCGGCACCGGACCGGGAAGCTCTTGCTGCGCCACGGCATCGTCTACACCGGCGGCACGACCTGGAACCGGGTCCACCACGCCTGGCTGGGCCAGATCCGGTTCGACCTGCCCGCCACCACCGCAGCGTTCGACGCAGCCCTAGAAGCCGTCCAGTTCGCCGAGGCCCGCCGCGACCGCCTCGACGAGAAGATCGCCCTCATGGCCGCCGACTCCCCGTTCACCGACATCACCCACCGGCTGGCGTGCCTGCGCGGGATCTCGACCCTGACCGCGTTCGCCTTGGCCGTCGAGATCGGCGACTGGACCCGGTTCACCGGATCATCCATCGGCGCGTTCCTCGGCCTGACCCCCTCCGAGCACTCCTCCGGCAGCTCACGCCGCCAGGCCGGGATCACCAAGGCAGGCAACCCGCACGCCCGCCGCCTGCTCATCGAGGCCGCCTGGCACCACAAGCCGCTCTACCGGGTCGGCGCCACCCTCCAGGCCCGCTGGGACCTCGCGCCCGCACCCGTGCGCGCCCGCGCTCACGAAGGCAACCAGCGCCTGCACTACCGCTGGACCGTCATGAGCGCCCAGAAGAAGAAGCACACCGTCGCCACGACCGCCATCGCCCGCGAGCTCGCCGGCTGGTGCTGGTCCCTGGCCACCCTCGACCCCACCTGACAACCCAGACTTGCCCCCGCCCACCGCGCCCCCCGGCGAGCAGCGCGAGGAGCGACCCACGACGGCTACTGTGAGCAACCCTGCCGGGCGACGCTCGAACTCAGACCTGTGGCCAGCTCCCGTCGAACACCCCGTCATGCGGTAACCAACCCGCGAATGTCAGTCTGACCGCGCGTCGCCAAGACACGCCTGCGCCGGGCGGCCACGGCCGCGAGGAGCAAGGGTGAGGCTCCCGCCCGGACACCACCCTCGAGCGGGAGCCTCACCCTGCCCCTTGACAGACCGCACCTACATATCAGTAGCCACCGCCTCCCGACGACGACGACATCGTCGTGACCTCGCTGCCGTCCGGGCCGACCGCCCACCAGATGTCGTCGTAGCCCTGGCCGCTGACGTCGCCGGCGGAGCCGTCGCCGACGAAGGTGTAGACGGGGCGCTTGTCGACGGTGACCTGGAGCTTGCCGTCGGTCCCGGTGATGGTGCCGACCGCGCCGGTGACGCCCTGGACCTTCGGCTGGTTGCTGTCCGAGTGGACGGCCGGCCACTGGGACGCGCACGCGCCGGTGCACGAGCTCTTGCCGGAGCCGGGCTTGTCAGGCTTGTAGAAGTAGACGGTCATCCCGTGACCGTCGACGACGATGTCGCCCAGCTTGGTGTCACCGACGCTGAGCGTGGTGCCCGACGGCACGGGCGACGCGCTGCCGCCGCCAGGGCTGCCGGTGCTGCTGTTCGCGCAGCCGGCGAGTGCCGCGATGAGCGCTCCGGCCACGATGAGGTGCGCTGTCCGTCGCATTGGTCCGTCCCCTCTCGTGATCTTCCCTTTCTCCGACGACGACGAGGACCGGCGCGCGTCGGTTCACTCCCGTGCGCCGGGGGTGAGACTTGAACCGCGGGGCCCGGTTGTTCGTCGTCGTCCACAGGAGGCCGTGGAGAGCGGCTCCGCGTGGACGGCGGCTCCGCACGGGAGGGACGAGATCGTGGGCAGGCGAGCGAAGGTCGGGATCGGCGTGGTCGGCGCCGTCGTCGTCCTGGCGGGAGCGGCCGCGGTGTGGGGGCCCGGCCTGTACGCCAACTGGGCCAACAGCAACGCTGAGGCCGCGCCCGCGATCGACACCGCGACCGCGACACCGCTCGCCGACCCGTCCGGCCTTGACGGGAGGTGGACGGCGCAGAACGGGTCGTACGCCGGCTACCGCGTCGACGAGGTGCTCCGCGGCAACCACGCCACCGTGACGGGCCGCACCGAGAAGGTCCAGGCCGACGTCACGATCGCCGGCAGCGCCGTGACGGCCGGGACGGTGACCGTGGACATGGCGTCCATCGCCACCGACCAGCCACCGCGCGACGCGTACTTCCGCAGCTCCGCGCTCCGGACCGGCGACTTCCCGACGGCGACCTTCCAGCTCACCGCGCCCACCGCGCTGCCCGCCGGCGCCACGACCGTCGACCTCGCGGGGCACCTCACGATCCACGGCGTGACCCAGCAGGTGACCGTGCACGCCGAGGTCGCGCAGACCGGCGCCGACGCGCTCCAGGTGGTGGGCAGCGTGCCCCTCACGTTCGCGGACTACGGCGTCGTGGCGCCGTCGCTCGGGTTCGTGACCGTCGAGAAGTCGGGTGCCGTGGAGTTCTCGCTGCACCTGGCGCCGGAGGGCTGAGCGGTGCCCCGCGACGACGAGCTCCTCGCCGCCGTCCACGGCGCCCACGGTGCGGCGCTGCACCGGTACGTGCGGCACCTGACGTCGGACGAGGAGCAGACCCGGGACGTGGTGCAGGAGACCCTGCTGCGCGCCTGGCGGCACCCCGAGGTGCTCGAGCGTTCCGAAGGGTCGGTGCGCGCGTGGCTGTTCACCGTGGCGCGGAACCTCGTCGTCGACCAGCGGCGCAGCGCACGCCACGCCCACGAGCGCACCACCGACGTCGTGCCCGAGCGGCCCGAGCCCGACCGCACGCAAGCCGTGCTCGACGCGTGGCTCGTGGCCGACGCGCTGGCCGGGCTGACGCCCGAGCACCGCGCCGTCGTCGTCGGCGCGTACTACGGCGGACGGTCGGTCGCGGAGCTCGCCGACGAGCTCGAGATCCCGCCCGGGACGGTCAAGTCCCGCATGCACTACGCGATGCGAGCGCTCCGGCTCGCCCTGCAGGAAAAGGGGGTCACGCCATGACGAGGACTGACCCGTTCACCGACTGGGACGGCGCCTACGTGCTGGGTTCGCTCAGCCCGACCGAGCGACGCGAGTTCGAGGCGCACCTCGCGACCTGCGACGCGTGCCGCAGGGCGGTTGCCGAGCTCGCGGGGCTGCCCGGGCTGCTGAGCACGCTGAGCCTCGAAGAGGTGGAGGCGTCGGGGTGGAGCGCGACGGACGCCGAGGGGACCGGCGCCGAGGCCGCCCGCACGGACACCGGCGGTCCGTGGAGCGGGGAGTGGAGCACCGCGCAGCCCGAGGGTGACACCGGCATCTCGGAGGTCGCCCGGCTCGCCGACGTCGTCCCCCTCGCGGGGGTCGCCGCGGCGACGCGGCGCGCCCGGGCGCGGCGCCGCAACGGGCTGGTCGCGGCAGCGGCCGGTGTCGCGGTGGTCGCCGGCGTCGCCGGCGGGGTGCTGGGGGGTGCGCTCGGGCCGGACGGCGGCTCGGGCGTCGCCACCCCGCCGACGGCGTCCGCCACGGCGAGCCCCACCACGTCGAGCCCCACCACGTCGAGCCCCACCACGGTGGCCGGCGCCCGGACCGTCGAGCTGCTGCCGCCCGGTGACTCCGGCATGCACGCACACCTCGTCGCGACCCCGACGGCGTGGGGCACCCGGTTCGAGTGGAGCTGCCGGTACGTGCTCGCCGACGGCGAGTCGCCGTCGGTCAGCACCTACAACCCGACGGCGGTGACCTATCAGCTGGTGCTCGTGGACCGCGCGGGCGGCCGCAGCGTCGCAGCGACCTGGACCACGGCGGACCCGGAGGCCGAGGGCCTGGGCGCGTCGTCGGCGCTGCCGCTCGAGGCGCTCGACCGGATCGAGATCACGGTCGCGGGCCAGGACTCAGCGCTGGCATCAGCAAGGCTCTGATGGTCAGCCGAGCTGGTCCTGCCACGCGAACTGCGGGGCGTAGCCCAGCAGGCGGCGGGCCTTGTCGATGCTCAGCAGGGTCTCCCTGCCGGTCACCGCGCGCTTGAGCGGCACGTCCGGGAACTGCTCGGCCAGCAGGTCGGCCGAGTCGCGCTCCATCACCGTGTCCGCGTTGGCGACGATGAACGCCTCCCAGCCCGTGAGGTCCGCCTCGAGCGCCAGGCGCACGGCCTGGGCGCCGTCGCGCGCGTCGATGTAGCCCCACATGTTCCAGCGGCGCTTGGTCGCGTCGTCCTGCCAGCCGGGGAACATCGCATAGTCCTCGGGCAGCATCACGTTGGAGAACCGCAGCCCGACCAGCTTGAGCTCGGGGTCCCAGCGGGTCAGGTGCCGCGCCATCTCCTCCTCGACGGCCTTGCCGAGCGAGTAGGTGGTCCACGGCGTCGCGGTGTACTCCTCGTCGACGGGTGCGTACGGCGGCGGCACGTCGAACGGCAGGCCCAGCACCGTCTCGCTCGACGCCCAGACGACGTTGCGGATCCCCGCGATGCGCGCGGCGCGGAACACGTTGTACGTGGCCGGCACGTTGTTGGCGAAGGTCGCGGCGTCGGGGACCAGACCCGGCGCGGGGATCGCGGCCAGGTGCACGACGGCGGTGGCCGGCGCGGACTCGTCGAACCCGGTCAGCAGCTCGACGACCTGACCGAGGTCGGTGAGGTCGGCGCGGACGAACTTGGCCGGCTGCGGCTCGCGCGGGGGCGTGCGGTCGACGGCGACGACGTCCCACCCGTGCTCGGCAAGATGCTGCACGACGGCGGGGCCGAGGCGCCCGCTCGAGCCGGTGACGACGACGCGACCGGAGGTGGCGTGGTTCGGGAAGCTCATGCGCATTGTCTACACCCCGGCGCGGCTCGGGATCGACGTCGTGCGACCGCTTGAGCGACGCCCGGCGTCACGGCGCCGACCCGCAGGCGGACCAACGAGCGGACGTGATGCCCGCGATCCGGACCGAACGGCATACTCTCGTGGCCGTGAGCGAGATCAACCCTCAAGCCACCGAGCGCGTCGTCGCTCGCTACGAGATGCCCGACCTCCTGCGTGACGACATCCGTCTCCTGGGCGGCCTGCTCGGCACCATCCTCAAGGAGGCAGGCGGTCAGGAGCTGCTCGACGACGTCGAGCACCTGCGCGAGCTGACCATCCGCGCCTTCGGGGACGACGCCGACGCGCTGGCCACCGCGGCCGAGCTCGTGGACTCGTTCTCCCTGGACCGCGCCGACCACGTCGCCCGCGCGTTCACCTGCTACTTCCACCTGGCGAACCTCGCCGAGGAGTACCACCGGGTGCGCGTCCTGCGTCAGCGCGAGCAGGAGGACGCCCGCAAGGCAGTGATCGAGGAGTCGATCCCGCAGGCCTTCATGCAGCTCGCGGAGGAGGTCGGCCGCGACGAGGCGCTGCGGCGCCTGCAGGAGATCGAGTTCCGCCCGGTCCTCACCGCCCACCCCACCGAGGCCCGGCGCCGCGCCGTCTCCCGGTCGATCCGCCGCATCTCCGACCTGCTGGCCGAGCGCGACACGCTGCACCCGCGCGGCACGGCGCTCGCGGAGATCAACCGGCGCCTGCTCGCCGAGATCGACGTGCTGTGGCGCACGCAGCCCCTGCGCGCCTCCAAGCCGACCGTGATCGACGAGGTCAAGTCGGCCGTCGGCGTGTTCGACGCGACGCTCTTCCAGACGTTCCCCGAGGTCTACCGCCGCCTCGACGACTGGCTGCTGGGCGACGACGCCGGCCGCTCGACGCCGGTGGTCCGGCCGTTCGTGCGGCTCGGCACCTGGATCGGCGGCGACCGCGACGGCAACCCGAACGTCACGGCCGACGTCACCCGTCAGGCGGCCGCCCTCGCGTCCGAGCACGCGCTCGCGGCGCTCGAGACGGAAGCGTTCATCACGGCGCGCAAGCTGACGGTCGCCGCGGGGGACACCCCGCCGTCGGACGCCCTGCTCGCGCTGTGGAACCGCCTGCGCCAGCTCTCCGCGGAGGCCGCGGCCGCAGCGGAGGAGGAGTCGCCGGGCGAGCCGCACCGTGCGGTGCTGCTCGTCATCGCCGAGCGCATCGCCGCGACGCGACGCCGCGACGCCGACCTCGCCTACCCGTCGGCCGACAAGCTCGAGGCGGACCTCGCCGTCGTGCAGGAGTCGCTGGTGCGGGCCGGGGCCCGCCGCCTCGCCTACGGGAGCCTGCAGAAGCTCATCTGGCAGGTCAACACCTTCGGGTTCCACCTGGCCGAGCTCGAGGTGCGCCAGCACTCGCAGGTGCACGAGGCCGCGCTCGCCGAGATCGCCGAGAAGGGCGCCAACAGCCCGGAGCTGAGCGACCGCACCCGCGAGGTCCTCGACACGTTCCGCGCCCTAGCCGCCGTCCAGAACCGGTACGGCGAGCGCGCCGCGCGCCGCTACATCGTGTCGTTCACGCAGGCGCCCGAGCACCTGGCCGCGGTCTACCAGCTCGCCGAGCACGTGTTCCCCGACGCCGACGACCGGCCGGTGATCGACGCGATCCCGCTGTTCGAGACCTTCGCCGACCTCGAGGGGTCGGTGGAGATCCTCGAGGCGATGCTCGAGCTGCCGCAGGTGCAGGCCCGCCTCGCGGCCAACGGCCGCAAGGTCGAGGTCATGCTCGGGTACTCGGACTCGTCGAAGGACGTCGGCCCGGTGGCCGCGACGCTCGCGCTGCACAGCGCCCAGTCGCGCATCGCCGAGTGGGCGGACCGCCACGACATCGAGCTCACGCTCTTCCACGGCCGCGGTGGGTCCCTCGGCCGTGGCGGCGGCCCCGCCAACCGCGCCGTGCTGGCCCAGCCACCGCACTCGGTCGCCGGGCGCTTCAAGCTCACCGAGCAGGGCGAGGTCATCCTGGCCCGCTACGGCGACCCCGTCATCGCGACCCGGCACATCGAGCAGGTCGCGGCCGCGACGCTGCTCGCGTCGGCGCCGTCGGTCGAGAAGCGCAACGCCGAGGCGACCGCCCGGTTCGCCGACATGGCCGCGGCGCTCGACGTCAGCTCGCGCGAGCGGTTCCACGGCCTCGTGCGCGCCGAGGGGTTCCCGCAATGGTTCGCGCAGGTGACCCCGCTCGAGGAGATCGGCCTGCTGGCGATCGGCTCGCGGCCTGCGAAGCGCGGGCTGTCGGTCAACTCGCTCGACGACCTGCGGGCGATCCCGTGGGTGTTCTCGTGGTCGCAGGCGCGCATCAACCTGGCCGGCTGGTACGGCCTCGGCACCGCCCTGCGTGACTACGCGCAGTCGCGGCCCGACGGCGTCGACGAGCTGCAGGCGGCGTTCCGCGAGTGGCCGCTGTTCAACACGCTGCTCGACAACGTCGAGATGTCGATCGCCAAGACCGACGAGCGCATCGCCGACAAGTACCTGGCCCTGGGCGACCGCGACGACCTGGCCCAGCTCGTGATCGACGAGCTGCGGCTGACGCGCGAGTGGGTCCTGAAGATCACGGGCAACGCTTGGCCGCTGGCCCGCCGCCGCGTGCTCGGCCGCGCGGTGCAGCTGCGCTCGCCGTACGTCGACGCCCTGTCGCTGCTCCAGGTCCGCGCGCTGCGCGCGCTCCGCACGGACGGCGCCTCGGAGCCGTCGACCGACGCCGCGGCCCGCCGCGAGCGCTGGCAGCACCTGCTCCTGCTCACGGTCAACGGAGTGTCTGCGGGCCTGCAGAACACCGGCTGAGCTCGGGTCGACGCCTTTGCCGTCGGCTCGGGTGTTCGTGATCGCTCTGGCGACTCAGTCGCTACGCTCCTTCGTTACGCGCGATCACGAACACCCGAGCCGACGGCGTTTCCACCCTCGCGGCGAGGGACGGGACGCTAGATCGAGCTGAGCTGGAACCACGTGCCGTTCGGGTCCGCCACGCCGATCATGCGGCCGTACGGGGTGTCGCGCGGCTCGCCCGGGGCCTGGCCGCCCAGGTCGCGCGCCTTGGCCACGAGCGCGTCGACGTCGTCGGCGCCCAGGTAGACCGCCCAGCCCGACGTGCCGCCGTTCGCGGCCAGCTCCTTCGTCGCGTCGTAGATGCCCGCGACGGAGTCGCGGCCCTCCCCGTAGGTCGTGTAGCGGAACTCGGGGGTGTCGCTCATGGTCGACACCGGCCAGCCCGCGGCCTCCTTGTAGAACGCGACGGCCTTGTCGTAGTCGCTGCTCCACGTCTCGAACCAGACCGGGGCGCCGTGCTCGCCCCAGAGCGCGAACCCGTCGTGGCCGTCGGGCTGCCAGAAGCTGACCGCCGCGCCGGCCGGGTCGACGGCGCTGAAGAACCGTCCCTGGCCCGGGATGTTGTCCGGCCCGAAGACGACGGTTCCGCCGGCCGCCTTGACCTTCTCCGCGGTGGCGTCGGCGTCGGACGTGCGCAGATAGACGCCCCACGCCGGGGGCTGGTTCTCCATGACCGGGCCGACGCCGGCGATGGTCTGCCCGTCCTTGAGGAACGAGCCGTAGTTGCCGAACTCCGGGCCGAAGCTCTGGTGCTCCCAGCCGAACAGCTCGGTGTAGTACGCGACGGACCTGTCCAGGTCGGTGGTCGCGAGGTCGAACCAGATCGGGGCGCCGTCGGGTACCTCGCCACGTGCGGGCATGTCTCCTCCAGGGTGTGTGGCTTTGGCTCCGCGCCGTGCGCGCGTCACCTGCCAGTCGAACAGACCCCGGAGCAACCCGAAACTGGGCGGTCGACGGCCGTCGGCCGGTCTACCGTCAAGTCATGGTCACGAGATCGCTCGTCAGGTTCAAGGACCTGTGCATGGACGCGTTCGACGCGCCCGCGCTGGGAGCGTTCTGGTCGCGGACGCTCGGTCTGGAGCTGGAGGTGCTCGACGGCGGCAACGCCGTCCTGACCGGAGACGCGCCCGAGCAGACCGTGTGGATGAACGCCGTCCCGGAGCTCAAGACGGTCAAGCACCGCGTGCACCTCGACGTGCGGGCGGGTTCGCTCGACGACTTCCCGGGCCGGCCGCGCCTCAGCGCGCCCGGCGAGTTCGTCTGGACGGTGCTCGCCGACCCCGAGGGTGGGGAGCTGTGCGTGTTCACGGTCGACGACGTGCCGGGCTACCGCCTCAAGGACGTCGTCGTCGACTGCGCCGACCCGGGCGCGGCCGCGCGCTGGTGGCAGGGCATGTTCGGCGGCGAGCTCGGGCACGACACCGAGCACGACTGGTGGTGGCTCGACGGCGCGGCGGGGGTCCCGTTCGACTCGATCGACTTCGTGCCGGTGCCCGAGCCGAAGGTGGTCAAGAACCGCGTGCACTGGGACGTCACGCTCGCCGAGGGCGTGACGCTCGACGACCTGGTCGCACGTGGCGCGCGCGTCCTGCGTCCCAGGGACGACGAGATCCGGTGGACCGTGATGGCGGACCCGGAGGGCAACGAGTTCTGCGTGTTCAGCGAGCCAGAGCGCTGAGCACCCGGTCCACGCTCGAGCGCAGCCCCCAGCGGGCGGTGAGCTCGGCCAGTGCCTCGGGAGACGCCGCAGCGCGCGGCAGCGCGTCGTCGAACGGGGGCAGCGGGGCGTCTCGGGCGACACGCACCACCGCCGGGGCGACCTCGAGGTAGCCCGCGGCCTCCCGCAGCCGCCGCTGCTGGGTGGCCGTGAGCCCGAACCCGGAGTCCCGCGCCGCGAGGACCCCCGCGAGCGTGCCGAACCGCGCGAGCAGCCCGGCGGCCGTCTTCTCGCCGATGCCCGGCACGCCGGGGAGCCCGTCGGAGGGGTCGCCCCGCAGCACCGCCATGTCGGCGTACGCGGACCCGGTCGGCACGCCGTACTTCTCGGCGAGCCGCGCCTGGTCGACGACGTCGGGGTCACGCACCCCCCGCGCGGGGTAGAGCACGCGCACGCCGGCGTCGTCGTCGACGAGCTGGAACAGGTCGCGGTCGCCGGTCATGATGCTCACCGGCCCGGCATCGGCCCCTCGCGCGAGCTCGCGGGCCACCAGGGTGCCGATGACGTCGTCGGCCTCGTAGCCGGGTGCCCCGACACGGGCGATCCCCAGGGCGGCGAGGACTGCGCTGATCACCGGCACCTGTGGCACCAGGCCTTCGGGCACCTCCTCGACGTCGGTGCCCCCGGGGCCGCCGCCGAGCACCTTGACGCGGTGCGCCTTGTAGGAGGGGATCGCCGCGACGCGCCACGCCGGCCGCCAGTCGTCGTCCCAGCAGGCGACCAGCCGGTCGGGCCGGTGCTCGGTGACGAGGAACGCGATCGTGTCGAGCAGTCCGCGCACCGCGTTCACGGGCTCGCCGCGCGGGGACCGCAGCGAGTCGGGAACGCCGTAGAAGGCCCGGAAGTAGAGCGACGCGGTGTCCAGCAGCAGGAGGCTCACGGGAGCAGGGTCGCACGGCATCATGGGGGCGTGAAGCCTCCCCGACCCGCTGCCCATCGCGATCCGCGGCTGCTCGGGCTGGTCGCCTTCGGCGGCGCGACGGGGTCGGTGCTCCGGTACGCCGTCGCCCTCGCCACACCCGCGCCCGGAGGCTGGCCGCTGGCCACGCTCACCGTCAACGTCGTCGGCGCGTTCGCGCTCGGGTTCCTGCTCGAGGCGCTCGCACGGCGCGGCCCCGAGTCGCGTCGCCAGCAGCGCGTGCGCCTGACGCTCGGCACGGGCGTGCTCGGCGGGTTCACCACGTACTCGACGTTCGCGCTCGAGGTCGACCGGCTGCTGCACGACGGCGTCGCGGCGGTCGCGGTCGGGTACGTCGTCGCGACGCTCGTGGCCGGCACGCTGGCCGCCCTCGCGGGCTTCCAGCTGGCGCTGCGGGTGTCGCCGTCGAGCACCGGGCGCCTGCTGCGGGCGGCCGAGCACCCCGACGACGGCGGAGCCGCCCGGTGAGCGGCCCGCTCGCGTTCCTGCTGGTCGCGGTGGGTGGTGGGCTGGGCGCGGTCGCCCGTTTCTGGCTCGCGGACACCATCCGGACGCGACGCACCACCGCCATGCCGCGCGGCACCATCGCGGTCAACGTGCTCGGATCTTTCACGATCGGGCTGATCACCGGCCTGGTGCTCACCGTCGGCGCGGACGGCGGCCTCGAGCCGTGGCGGCTGTTCCTCGCCACCGGCATCTGCGGCGGCTTCACGACGTTCTCGACGGCTACTGTGGAAAGCGTGACGCTCGCTCGCGGCGGTCAGTTGTGGCGGGCACTGGCGAACACCCTCGGGACGCTGGTGGTGACGGTGCTCGCCGTGGCGGGCGGCCTCGGGCTCATCGAGCTGCTGGCAGGAGGTGCGGCATGACGGAGATCCTCGAGTTCATGACGACGGCCGCGGTCGGCGAGAGCGACGACCCGCGCGAGCAGATCCGCGTGGGTGTGCTGCTCGCGAACGGGCGCCTGGCCGGGCGGTCCTTCCGCTCCCGCGCGGAGGCCGAGGCGTGGGCACAGGACGGCGAGGAGGTCGTGGAGTTCAACGCCGTGTGCGACTGCGACAGGTGATGGGTCACTCGAGCCGTAGCGGCAGCCCGAAGCGGGGAAACCACGTCGCCGTGTCGAGGAACGTGGTGATCCCCGTGACCTTCCCATCGTCGTCGGCCTCAAGGACCACCAGACCCCAGGCGTTGTAGCCCCCGCGCTCGGGGTCGGGCCGGTACTGCCCGAACGACGGCGACCCGTTGGCCCGCACCGGCAAGCACCGCGACCCGCGGCACTCCGCGCCCGGGCCGAGCATCCACGCCACGACGTTCTCGCGGCCCCGCACCCACATCGAGTAGGGCGGCATGTTGAGCAGCGCGTCCTCGCGCAGCAGCCCGACGAGGGCGTCCATGTCGTAGCGCTCGAACGCGTCGAGGTACCGCTCGAGCATCGCGTCGCGCCAGGCCTCGCCGGGCGTGCGGTCCGTCGACTCGGGCGTCGGGGCCTTCTCCTCGAGGGTGGCGCGCGCCCGTTGCAGCGCGGAGTTCACCGCGGCGACCGTCATGTCCAGCAGGTCGCCCGTCTCGGCCGCCGACCAGCGCAGCACCTCGCGCAGCACCAGCACCGCCCGCTGCCGCGGCGGGAGGTGCTGGAGGGCGGCGACGAACGCGAGCCGGATCGACTCGTGCCCGACCGCGACCCGCGCGGGGTCGCCCTCGCGCGGCAGCACGGCGTCGTCGGGCACGGGCTCGACCCAGCGCTCCTCGGGGAGGGTCTCCCCGAAGTTGTCCGCCTCGGGCGCCTGCGCGGCCCCGAGCCCCATCGGGCGCTCTCGCCGGTGCGCGGCAGACCCCAGGTGGTCGAAGCACACGTTGGTCGCGATCCGGTACAGCCAGGAGCGCAGCGACGAGCGGCCTTCGAACCGGTCGTACGCGCGCCAGGCGCGCAGCATCGTCTCCTGCACCGCGTCGTCCGCGTCCGACGCTCCGCCGAGCAGTCGGTAGCAGTACCCGGTCAGCTCTGACCGGTAGGCATCAAGCTCGGCTCCCAGGACTTCGTCGGCCACCTGTGTCATGGGTCACACGGTACGCCGGGGCTCCGACATGGGTCCCGGGCGAGCCTGGACGCCCAGGTCAGGAGGGTCGCAGCTCGAACCAGACCGTCTTGCCCGCGACGTCCTGCCCGTGCCGTCCCACGACCTCCGTGCCGTCGTGGTCCACCACGCCCCACCGCGCCGAGAGCCGGTCGAGGAACTGCACGCCGCGCCCGGACAGCTCGTGTGGTTCGGGGTTGCGCATCTGCGGCCGCTCGGTGGACGCGTCCCGCACGCCGACCCGGACGCGCGACGTCGCGACCTCGATCTCGACGGTCGCCGTCACGGGGCCGCCGCCGTGCTCGAGCGCGTTGGTGAGCAGCTCGCTCGACAGCAGCATCGCGGTGCGCCGCTCGCGCTGCGCGACGCCCGAGGTCTCGAGGATGTCGTCGATCCAGCGGCGCGCAGGCCCCAGGTCGGCGAGCGAGTCGGCGAGCCGGCGTTCGGCCCGCACCAGTGCGGTGGGCGCGGCGTCCGTGCCGTCCGAGGTCGTCGCGTCCGGCAGCCCGGCGGCCAGGGTGGGCGTCGGTGCGGCCTCGCGTGCCCGCACGGCGAGCACGGCGACGTCGTCGCCCTGCGGTGCGGCCACGAGCGCGCGCACGAGCGCGGCCGGCAGGGTCGACGTCGCTGCGGCGGCCGTGCGCCCGAACGTCTCGGCGAGCAGCGCGATGCGGTCGGCGAGCAGCTCCCCGCGGCGCTCGACCAGCCCGTCGGTGTACAGCAGCAGGGTCTCGCCGGGCAGGAGCATCGTGGCGTGGTCGGCCCGCTCGCTGCCGGGCAGCACGCCGAGCAGCAGGTCCGACCGCGGGTCCAGCACCTCGACCGAGCCGTTCTGACGCAGCACGAGGGGTGGTGGGTGCCCCGCGTTCGACCAGGTCACGGCGTATGTCCCGGGCTTGTGCCCGTGCTCGCCCACCATGGGCAGCCGCTCCAGGCGCACGACGACGGCGGTCGCCCCGGCACGCGGGCCGAGCTGGTGGTTCGCGCGGTCGAGCAGGGTCAGCAGGATCGAGGGCGTCTCGTCGTGGCTCCACGCGAGGGCGCGCAGCATGGAGCGCAGCTGGCCCATCTGCGCCGCCGCCTGCATGTCGTGCCCGGTGACGTCGCCGATCATCAGGAGGGTCGTGTCGTCGTCGACGGCGACGACGTCGTACCAGTCACCACCCACCTGGTCCGTGCGGGTCGCGGGCTCGTAGGTCGTGGCGATGTCGAGGTTCGCGACCGCGGGCGGCGCGGTGAGCAGCGCCGCCTGCAGCGTCGTCGAGACCTGGCGGCGGGCCTCGAGGAGGGCGATGCGGTCGAGCGCGTGCGCGACGTACGGGGCGAGCGTCGTCGCGAGCGACTCGGTGTCCGGGTCGTGCGCGCGCTGCTCCGCCCATCGCGTGCACACGACGGCGACCACCCGGCCCTCGGCGTGCACCGGAAGGAGCGAGCACGCCCCGTCGTCGTCGAGGAGGCCGGCGAGCCGGGGGTACAGCGCGACCATCTCGGGGCCGCCGGAGAAGAACTGCGGCTTGCCGGTGCGGGCGACCTCGCACACCGGCAGCGCGTCCTCGATCCGGGCGCGTCGCGGCGAGCGGGCCTGACGGCCGGTGGGTGCGCGGTCGGGACCCGCGGTCACGAACGTGACGCCGCGCCGGTCGGGGTCCACGAGCGCGAGGTAGCTCGCCGACGCCCCCATGCCCCGGGCCACGATGCCGCGGATCGCCTGCTCGACCTGCACGGCCGTCGTCGCACCGGCGAACGCCTCCGACATGCCGAGCAGCAGCTGTGAGCGCCGCTGTTCCCGGCGCGCGGTCCGCTCGGCCTGCCGGGCGCGCTCGCGCTCGGTGCGCAGCCGGATCTCGCCGCTGCAGGACGCCGCGAGGTCGGCGAGCGTGGCGAGGTCGGCCGTGGTCCAGACGCGCGGGGCGACGTCGATGGCGACGAGGGCGCCGACGGGGCGTTCCTCGCCGGAGTGCACGGGAAGGGCGACCACGGAGCCGTTCCCGGCGCCGAACAGCGCGCAGACGCCGGCGGCACGGGGGTCGGCGGTGACGTCCTCGAGCACGATCGGGGCGCCGGACTCGATGACCTTGCGGGTGATGGACTCGTCGAGCGCGACGCGGCGGCTGGTCTGGTAGGGCTCGGGCATGCCGAGCGCGCCCGGGAGCACGATGCCGTCGGGGGCGAGCAGGGCCACGGTCGCGATCGCGACGTCGAGCTGGCGGCGGACGAGGCGGGCGATGCGGTCGAACTCGTCATCGGCGTGCATGAGGCCGAGGCGGGGTTGCTGAGCAACCTGCGCGTCCGGAGCCATCGCCCCAGGATGAGGCAACTCAGCGTGCCGATCCACTGTCGGCGATCATCGCGCGCCAACCGGCTGCGGCTGCCTCACACCTGGAGGAGCCCGCGCCGGTGGGCGACGTCGACGGCCTCGGCCCGGCCGGAGACGCCGAGCTTGGCCAGCACGTTGGACACGTGGACGCTGACGGTCTTGGTGCTGATGTAGAGCCGCTCGCCGATCTGCCGGTTGGAGAGCCCCTCGGCGACGAGCGTGAGGACCTCCTCCTCGCGGTCGGTGAGGGACGCGGCCTCGGGAAGGCGGCGGGCCCCGCCCGGCAGCGGCACGCGGGCGCGGCGCGCCCACTCCCGCAGCGCCCCCGCGAGCGGCGCCGCACCCATGGCCTCGGCCTCGGCGAGCGCCGTCGCGCTCTCGGCGGCCGCCGCGGTGGCGTCGCCCGCGGCGTGGAGCGCCTGGGCCCACCGCCAGCGGATGCGGGCGGTCTCGTAGCGGTACCCGTAGGAGAGCTCGCGCAGCGCTGCCTCCCACAGGGCGGGGTCGGCCGGCGTCCCGGACGCCGCGGCGCGCAGGCGCGCGTGCTCGGCGTCGACCCGCAGCAGCCACGCGCGGCCCTCGGGGCCGAGCTGGCCGCCGCGCGGGCGGCCGCGGACGGCGGTGGTGTGCGCGACCTCGGCGAGCGTGTCGCCGGCGGCGAGGAGCTCGGCACGGGTGGCGGCGACCTCCTGGAGGCTCGCCCCGGGCGTGGCGAGCTCGGCGGCGTCGGCGAGCGCGGCGACGGCGAGCGCGCTGATCCAGATGCGGCCGAGGAAGTACTCGGACCACACCTTGCCGAGGAACTCGGCGAGCTCGACGGCGACCGCGACCGCCTCGGCGTGCCGGCCCGCCCAGGTCAGGGCGTCGACCTCGGTGCCGCCCGCGTACAGCGCGATCTGGCCGTCGCGCTCCCATACGCCGCGCAGGGCCTCGCTGCGCGCGATGGCCGACTCATCGCCGCGTGCGACCGCGGCGTACTGCTGCACCGACGTCAGGAACGGTACGGCCTGTGCCGGCGTGCCGGGCGGCGTCGGACGGGCGGCGAGGTCCCCCCTGACGTAGGTGATCAGCTCGCTGAGCAGGTGCAGCTGGATGCCCGCGGCGCTCCAGCCCAGTCCGGTCGACTCGGCGCGGTGCACGCCCTCGGCGACCACGGCGGCGGCGGTGTCGAGGTCACCCGCGTAGTAGTACGTCGTCGTGAGGTTGTGGGTGGTGCGCAGCTCCACCAGCAGCTCGCCCGCCTCGGCCGCCCGGCGCCGGGCCGTGACGAGCAGGTCGGCGGCGTGGGCCGGGTCGTCGACCTCGAGGACCGCGAGCGTCGTGAGCGCGTCGGCCTCGGCCCCGGGTGCGTTCGCGGCGCGCGCCACCTCGACGGCGGACGTCGCGGCTTCTGCGGCCTCGGCGTCGCGGTCGAGGTTGATGAGCGCGCGCGCATGACGCGCCCTCGCCCAGGCCAGGGCCGCGGTGGGGCCGTCGCGCTCGGCGGTGAGCTGCGCGACGGCGAGCTCCACCTGCTCGAGGGCGCCGTCGATGTTCTCGAGGTCGAGCAGGTGCCCCGCGAGCATGTCTCGCGCCATCGCCTGCCGGTGCGGGTCGGCCGCGAGCGCGTCGACGGCCCGCCGTGCGAGCTGCTCGGCGCGCGGGAAGAGCCCCGCCCGGGACGCGGCGTCGGACGCGTCGAGCACCACGGCCACCCGGTCCACGCCGACCAGGGCCTCGGCATCGGGCACGGACTCCCACAGGGACAGCACCTGCTCGCGGTGCCGCAGCTCCTCGTCCGGGGCCAGGAGCTGCGCGGCCCGGTCGGCCGCCTCGTGCGACGCTGCGAGCGCCGTCGGGAGGTCGTGCCCGTGCAGCGCGTGGTGCGCGCGCTGGGCGGGCTTGCCGAGGCTCGGGTCGTCGGTGAGCGCGGCGAGGTAGGCGCGGTGGAGCGAGGCCTGCTCGCCCGGCAGCAGGTCCAGGTACAGGGCTTCGGCCAGCAGGGCGTGCCGGAACGCGAGGTGCTCGCCCTCGACCTCGAGCACCTGCAGCGCGACGGCGTCGCGCAGGGCGGCGTCGAGCACCGCCGGGTCGGCGAGGGCGCGGGTGCGCGCGGCCGCGGCCCGCAGGAGGTCCTCGCGCACCGTCCGGCCGGCGACGGACGCGACGCGCGTGACCTCCTGCACGGCGGGCTCGAGCCGCTGCATCCGCGCGTGCAGCACGTCGGACAGCGACCAGGGCAGGCCGGCGGACGGCGTGTCCGACCGCAGCAGCTCCTCGGCGAAGAACGCGTTGCCCTCGGACCGGCCCAGCACCTGCTCGAACTCGGCGTCGGGCAGCGGGGAGTCGGCGAGCGCGGTGGTGAACGCCCGCAGCTCGTCGGCGGTGAACGGTTCCACGTCCACGCGCTCGACGGCGGAGGACCGGTACAGCTCGGCCAGCAGGGGCCGCAGCGGGTGGCGGCGGTCGAGGTCGTCGGCGCGGTAGGTCCCGACGACGAGCAGGTTCTCGGCGCGCAGCCGCGTGACGAGGAACCGCAGCACGTCCCGTGTCGACGGCTCCGCCCAGTGGAGGTCCTCGAGCACCAGGACGAGGGGGGCTCCCGGGGCGCCGGACGCGGCGAGGCAGCAGGCGATGCCGTCGAACAGCTGTAGGCGCTCGGCGACGTCGTCCCCGCCCGCGGACGCCGTCGAGCCCGGGTCGAGCAGGCGGGACAGGGCGGGGCGCTCGCGGATCGCGGTGTCCACCGGCCCGCCGGCCTCGCGCAGCAGGGTCAGCGCCTCGGAGAACGGCAGGTACGGGATGCCGACCTCACCCAGGTCGACGCAGTGCGTGACGACGACGCGCGCGCCCGTCCGCTCCGCGAGCTGGGCCAGGTGCGTGACCAGGCGGGTCTTGCCCACGCCGGCGTCCCCGCCGACAAGGAGCACGCCCGGGCGGCCGCCTGCGGCTGCCGCCAGCGCGCGGCGGAACGTCGCGACCTCGGCCTCGCGGGCGATCAACGGCACTGTCGTGGAGCGGCGCACCCCTCGATGGTGCCACCAGGGTCCGACAAGGCGGGACGACATATCTCACTTGATGGTCAGCGGCATGGCTGGACCGGGTGAAGGAGCCCCTCTCGTTGCGATGTTCGTCACACCGCGCGCACACTGGAAGCCAGCCCGGTGTTCGGACCAAGATCCTCCGGGCACGCAAGGCCCTGAATCCGGAACCCGACGCGGGGGTGGAACGGTGGTTGGAACCCAGAGCTTGACGTCGTCGTTCGACGCTCTTCCGATGCTGGGGCGGGGGAAGCACCGCAACCCGAAGAAGGGTGCGTGCTTCATGGAGCTCGCCTCGTTCCTCGCCGGCGAGCGATGGAGCGACCACCCGCAGTGCACGCACCCGCTGGTCGCGATGCTTGCGCGCGCGGTCAACGACCTGACGTCCGACGAGGCGCGGCCCCAGCTCGCGCCCCTCATCCCGTCGGTCATCGGCCTGACGAGCGACGACCCGCGCTGGGACGTGCGGATCGCGCTGCGCGCCGCCCGCACGGCCCTCGCGATCGCACCGGCCGACCGGCAGCAGACCCTCGCCGTCGCGATCATCGGCTCCGAGCGCATGCTCGACATGCTCGAGGACCGGCCCGAGGGCACGCTCGAGCCTGCCAGTGCGGACGCGCTCGCGTCCGTGCCGCGCACGGCCGAGTGGGCGCAGAAGTTCTGCGCCGGCACGCACGTGAAGCCCAAGCGGTTCGTGCGCGACGCCGCGCCGTCCGTCGTCTCGACGGCGGTCCAGGGCATCAGCGAGGCGTTCGTGCCCGACGTCGACGCCCGGCTGCGGACGCTGCTGGACGAGACGATCGTCGAGGTACGCGGCTGGGCGGGACGCGTCGACGAGGACACGGCGCCCCTCGTGCGCGACGAGTGGGAGCCGGTCGTCAAGGCGGTGCCCTCGCACTGACGAGCTCCCCACGGACGGGCGCACGCGCTGCCGAGCGCCCCTGACGGCGCGGCGCCGGGTTGCAACCCGGCGCCGCGCCGTTCCGCTAGCCTGCCTCGGGTGCGTAACCAGCCCCGCACCACCTCGCCCCGGCGCATCGTCGCGCTGCTGCTCACCGCCGCCCTCTCGCTGCCGCTCGCCGCGTGCACCGGGACGGACGTCCCCGACCCCGGCACGACGGCCAAGGCCCTGGTCGGCGCGATCCAGGCGGGCTCGCTCGCCGGCGTCACGCTGACGCAGGAAACTTCCGGAGACCCGCAGACCCAGCTCACCGAGATCCTCGAACCGCTGCTGACCGCGACCGCCGCCGAGAAGCCCGACGTCTCGCTCGCCAAGGTCGCCACGGTCGAGGACGGCGACGACGCCGGCCGCCGCGCCACGGCGACGCTCACGTGGTCCTGGGACCTGGGCGCCGGCGCCGACTGGACCTACCTGACACGGGCGGAGCTGACCTTCACCGACCCGCCGAAGGGCTCCGACGCGCCCGGGAAGTGGTCGACCGCCTGGACGCCGTCGATCCTCGTGCCCGACCTGGGGCTCGGGGAACGGGTCACCGTGAAGACGGTCCAGCCGCAGCGGGCGGACATCCTCGACGGCACGGGCGAGCCGCTCGTCACCACGCGCGACGTGTGGCGGGTGGGCATCGACAAGACGCACGTCGCGTCGACGGAGTGGGAGTCGTCGGCGCGGGCGCTCGCCGCGCTCGTCGCGGACGGGGGCGTCGTCGTCGACCCCGACGCGTACGCCCAGCGCGTGCTCGCCACCGGGCCCAAGGCGTTCGTCGAGCTCGTGACGGTCCGGGCCGAGGGGTCCGACGTCGACGTCGAGGGCGCGCGCCTCATCCCGGGCGTCGGGGTGATCGCAGGCAAGGCGGCCCTGGCGCCGACGCCGACGTTCGCGCGGCCGATCCTCGGCCGCGCCGGAGACGCGACCGCCGAGATCATCGAGCAGTCGAAGGGCCGCGTGAAGAAGGGCGACACCACCGGGCTCTCGGGGCTGCAGAAGCAGTACGACGAGCAGCTGGCGGGGTCGCCCGGCGTCGTCGTCACGGCGGCGAAGCCCGATGCCGGCTCGGGCGAGCCGCGCGAGCTGTTCACGAAGGAGGCCGTCAACGGGACGCCGCTGCAGACGACGTTCGACGTCGGTCTCCAGGAGCGCGCCGAGCAGATCCTGTCGGGCGTCGAGCCCGGGAGCGCGATCGTCGCGATCCGGCCCTCGACGGGCGAGGTGCTCGCGGCGGCGTCGGGCCCGGGCAGCAACGGCCTCGACACCGCCCTGCTGGGCAAGTACGCCCCCGGGTCGACGTTCAAGGTCGTGGACGCGCTGGCGCTGGGCCGCAAGGGCGTCACCCCGGACAGCAAGATCCCGTGCACGCCGACGATCACCGTCAACGGGCGGCAGTTCCAGAACGTCCCGGAGTACCCGGCGGGCTCGCTGGGGGACATCCCGCTGCGCACGGCGATCGCGCACTCGTGCAACACCGCGATGATCAGCCAGCACGACGTCGTCGCGCAGGACGACCTGGTCGCCGCGGCCGCCGACCTGGGCCTCGGCGTCCAGACGCCCCTGGGCGCGCCGGCGTTCTACGGCACGCTGCCCAGCGACGCGACGCCCGCACAGCACGCCGCGACGCTGATCGGTCAGGACCGCGTCGAGGCGTCGCCCTTCACGATGGCGCGCGTCGCCGCGAGCGTCGCGGCCGGCAAGCGAGTCGACCCGGTGCTGGTGCGGCCGGCCACCGCCCCCGCGGCCAAGGACGTTCCGGCGTCCAAGCTCACCGCCGACGAGGCCGCGACGCTGCGCGCCCTCATGGGCGGCGTCGTCGAGAACGGCAGCGCGACGCTGCTGCAGGACGTGCCCGGCATCGTCGGCGCCAAGACGGGCACCGCCCAGTTCGGCGCGGACGGGTCGCAGCAGCACACCTGGATGATCGCGATCGCAGGCGACCTGGCGGTGGCGGTCTTCGTCGAGGTCGGCGACCGGGGCTCGACGACGAGCGGCCCCCTGATGCACGCGTTCCTCACGGGCAGCTGACCCGCAACGGGGGTTACGCGGGGCGTCAGGCGCCCGGCTGGGTCGGACGGAGCACCGCCAGGCGGGTGCGGTACTCCGCCTCGTCGATCTCGCCGCGGGCGTAGCGCTCGCCCAGGATCGCGACCGGGTCCGGGCTCGTGCTGCGGGCCCAGGGGGCGCCGTCGGCCCACGCCCGACGGCGGGCGCGGGCGAACAGGATGATCGCGGTGAGGATCAGCGCGAACCACAGCAGCGGGAACACGAACCACCAGCCGAAGCCGCCGCCGTAGGCGAAGACAGGGTGGGAGACGACGGTGCCGGCGAGGGTCGGGAGCATGAGGGACCTCCTCGGGTGCAGGCCGGGATCGCCGGTCTCGCGACCGACCTCCGGCCGCAGTGACCAGCCTGCCGACCGCGCGCGCCGCCGTCGTCGGCCTGCGGTACCGAGCTCAGTACCCCAGCGGTGCCACCGTCACGCGGACCAGCCCGGGCGGACCAGGCCCGCCTCGTAGGCGAGCACCACCAGCTGGGCGCGGTCGCGAGCGTCCAGCTTGGTCAGGACCCGGGAGACGTGCGTCTTGACCGTGGACTCGCTGAGGTAGAGCGCCCCCGCGATCTCCTCGTTGGAGAGGCCGCGGGCGACCTCGACCAGGACCTCGCGCTCGCGGGGCGTGAGCTCCGCCAGGGCGGCCGGCTCGGCGACGGGGCGGGTCGCCGTCGCAACGCGCTCGAGCAGCCGCCGCGTCACCGTCGGGGAGAGCAGCGCGTCGCCCCCTGCCGCGACGCGCACCGCGCGGATCAGGTCGGCGGGCTCGGTGTCCTTCACGAGAAAGCCCGACGCCCCGCTCCGGATCGCCTCCGCCACGTACTCGTCGAGCTCGAACGTCGTCACGACGACGACGTGCACGCCGCCGGCGCGCGGGTTCCTCGCGATGCGGCGCGTCGCCTCGAGCCCGTCCAGGCCGGGCATGCGGATGTCCATGAGCACGACGTCGGGCAGGTGCTCGAGCGCGAGCCGCACCGCGTCGTCGCCGGTCGCGGCTTCGGCGACGACGCGCACGTCGTTCTCCGCGTCGAGCAGCGCGCGGAAGCCGCCGCGGACGAGCGCCTGGTCGTCGGCGAGCAGGACGGTGATCACGCGTGCTCCTCCGGGGTGGGCGGGGGGCCTGCGGCGGGGGCGGGGGCGGGCGCGGACGTGGGTTCCGGTTCCGACCCAGGTGCGGGCGCGGAGGCGGGCGCGGGCGCGGAGGCGGGCGTGGGCGCAGGCGCGGGCGCCGGCGCAGGCCAGGGGGCGCGGGCGTGCACACGCCAGCCGGCGGCGGTGGGTCCCGCGTCGAGGGTGCCGCCCGCCCCCTCGACGCGCTCGCGCATACCGAGGAGGCCGTACCCGTGTCGAGGCTCGGCGCCCGCTGACTTGTCAGGACCACCGTGCTTGTCAGGACCACGGTGCGGCCGGGCGCCTCCTGGCCCTGACAGGTCGCCCGGGTCCGGGTCCGGGTCTGGGTCCGCGCGCGGCGCGGCGCCGTCGTCGTCCACCGTGACCGTCACGCCGCGCGCCGCGCCCTCGCCCGCCACCCGCACGCGGACGTCGACACGCGTCGCGTCGGGCGCGTGCCGGCGCACGTTGGTGAGCGCCTCCTGGACCACGCGGTAGACCACGCCGGAGAGCTGGTCGGGAAGGTCGCCGGCCTGCGGATCGACGTCGAGCGTGGCCGTCAGCCGCTCCGTCCCGGCGAGCGTGACCAGCCGCGGCAGCGCGGCGACGGTCCACGTCGGGGCGAGCGGCGCGGCGTCGTCGGACCCGGCGCGGAGGATGCCGAGCACGCCGCGCACCTCGTCGAGCGCGTCGATGCTGGTGGTGCGGATGTTCGTCAGGGCGCGGCGCGCCTGCTCGGGGTCGCGGTCGATCAGGTGGAGGCCGACGCCGGCCTGGACGCTGATGGCGGACAGCGAGTGGGCGAGGACGTCGTGCAGCTCGCGGGCGATGCGCAGACGCTCGGCGGCGACGGCCGTGGTCTGGCGCTCCGCAAGGCTGCGCGCGGCGACGGCGCGCGCCTCGGCGAGGCGGGCCGCGCGTTCACGCAGGCCGTTCGCCACGAGCAGCACGACGGCGACCCACGCGGCAGCACCGACGAACCCGGCGAGGGACGGCGTGTCGGGCCTCGCGGTGCTCGCCGCGACGACGGTGCCGACGAGCAGCACCGCGCCGCCGGAGGCTACGACCCGCGCCTGCCGTGCCGGCCCGGTGAGCAGGACCAGCGCGAGCAGGAGCACGGCGGCGCCGAGGACCGGGCCCCACGGGTAGCCGCTCGCGACGTAGACGCCCGTCGCGGCCACGCTCACGAGCACCGCCGCCCGGGGCCACCTCGGCAGCAGCAGCACCAGCGCGGCGGGCGTCACGAGCTCGAGCACGATCGCCCCGGCGTCGACCGGGCGGGCGACGGGCTGCGCGTGCTGCGCACCGAACGTGCCGACGACGCTGACCAGCGCGACGAAGAAGGCGATCCACAGCCGAGGGCGCAGCTGGGTGAGGCGGCCGACGTGGAAGGCGGCGGCGCCGGACGGGGGGCCGGCCAAGGGCGGTCCGTGGGCCGCGCGGAGCGCTGCGGTGCCGGGCTCGTGCCGTTGGACATCGGCAGTGCCAGGCTCGCGCGTACCTGCTTCGGATGTGCCGGTTCCGGGCGCGCTGGCTCCAGGCGGGGACGCGAGCCGCCCCCGGCGCAGGCCGGGCGGCCCGCCGGTCGGAGGCACCATGTTCCCGACGCTAGCCGTGGACGCTGTAGCCCGCGTCCTCCTGGTGTGCCGCGCAACGTGGCTCCGGGGTGCCACGCCGCGCTTCACGCCACCGCCCCGACCTGTCAGGTCCACGGAGGCCCCGGGGACCCTGTGCGCCTGACAGGTCCGTGAGGGGCGTGGCAAGGCGCTAGGGTCCGCGCATGATCGAGACCCCCGCCACCGCCGTCGAGACCACGTGGTGGCCCAGCCGGGCGGAGTTTCGCGACGCCTATCGGCGACTGGCCAGCGGGCGAGTGGCCGCCGTGCTCGGCTGGGCGTTCACGGCCTTCGGCGTCTTCGCGGCGCTGTTCGTCCGGGCGGCGGACGGCCGCTCCACCGCCGAGATGGGGGTGCCGGTCGCCGTCTTCGGGGTGTTGATGATCCTGTACCCGTGGTGGGCGGCCGCGCTCGCCTGGCGCTCGCCGCTCAGGCGGGAGCAGGTCACCGTCCGGGTCGACGCCGAGGGTGTCGCGCAGAGAAGCCCGTCGGGCACCCTGCTGATTCGGTGGGTTGCGATCAGTCGAGCCGTCGAGACGGCGGACACGTTCTACGTCCGCGTCGGCACCGGACTGATCTGGTTCCCGAAGCGCGCGCTGTCGGCGCCGGAGCAGGAGACGGTCCGCGCGCTGCTGCGCACCCACGTGCGCGCGTACCGGGGCTGAGGCACCTCGGCCCGTTCGAGCATTCGTCGGGTCATCGAGCGCTCGAGCGCTCGAACACCGCGCAAAGGCTCGAAAACCGCAGGTCAGAGGGGTGCAACCAGCTCCCGCAGGGCCGCCATGTGGGCCGTGAACGCCCGCCGGCCCTGAGCGGTCAGCCGGGCGCGGACGCGGCGTCGGCCGCCGTCGAGCACGCGGTCCGTCGTGACGTAGCCCGCCTCTTCCAGGGCGCTGAGCTGCTTGGACAGCGCCGAGTCCGACAGCCCGAACCGGTCGCGCAGGAATGCGAACTCGGCCCAGTCCGCCGCAGCGAGCGCCGCCACGAGCTGCAGGCGGGTGCTGGGGTGGATCAGCTCGTCGAACCGCGGCTCGACGGCGTCGGCCCGGCGGCCGGGGCCGGCCGTGACCTCGGGTCCGTCGTCCGCGGGCAGCGCGCTCATGCCCGCGCCCCGGCCTCGCGCAGCGCCGACCAGCGGACCAGCCTCGGCCCGGCCGCGACCACGATCGCCGCCGGCAGCACCGACCCGATGATCGCCGGGTGCGCGGCGCCGTCGTACGCGACGAGCAGGGCGAACACCACCCCGACTACGACCATCGCGAGGAGCATCAGCCAGACGTGCAGCATGGTGCGGCCCCCGGCGACCGAGCGACGGACGCTCACGAGGCCCGTGCGATGCCGGCCGCCCGCCACCCACACGAACGCCTGCGAGTGCGCGGCACCGAAGACCAGCGTGGTCACGATGGTGAGCCAGAAGATGTCGAGGTCGGCGATGACGCCGAAGCCGACCCAGGCGACGCCGAGGCCCCACCAGTACCAGGCGGGCGCGCCGACCTCGTCGACGACGGCGCGGTGCCCGGCGTCGGCAGCGGCGAGCGCGGCGCGGGCTTCCTCGGGAGAGATGCTCATGTCGGTTCCCCTCATCGTTGTGCCCCTCACTTTCCCCTTTGGAAAGTAAGGATGCTACTTTCCGGAGAGGAAAGTCAACAGGTTCGAGCATTCGTCGGGTGTTCGAGCACCCGAGCGCTCGAACAACCGACGGATGCTCGAACTCGAGGTCTCAGGCCTCCGGCACCCTCTCCAGGTCCGCCAGCCACGCCGCCGCCGACGCGTCCGAGGGCATCCGCCAGTCGCCGCGCGGCGACAGCGTGCCGCCCGCCGCGACCTTCGGGCCGTTCGGGATCGCCGACCGCTTGAACTGGTTCGCGAAGAAGCGCCGGAAGAACAGCGACATCCAGCTCCGGATGGTCGCGAGGTCGTACTCCGACCGCTCGTCGTGCGGGAAGCCGGGCGGCCACTCGCCGAGCGCGGCGGAGTGCCACGCGTGCCACTGGAGGAACGCGATCTTCGACGGCCGCAGCCCGTGCCGCAGCGTCCAGAACAGGGTGAAGTCCTGCAGCTCGTACGGCCCGATCTTCGCCTGCGTCGACTGCAGCACGCCGTCGTCGCCCGCGGGGACGAGCTCGGGGGAGATCTCCTGGTCGAGGATCTCGTCGAGCACCATGTTGGTCTCGTCGCTGAACTGCGAAGACGCGATCACCCACCGGATGAGGTGCTGGATCAGCGTCTTCGGCACCCCGGAGTTGATGACGTAGTGCGACATCTGGTCGCCCACGCCGTACGTCGCCCAGCCCAGAGCCAGCTCCGACAGGTCGCCCGTGCCCAGCACGATGCCGCCGAGGTGGTTGGCCAGCCGGAACAGGTAGTCGGTGCGCAGTCCGGCCTGGACGTTCTCGAACGTGACGTCGTACACCTTCTCGCCGCGCCCGTACGGGTGGCCCAGGTCGGTGAGCATCTGCGTGGCCGCGGGCCGGATGTCGATCTCCTCGAAGCTCACCCCGAGGGAGCGCCCGAGGCGCCACGCGCGGTCCTTCGTCTCCGTCCCGGTCGCGAACCCGGGCAGCGTGTAGGCGAGGATGTCCGACCGCGGCCGCCCCAGCCGGTCCATCGCCTTGGCCGCGACGATGAGCGCGTGCGTCGAGTCGAGGCCGCCCGAGACGCCGATGACGACCTTGGGCGTCCCGATCGACGTCAGCCGCTGCTCGAGCCCCGAGACCTGGATGTTGTAGGCCTCGTAGCAGTCGAGCGCGAGCCGCTCGGGGTCGTCCGGGACGAACGGAAAGCGGTCGACCTTCCGCCTGAGCCCGACGTCGCCCGCCGGCGGCCGCAGCTCGAACCGGACCGTGCGGAACTCCGCGGTCCGGGCGGCCAGCGTGCGCCGGTTGTCGTCGAAGGTCCCCTGCCGCAGCCGCTCCTGCCGCAGCCGGTCCAGGTCGACGTCGACGACGGTGCGCCGCGGCCCGTCCGGGAAGCGCTCGGTCTCGCCGAGCAGGTCGCCGCACTCGTAGACCATCGTCTGCCCGTCCCAGGACAGGTCGGTCGAGGACTCGCCCTGACCGGCCGCCGCGTAGACGTACGCGGCGAGGCACCGTGCGGAGGCGGAGCGCACCAGCAGCCGCCGGTCCTCGGCCCGCGCCACCGTGATCGGCGAGCCCGACAGGTTCGCGAGCACCGTCGCCCCCGCCAGCGCGGCCTCCGCCGACGGCGGCACCGGCACCCACATGTCCTCGCACACCTCGACGTGCAGCCGCAGCCCGGCGACGTCCGACGCCTCGAAGATCAGGTCCGGGCCGAACGGCACGTCCTCGCCGAGCAGGCGCAGGGTCGCGCCGCGCCGATCGTCACCAGGCGCGAACCAGCGCCGCTCGTAGAGCTCGCGATACGTGGGCACGTACGACTTCGGCGCGACGCCGAGGATCCGCCCGCCCTGCACGACGACGGCACAGTTGAGCACCCGCCCGCCCGCCTCGAGCGGCGCGCCCACGATGAGCACGGGCCGCAGCTCGGCGGAGGCGTCGACGACGTCGGCCAGGGCGTCCTGCACCGCCTCGAGCAGCGGGTCCTGCAGGAACAGGTCGTCGATCGCGTACCCGGACAGGCACAGCTCCGGGAAGACGGCGACGGCCACGCCTTCGTCGTGGCACGCGCGGGCCTGCTCGACGACGTGGGCTGCGTTGGCCGCCGGGTCGGCGACGCGCACAGGGACCGTCACTGCCGCGACACGGGCGAACCCGTGGGAGTAGACGGACCAGAACTCGCTGATGGACATGCCCCGAGTCTGCCCGACGCCGCAGGTCGTCGCCGTCCTGGCGCCGCCCGGCCCCGGTCGCGAACCTGAGCAGCGAGCCGCCGATGCCCGTCGGCGACCGGGCCAATCTCACACCATCGGTCCCCGCGACCGGTCCGCCGGGCCGCGGGCCGGTCGTAGGGTGCCAGCATGTCGTCCCTGCGCTCGCGGGTGGGCGCCACCTCCCGCCGCATCTCGCTGCTCACCGTGCTCGCCGCGGGTCTGGCCTTGCTCGGCGTCGCCGCGCCGGCGAGCGCCCATGACCGGCTCGTCTCCTCCGACCCCGCGGACGGCTCGACCGTGGCCGCGGTGCCGACCGCCATCACGCTGACGTTCAGCGACGAGGTGCTGGACACCGGGGCGCAGGTCGTGATCACCCCGCATGGCACGGGAGGGGACTTCTCCCAGCCCGGCCAGGTCGCCGGCAAGGTCGTCAGCGTCCCTGCCCCGCCGCAGTTCCCGAACGACACCTACCAGGTGGCCTGGCGGGTCGTCTCGGCGGACGGCCACCCGGTCGAGGGCACGTTCACGTTCACCCTCGCCGCGCCCGAGCCGAGCCCGTCGCCGACCGAGGCCGCGTCGCCGACGCCGTCGGCTGCCGCGACTGGCGCTGACACGGCACAGCCGATTCACCAGCCGTCGGCCGTGCCGATCTCTGCGGACACCCCGGCACAGTCGGGCGATGTCCCCTCGGGCCTCTGGATCGTCTTCGCTGCCGCCGTCCTGGCGTCGGTGGCCGCCACGGTGGCGTGGACCCGCCGGCGCGGCTCCCGCGTGTACGGCCCGCCCGGCCAGTCCTGACGTCCTGACGCGCGCCGCCCCGTCGCGTCTCTGACGCCGTCACAACCCTCCCTGACGACGTCGAAGAGCAGGGGGTCGGTCAGGGGACGCGGTTCTCCAGGATCGCCCGGGCCGCGTCGTACTGCTCGGCCGTGAACGAGCTCCGGTACCGGACCGAGTGGGCGCCCAGCAGCAGCGCGACGGCGTCCGCGGAGCGCTCGATGCCCTCGCCGCCGAAGAGCGCGTCCAGCCGCGCCTCGTACGCCGCGAGCGACATCCCGGCAGCGGCCATCGCGCGGTTCTGGTGCACGTGCGCGATCTCGTGCCGCAGCACGTCCTCGGTCTGGTCGAGGCGCCCGTCGAGGCGGCCGGCGTTGAGGATGATGGTGCTCGACCCGGGGATCCACACCCCGCCGAGGTGCCCCTGCGGGTCACCCCACTCGATGGTGGCCGAGGCGCCGCCGGGCAGCGTCTTGAGGAACGCCTCCGCGGCCGCGCGGTAGTCGGCCGCAGCTGCGGGCGCAGCCGGTGCCGGCGCCGGGGGCGCAGGTGCCGGGGCCGGCGCGGGCGCCGGCGACTGGGCCGGTGCGGGAGCCGGAGTCGGCGCAGACCGAGGCGGGGCAGGCTTCGGTGTCGGCGACGGCCGGGGCGACGGCGTCGAAGAGGGACCAGGTGTCGGCGTCGGGGACGGCGTCGGCGCCGGGGGAGCCCCCGCAGACGGCGACGCCGAGGGCGCGGCCGCCATCGCACGAGCCCGCGCGTACGCCTCCGCCTCGCCGGTCAGCGCCCGCGCCCACGCGACGTCCGCGCGGGACAGCCCACCGCCGTCCCCGGGGCCGACGTCGCGCCCGACGGCGCTCGCAGAGTGCTCCGACACCGATGGCGCCGCCGCTGCGACGCCTGCCTCGTCGGGCCCACGCCCGGCCGTGGCGACGACGGCGAGCACCGTCGTCGCGAGTGCGGCGGCGGTGCGGGCGGCCCGCGATCGCGGTCGTCGCAGGGTGCACCTCCACGCGTCGGCTCGGCCCGGCAGGCCCTGGGCTTGGCCCATCGTGACCCGGGACGTCCCGGCTCGCGCGGCGAGACGGCGACACGCGCCGCAAGGTGATGCGGCACCACCAGCCAGACACAACGGCGAGAAGTCGCGGATTTCCGGCCCTGTTCCCTAATCTGTTCCCAGCCACCCGGCCGAGAGGCCGCGGAAGGCTCGAACGTGACGCCTGCAGGCAACCGCCGCACGGCGTGAACTGGAGAAGGGAATCGCATGTCGCTCAACAAGTCCGAGCTCGTCTCGGCGATCGCCGCCAAGTCTGAGCTCACCAAGGCTCAGGCCGAGGACGCCCTCAACGCGTTCCAGGAGGTGCTGGTCGAGTCGCTCAGCAAGGGCGAGGCCGTGAAGATCACGGGCCTCCTCGCGGTCGAGCGCGTCGAGCGTGCCGCCCGCACCGGCCGCAACCCGCGCACGGGTGAGGAGATCCAGATCCCCGCCGGCTTCGGCGTGAAGGTCTCGGCGGGTTCCGTCCTGAAGAAGGCCGTCGCCGGCGAGTGATTCGCCGACCTGCCGTCAGGTAGAAGAAGACCCGCGGGGTAGAGAGCTCTCTACCCCGCGGGTCTTCTTCTTGCGCCGCCGCCGCGGCGGGGGTGAGGCGTCACAGGTCGTTCTTCGACTCCAGGTAGCGCATCGCGACCCAGCCGATCGGCACGCGGGCCCAGTACGACACCACGCGGTACAGGATCGTCACCGAGAACGCGATCCCGGGGGCGACGCCTGCGGCGGTGAGGCCGGCGATGAGCGCGCCCTCGACGCCGCCGACGCCGCCGGGGGTCGGGATGAGGGCGCCGAGCGTGTTGCCCACGAGGTAGATCACGGCGACGTCGACGATGGGCAGCGACTGCCCGAAGGCATGCAGCGAGGCGTCGAACGCGAGCACGTAGCCCATGGTCATGATGACGTTGCCGCCCAGGCCGAGCGCGAGCCGGGTGGGCCGGCCGAGCATCTGCGACAGGCGCGGCCACACCTGCTCGAGCGTCGGCCGGGCCTTCTCCCACGCCAGGCGCCGGATCGCGGGCACGAGCAGCAGCGCGACGACGACGCCGGCGGTGATCGCGACGGCGATGAGGATCGCCGTGGACGGGAGCTCGACGAGGCTGCCCGACCCGGTGGTGAGGGACAGCACGACCAGGAGCAGCACCGTGACCACGAACTGCGTGACCTGGACCAGCGCCACGGTCGCGACCGCCATCGGCGTCGACACGCCCTTGCGGCTGAGGAACCGCAGGTTGAGGGCGGCCGGCCCGATGCCGGCGGGCGTCGCGAGGGCGACGAACGATCCGGCCATCTGTGCGAGCGTGGCCCGCACGATCGAGAGGCGGCCGGGGGAGAACGCCACGAGCGTCAGCGCCGCACCGATCCAGGTGATGCCCGCGAACGCGAACGAGGCCCCGACCCACCACGGGTTGGCCACCAGGACGGCGTCGCGGATCTGCTCGAAGTTGATGGTGGTGACGACGACGGCGACGGCGACGATGGTCAGGGCGAGCGTCAGAACCGTGCGGGCGCCGAACCGGGTCAGTCGCGTGGGCTGCACGTTCGCCTCGGGCAGCCGCTCCACGAGCGCGGTGCGCAGCTCGTCCATGAGCCCCTTCGCGCGCCGCACCTCGATGCGGGTCTCGGTGGGCAGCGCGATGGTCTGCAGCAGCGGGCCGATGGCGCTCATGTCCGCGTCGGGCAGCGCGCGCACGGCCGACGCGACGGCTCTCCTCGCGCCCACGCGCAGCGCGAGCAGCGCGAGGAGCTGAGTGAGGTCGAGGCGGCGCGACAGCGTGGAGGACGCGATCTCGCCCTGCTCCCACCCGGCGACCCACACGTGCGGCGAGTCGTCGTCGTCCCGGTGGACGAGCAGGACGTCGGCCGTGATCTGGCGGTGCGTGAGCCCGGCGGCGTGCGCACGTCGCAGCTGCTCCCACGCCTCGGCGAGCACGGCGTCGCCGCGCTCGCCCTCGAGCTCGGAGTCGGGCAGGTCGCGCAGCGAGACGGCACGGCGGGCGTGCTCGAGCACGAGCGCCGCGGAGTCCTCGGCCATGCCGATGCCCAGCAGACGCGGCGTGCGGACGCCGGCACCGGCCGCCGCGTAGGAGAGGAGGGCGTTGCGCTCGGCGACGGCCTTGAGCGAGATCGCCGCACGGCCCTCGAACCCGCGCATGCGCAGCGCCCGCCAGAGCCGGGTCACCAGGCCGACGACCTGCCGGTCGCCGTCGAGCACGACGACGTCGTAGCGCGCGCCGTCGTCGTTGAGCATCGCGTAGACGCGGTTGTCGCCCGCTCCTGCTCGCGCGAGCGCGACGGCGGCGGGGTCGGAGGAGCGCGTGACGGCGACGACATCCTCGATGCGCGCGAGGTCGTCGACACCGGAGGCGGCGCCGAGGTCGCGGACCCGGACCAGCGCCGTCGGGTGGAAGCCCGCGCGCCGCACCGCCTGGACCAGGGCCGGGCCGTACGCGCGCTCGGACCGGACGCCCGACAGGTACTGGACGGCCTGCCCCGCGAGGCGGCCCAGCAGCAGCGACAGCAGCACGCCCGGCAGGGAGATCCGTCCGGTGATGAGCACGACGAGCAGTGCGATGACCAGCACGTTCCACGACCACCGCACCGTCCGACGTCGGGTGCGCGGGCCCGCGACGGTGAGCAGCGCCGTCACCGCCGACACGTAGGCGGGGATGGTCAGCCGCCACCGGCCTTCGTAGAACACCGACAGGCCGCGCACGAAGTCGGGGGTCCCGAAGTGCCGCACGAGCAGGAGCGTGACGACGCCCAGCACCATGCCGAGCGCGGCCGCGGCGATCGACTCGACCACCTGGCGGCCCAGCCGGCGCACGCCGAGCTCGACCAGCACCGCGACGGGCAGGACGATCGTGACCAGGCCCTCGAGCACGTTGACCGGCACGATCAGGATCTGCGCCAGGAGCGTCGCGAACCCGCGTACGTCCTGCGTGACGCCCTCGGTCGTGCCGTGCGCGACGACGGAGAGCACCAGCACCAGGGCGATCCCCAGCGCGGAGGCGATCATCCCCAGGACGTCGGAGGGGTGGCGGACGCGTCGCTCGGGGGTGTCGACGATGCGGACGAGGTCGACGTCGGGCGTCGTGTCGTCGAAGAGCACGGCCCGCAGCGCGGCCGTCTGCGGGCCCGAGGGGCTCGCGGCCGTGCTGGGTGGAACCGTCTCGGGCATGGACCGCAGTCTAGGTCGGGGTCCTGACCGCGACGTGGCCTTGGCGTGTGAGGTGGACTGTCACGGTGTCATCACGAATATGACGATGGATGATCGTGACGGGAGCCACTGTGCTAGAAACCCCACACGCGGGCACACCGCCGGCTTTTGAGAGGGGAACCACCATGAGCTCCATCCGAGCCTCCCGGGGGCGGCTGCTGACCGCCGCCGCCAGCGCGACCGCGATCACGCTGGTCCTGGCGGCGTGCGGCGGCGGCAACGGCAACACTGCGAGCGAGAGCGGCGGCGGCGGCGGGTCGATCACCATCGGCACCACCGACAAGATCACGTCGCTCGACCCGGCCGGGTCGTACGACAACGGCTCGTTCGCCGTGATGAACCAGGTGTTTCCCTTCCTGCTCAACACGCCGTACGGCAGCCCCGACGTCCAGCCCGACATCGCCGAGTCGGCCAAGTTCACCTCGCCCACCGAGTACACGGTCAAGCTCAAGCCGGGCCTGAAGTGGGCCAACGGCCACGACCTGACGGCGTCCGACGTGAAGTTCACGTTCGACCGCCAGGTGAAGATCAAGGCCGCCGACGGCCCCTCGTCGCTGCTGTGGAACCTCAAGTCGACGGACGCCGTCGACGACACGACCGTCGTCTTCCACCTCAAGTCGGGCAACGACCAGACGTTCGCGCAGGTGCTGTCCTCGCCGGCCGGCCCGATCGTCGACGAGGAGGTCTTCTCGCCCGACGCCGTGACGCCCGACCAGACGATCGTCGACGGCAAGGCGTTCGCCGGCCCGTACGAGATCACGAGCTACACGGTCAACGAGCTCATCAGCTACGAGGCGTACGACGGCTACCAGGGTCTGCTCGGCAAGCCCGCGACGCCCGAGGTCAACGTCAAGTACTACGCGGACGCCTCGAACCTCAAGCTCGAGATCGAGCAGGGCTCGATCGACGTGGCGTATCGCTCGCTCTCGGCGACGGACGTCGCCGACCTGGCGACCAACAAGGACGTCAAGGTCGTCCACGGCCCGGGCGGCGAGATCCGCTACGTCACGTTCAACTTCGACACCCAGCCGTTCGGCGCCAAGACGCCGGAGGCGGACCCGGCCAAGGCCCTGGCCGTGCGCGAGGCCGTCGCGGACCTCATCGACCGCCAGGCCATCTCCGACCAGGTCTACAAGGGCACGTACACGCCGCTCTACTCCTACGTGCCCGAGGGCCTGACCGGTGCCAACGAGGCCCTCAAGGGCCTGTACGGCGACGGCAAGGGCGGCCCGGACGCGGCGAAGGCCGCGAAGGTGCTGTCCGACGCCGGCGTGACCACGCCGATCGCGCTGAACCTGCAGTACTCGAACGACCACTACGGCCCGTCCTCGGGCGACGAGTACGCGCTGATCAAGGACCAGCTCGAGGCCGACGGGCTGTTCAAGGTCAACCTGCAGACCACGGAGTGGGTGCAGTACAGCAAGGACCGCACCTCGGACGTCTACCCGGCCTACCAGCTGGGCTGGTTCCCGGACTACTCCGACGCCGACAACTACCTCACGCCGTTCTTCCTCACGGAGAACTTCCTGGCCAACCACTACAGCAACCCCGCGGTGGACGACCTGATCCACAAGCAGGGCGTGGAGACGGACCCGGCCAAGCGTGCCGAGCTGATCGGCCAGATCCAGGACGCCGTCGCCAAGGACCTCTCGACGGTCCCGTACCTGCAGGGTGCGCAGACCGCCGTCGTCCGGACCGGGGTGACGGGCGCCGACAAGACGCTCGACGCGTCGTTCAAGTTCCGCTACGGCGCGCTCGCGAAGGGCTGACGTCCTCCTCGTGGCCCGCAGCTCCAAGGCAGGGGGCGCACTCGGACGGTATGTCCTGGTGCGCTTCCTGCTGATCATCCCGACGGTCTTCATCCTGGTCACCACGGTGTTCGTGTTCATGCGCGCCACCGGTGACCCCATCACGGCCGCCCTCGGCGGCCGTCTCACCAAGGACCAGCTCGCCGAGCGCATCCACGCGGCCGGCTATGACCGGCCGATCCTCGTGCAGTACGGCGAGTACCTGGCGGGGATCGCACGCGGCGACTTCGGCACGACGCTCTCGGACCACCGGCCGGTGACCGAGGTGCTGACGACGTATGGCGCGGCGACGCTCGAGCTCGCCACGTACGCGGTGATCGTCGCGCTGCTGCTCGGCATCCCGCTCGGCATGCTGGCCGCGTACTACCGCGACCGGTCGTCCGACGCCGTGCTGCGCGTGCTCGCGATCTTCGCCTACGCCACCCCCGTGTTCTTCGCGGGCCTGCTGCTCAAGCTGGTCTTCTCCGTCGGGCTCGGGTGGCTCCCCGTCGCCGGGCGCGTGTCCACGAACGGCGAGATCGAGATGCGCAAGGCCGGCGCCGACTCGGGCTTCATGCTGATCGACGCGATCCGGACCGGGAAGCCCGAGGTCGTGGGCGACGTGCTGCAGCACGCGGCCCTGCCCTCGCTTGCGCTCGGCCTGCTCACGGCCGGCGTGTTCCTGCGGCTCGTGCGGACCAACATGATCGGCACGCTCGGGCGCGAGTACGTCGACGCCGCCCGTTCGCGCGGCGTCGGCGAGCGGCGCCTGGTGACGTCCCACGCCTGGCGCCCGGCGCTCATCCCCGTCATCACGGTGATCGGCCTGCAGGTCGCGCTCCTGCTGGTGGGGGCCGTGCTCACCGAGACGACGTTCGAGTGGCGGGGGCTGGGCTTCCAGCTCGCGGAGTACCTGAAAGCGCGCGACTTCGTCGCCGTGCAGGGCATCGTCGCGCTCATCGCTGTCGTCGTCGCGCTGACGAACTTCGTGGTCGACATCATCGCCGCCCTCGTCGACCCGAGGGTGAGGTACTAGATGGCAGGTCGACAGATACCCGTGGTCCGGCAGCTGCGCCAGAGCGTCGGGCTCCAGCGCGGCATGCTCGTCGCCGGGCTCGCGCTGACCGGGCTGTTCGTGCTGGTTGCCGCGCTCGCCCCGCTGCTCGCGCCGTACGGCTTCGCCCAGCTGCGCGGGCCCGACGGCCCGTTCGGCGCACAGCAGCCGCCGTCGGCCGAGCACTGGCTCGGCACCACCGTCGGCGGGTACGACGTGCTCTCGCGCGTGATCTACGGGGCCCAGACGGCGCTGATCGTCGTCGTCGTGTCGATCCTCGCGTCGATCGTGGTCGGGGTGTTCCTGGGGCTGGTCTCCGCGTACGTCGGCGGGTGGCTCGACCGCGTCCTGGTGGTCGTGGCCGACGCGATCTACGCGTTCCCGTCGCTGCTGCTCGCGATCCTCGCCGCCATCGTCATCTCCGGCGGGCAGTCGTCCCTGAGCGCCGGCGTCGGGGCGACGGCGCTGGCCATCACCGTCGTGTTCGTGCCGCAGTACCTGCGGGTCGTCCGCTCCGAGGTGCTGCGGGTGAAGAGCGAGGCGTTCGTGGACGCAGCGCGCGTCATCGGCACCAGCAGCCGCCGCATCATGACGCGGCACGTGCTGCGCAACTCGGTGCGCACGCTGCCGCTCATCATCACGCTCAACGCGTCCGAGTCGATCCTCACGCTCGCCGGCCTCGGGTTCCTCGGGTTCGGCATCGAGCCCACGGCCGCAGCCGAGTGGGGTTACGACCTGCAGCGCGCCATCGCGGACGTCACGTCGGGCATCTGGTGGACGGCCCTGTTCCCCGGCCTGGCGATCGTGGTCGTCGCCCTCGGGATGACGCTGATGGGCGAGTCGCTCAACGACCTCGCCGACCCGCGCCTGCGCACGCGCGTGCGCGCCTCCGCGGCCGCGGAGGCCCTGCCGACCGCCGCGGGTCCGGCCCCCGCGGCCGGCCTCGTCGAACCCACCACGTCCCCGACGGAGACCCTCCCATGACGACGACCCCTGTCGTGCAGATCTCCGACCTCGCCGTCACGTTCGCCACCGACGCCGGCCCCGTCCGGGCCGTCGACGGCGTCACCCTCGACGTGCAGCCGGGCGAGGTGCTGGCGATCGTCGGCGAGTCCGGCTCCGGCAAGACCGTGACGGCGAAGGTCATCCTGGGCCTGCTCCCGCAGACCGCGACGACGCGCGGCGCCGTCGTGCTCACGTCGGACGGCGGCGCGACCACCGACGTCGTCGCCGTGCCCGCGGCGCGGCTGCGCGAGGTGCGCGGGCGCGACGTCGCGATGGTGTTCCAGGAGCCGTCGACGGCGCTCAACCCCGTCTACACCGTGGGCTGGCAGATCACCGAGGGTCTCCGGGCGCACGGCAGGGTGTCCCGGGCGCAGGGACGGGCACGTGCCATCGAGGCGTTGCGACAGGTCGGCATCCCCGACCCCGAGCACCGCGTCGACCACTACCCGCACCAGTTCTCCGGCGGGCAGAAGCAGCGCATCGTCATCGCCATGGCGCTCGCGCTCGGCGCGGGCCTCATCGTCGCGGACGAGCCGACGACGGCGCTCGACGTCACCGTCCAGGCCGAGATCCTCGACCTGCTCCGGGCGCTGCGCGACGAGCACGGCACGGCGATCGTGCTCATCACGCACAACATGGGCGTGGTCGCGGACCTCGCCGACCGCGTCGCGGTGATGTACCAGGGCAAGATCGTCGAGCAGGCGCCCGTGCGCGAGCTGTTCGCGTCGCCGCAGGCCGAGTACACCAAGCTGCTGCTCGGCGCGGTGCCGCGCGTCGGCGAGGGGCGGGTGCGGGCCGAACGGCGGGCGGCGGCGCGGCCCGCGGACTGGGCTGACGCCCAGCCCGTGGTGGAGGCCACCGACCTGACGATCACCTACCCGGGGCGGCTGCGGCAGCCCGCGTTCACGGCCGTGGACGGGGTGTCGCTGCAGATCAAGCCGGGTGAGGTGCTGGGCCTGGTCGGAGAGTCCGGCTCGGGCAAGACGACGATCGCCCGCGCCATCGCGGGGCTGCAGCCCGTCACGGCGGGGTCGCTCAGGGTGCTGGGCACCGAGCTCAACGGGGTGCGGGGGCGCGCGCTCCGTGCGATCCGGCCGCGGCTCGGGTTCGTGTTCCAGGACCCGGCGACGTCGTTCAACCCGCTGCTCACCATCGCCGAGTGCGTGGCCGAGCCGCTGATCGTGCACAAGCGCGCCGGGTCCGTGGCGGCCGCCCGCGGCCGGGTCGACGAGCTGCTCGAGGCGGTCCAGCTGCCGCGCTCCTACGGCGACCGGTTCCCGCACGAGCTGTCCGGCGGGCAGCGCCAGCGCGCCTCGCTCGCGCGGGCCCTGGCGCTCGACCCGGAGCTGCTCGTCGCGGACGAGCCGACGTCGGCCCTGGACGTCTCGGTGCAGGCCCGCGTGCTGGAGCTGTTCGCGGACCTGCAGCGGGAGCTCGGCTTCGCGTGCCTGTTCGTCTCGCACGACCTCGCGGTGGTCGACCTCCTGGCCGACCGCATCGCAGTGCTCTACCACGGCCGCCTCGTCGAGGAGGGGACGGCGGCCGAGGTGCTGGAGCACCCGCGAGAGGACTACACCCGCCGCCTCCTGGCGAGCCTCCCGATCCCCGACCCGGAGGCCCAGCGCGCCCGCCGAACCCTGGCGCAGTAGTGCTCCGCGCCGGGGCAGTGCCCGCGGGCACCGTCCCGCGGCGCGGGAGCGACATCCGGGCCGCCGGGTCTACGTGAGGCCCAGCGACGCCCGCCACGACGCCGGGATCAGCGCGTAGCCGACGAACGCGACGATGTCGAGCAGCGTGTGGGCGACCACCAGCGGGATTACGCGGTGGCGGCCCCAGCGCGAGCGGTACCACCACGCGAAGACGACGCCCATGACGGCGTTGCCGAGGAACGGCCCGAACCCTTGGTACAGGTGATAGCTGCCGCGCAGCAGGGCGCTCGAGACGAGGAACCGCCAGTCGAGCCTCTCGGTGGGGGACCAGCCGAGGTCGCGGGTGCGCTCGAACAGGTAGGCCACCACGATGACCTCTTCGAGAGCCCCGTTCTGCAGAGCCGCGAGCACCAGCACCGGAACCGTCCACCAGTGGTCGTTCAACGCGCTGGCCTGCACGGACACGGTGATGCCGAGCAGGCGCCCGACGGCGTAGAACGCCAGGCCGGGCAGCCCGATCGCGGCGGCGAGCGCCACGCCCCAGGCGACGTCCCTGCGGCGACGGCGGGGCGCGGCGACGTCGGGGTCGAACGCGTCGCGCCGGCGCAGGTGCCAGTCGAGGCCGATCGCCCGGCTCACGGGCGGTGACCCGGGGCGGATCGCGAGCAGGTACACCGCGAGCAGCACGGGCATCACCGCGAACCCGACCGTCAGCAGCTGATAGGTGAGGTCGAGGTACGGCCGGGGCGACTGCGAGGGGTTGAGCGTCGCGCTCTGGTCGGCGAGCGGGGTGCCCTGCGTGAGCCGGGCGATGATGTTGACGACCGCGTACACGCCGGAGCGCCCGAGGCTCAGCCCCAGGAGGATCCAGATCTCCCAGATGATGCGGCGTCGCCGCGTGGCGTCGGGAAGCGCAGCGGGGGCGGCGGCGGTCACGTGCCCAGGTTAGGGGGCGGTGCTGGACGGGCGCTGCAGGCGATCTCGCAGGCCCGCGGCCTCGATCTCGACGAACCGGCGCACCTTGCCCCCCAGCATCATGCCCGTCAGGCCCGCGAGCGGGCCGTGCTGCTCGATGGTGAGGGTGACGCGACTGCCGTCGTGGGTCGGTGCGACGACGTGCGTGGCCGACGTCGTCACGCCGGTCGCGTGCGAGCTCCAGCTGAAGGACGCCCCGGGCTCGACGGCGGTCACCGTCCACTCGGCCGGCGGCATGCCGGGCTGGCGTACCTTCACGTGCTCACCGGCCACCAGCGGGCCGGCGGCCGAGCGCCGAACCGACATCATCGACTTGGTCCACGTGGGCCAGGTCTCGACGTCCTCGAGCACGCGCCAGACGTCCTGGGGCGGGGCGGCGACGTCGACGGTGGTGTCATACCGCATCTGCCAACGGTGCCCCATGCGGCCGTCCTCGGCACTTCGTGCCGACCTTCGCAGGCCGGCGGCCAGGTCTCAGCTCGCCCGGCGCAGGCGGAGGCTGTTGGCCACCACCAGGACCGAGCTGGCCGCCATCGCGCCGCCCGCGATCATCGGGTTGAGCACGCCCGCCGCGGCCAGCGGGATCGCCGCCACGTTGTACGCGAACGCCCAGAACAGGTTCTGCTTGATGACCCGTAGCGTCTGGCGCGACAGCCGCACGGCCGAGGCGGCGGCGCGCAGGTCTCCGCGCACCAGGGTGATGTCGCCGGCCTCGATCGCGACGTCGGTGCCGGTGCCCATGGCGAGGCCGAGGTCGGCGGTGGCCAGGGCGGCGGCGTCGTTGATGCCGTCGCCGACCATCGCCACCACGCGGCCCTCCGCCTGGAGGCGGGCCACGGCCGCTGCCTTCTCCTCGGGCAGCACGCGGGCGACGACGTCCGCCGGGTCGATGCCGACGGCCGCCGCGGCGGCGCGGGCCGCGCCCTCGCCGTCGCCGGTCAGCAGCACGGGCCGCAGCCCGAGCGCGCGCAGCTCGCTGACGGCCTGCGCAGACGTCGGTTTGGCGGGGTCGCGCAGCTCGAGCACCGCGCGGGCGGCGCCGTCCCACGCGACGACGACGGTGGTGGCCCCGCCGTCCTCGGCGCGCTCGACGGCGACGGCGACGTCGTCGGGCACGGTGAGGCCCTGCGCGGCGACCCAGGTGACGCGGCCGACCACGACGCGGCGGGCGTTGCCCACGCCGAGCGGGGAGAGGCCGGAGTGCGCGACGCGCACGACGCCCTCGACACCGCCACCGGGCGTGGCCAGGAACGAGGACACCTCGAGCGCCCCGACCGCCGCCCCGTCGCTCTCTTTCGACGTCGTACTTGCTGGCGTTCCCAGCTCGAGAACGCCACCGGGTACGACGTTCAAAGGCGGGGTGGTGACGGCCGGCGCCGGGGCGGCGACCGCAAGACCGGGGGCGACGACCGCCAGAGCGGGGGTGGCGGCGCCCGCGAGAGCGGGGGCGACGACCGCCAGAACGGGGGTGGCGGCGCCCACGAGAGCGGGGGTGGCCGCCGGCAGCGGGGTGGCGGCCGCGACCGCCTGGGCGATCGGGTGCTCGCTCAGCGCCTCGACCGCGGCCGCGTACCGGAGCGCCTCCGCGGCGTCGACGCCCGACGACGGCGTCACGCGCTCGAGCGCCATGCGCCCCTGGGTGACGGTGCCGGTCTTGTCGAGCACCACGGTGTCGATCGTGCGGGTGCGCTCGAGGATCTCGGGGCCCTTGATGAGCACGCCGAGCTGGGCGCCACGGCCGGTGCCCACGAGGATCGCCGTCGGCGTGGCCAGGCCGAGCGCGCACGGGCACGCGATGATCAGCACCGCGACGGCGGCGGTGAAGGCGTGGTCGACGTCACCGGTGGCGAGGATCCAGCCGCCGAGCGTCAGCAGGGACAGCGCGATGACGATCGGCACGAACACGGCCGAGATGCGGTCGCCGAGGCGGGCGATCGGGGCCTTGCCGGTCTGAGCCTGCGCGACCAGGCGGCCGATCCGGGCCAGCGTGGTCTCGGCGCCGACGCGCGTGGCGCGCACCAGCAGGTGGCCCGAGCTGTTGACGGTGCCGCCGACGACGGCGTCGCCGATGGTGACGTCCACGGGGACGGGCTCACCGGTGACCAGCGAGGTGTCGATCGCGGACGAGCCGTCGATCACCTCGCCGTCGGTCGCGACGGTGGCGCCGGGGCGGACCACGAAGACCTCGCCGGCGTGGAGGTTCTCGATCGGCACGCTGGTGGTGTCCCAGGCGCCGTCGGCGCGGCGCAGCGGCTCGCCGCCCGGCGAGAGCGCGACGCGCTCGGCGTCCTTCGCGCCGAGCTCGAGCAGGGCGCGGAGCGCGTCCCCGGCGCGGCGGCGCGAGCGGTGCTCGGCGTAGCGCCCCGCGAGCAGGAACGTGACGACGACGACGGCGACCTCGAAGTAGAGGTGCTCGCGGCCGCGGGCCAGCTCGACGAACGACCAGGTCATCGCCGCGATCACGCCGATCGAGACCAGCGTGTCCATCGTCGAGGACCCGTGCCGCGCGGCCCGGAAGGCGGCCCGGTGGAACGGCCAGCCGGCCCAGCTCGCGACGGGCAGCGCCAGCGCTCCGACCACCCAGCCCCAGCCGGGGAAGTGCCACGACATGACCATCGAGATGGCGACGACGGGCACGCTGAGCACCGCCGCGACCACGAGGCGGCGCCTGAGGTCGCGGCCGTGGAGGTCGATGTCGCCCGCGTACCCCTCCGCGTTGTCAGCCCCAGGGTGTTCCGGGGCGCTCCGTGGCCCTGACAAGGCGCCCGTCACCTCGGCGCCGTAGCCCGCGGCCTCGATCGCGGCCACCAGCGCGGCGTCGTCGACGTCGGACGTGAGCGTCACGTGGGCGCTCTCCAGCGGCAGGTTGACCGTGGCGGTGACGCCGGGGATCTTCTGCAGCTTGCGCTCGACGCGTGCGACGCACGACGCGCAGGTCATGCCGGTGACGGCCAGGTCGACCTCGCGCAGCGGGCCGGTCTCCGGGATCAGGGTGTCGGTGCTCATGTCTCGCTCGGTTCGGGTGCAGTCGGAGGCGTGCAGGATCGGCCGAACACAGCGCGTGGCCGGCGGAACGCGCCGCCGGGGATCAGTTCAGCGGGACGATCGGGAGCCCGATGCCCAGCCCCTGGCGGCCGTGGCCGCCGCACCCGCACGCGCAGCCACCGTGCGACTCGGTCGTCGCTGCGGCCGGCGCTGCGGCCGGCGCTGCGGCCGGCGCTGCGGCCGGCGCCGCGTCCGTCGCATCGGCGACGTCACCGGACGGGCGCACACCCGTCGCCCGGTAGGCGTCGGCGCGCTCCGTCATCTGGGCGGCGAGCGCGTCCTCGAGCACGTCGACGCCGACGACGTCGTAGCCGGCCTCGTCGATGGCCTCGCGCAGCGCGTCCTCGGTGAGCGGTGCGGCCGAGTGGACGGAGATCGACGACGCGCCGCCGTCGACCAGCTCGACGGTGACGTTGCCGACGCCGTCGACGGCCTTGAGCTCGCGCGTGACGGCAGAGACGCAGTGGCCGCAGGTCATCCCGGTGACGGAGAGGGTGGTGAGGGTGGTCATGTCTGTCCTTGGGTCGGGTTCGGGGGTCAGCTGCGCACCAGGCGGCCGATGGCATCGGCCGCCTCGCGCACCTTCTCAGCTCCGGCGTCGGGCGACTGCCGGGCGGCGTCGACGACGCAATGGCCGAGGTGGTCCTCGACGAGCGCCAGGCTCACGGCCTGCAGCGCGGACTTGACCGCCGACACCTGCGTGAGGATGTCGATGCAGTACACGTCCTCGTCGATCATGCGGGCGATGCCACGCACCTGGCCCTCGATGCGGCGCATGCGCCTGAGATACGCCTCCTTGTCGGAGGCGTAGCCGTAAGGGCCGTCGTGGGTGTGCTCGCTCATGCCACCCAGCACATACCCCCATGGGGTAGCGCGTCAAGCGGGCGGCGCGACGAGGGCCCCTTGGCTGCGCGCTGCGGGACCTTCGGCCCGGCGACCTCAGCGCACGACGTCGTACGTCACGTGCGTCGCCGTCGACGATGCGACCGACGCCCGCTGCACGAGCTGCACGGGCCCGACCGGTGCGCCGTCGGCCCCGGCGAACAGGGGCGTCCCGCCACCGAGCACCACGGGCGACAGGTGCAGCTGCAGCCGGTCGACCACCCCGGCCGCGAGCGCCGACCCGATGGTCGCGCCGCCGCCCATGAGGACCGCGTCGCGGGGCTCGCCGGCCGCGGCCGAGGCGGCGTCGGCGAGCTCGCGGGCGCGCGCGACGGCGTCGGGCAGGCCGGTGGTGACGAACTCCCAGAACGGCAGGCGCGTGCGGGCGGGCGGCGTCGAGGTCACGACGACGAACGCGGGCTTGCCGACCTCGCGGGCGCCGTAGCCGACGTCGTCGTTCCAGCCGCCGGGGCCGTCCACGACGTCGAACAGGCGGCGGCCGAGAAGGACGGCGCCGCTGCGGGCCGTGCCGGCGGCGAGCTGGGCGCCGTCCACAGGGTCGTCGCTGAACGCCCACGTGTGCAGCGCCTCGCCGCCGTCCCCGAGCCCGTTGCCGGGGCCGGGGTTCGGCCCCGTGACGAAGCCGTCGAGCGAGATGCTGATGTCCGCGATGACGAGTGCCATGAGATCGGGACGACGCGCGCCCAAGGCACTCATCGGCCCCCGAGGGTCAGGGGGTCGCCGCGGCCGCCGCCTGCGCCGCCGCGGGCAGCGCCTCCACGATCCGGCCGAGCGCGGCGTCGTCGTGCGCCGCCGACAGGAACCACGCCTCGAAGACCGACGGCGGGAGGTTGACGCCCGCGTCGAGCATCGCGTGGAAGAACGCCCGGTAGCGGAACGCCTCCTGCTTCTGGGCCTGCGCGTAGTCGCGCACGCCTGACGCCGCCGCGTCCGGCCCGAAGAACACGCTGAACAGCGACCCGGCGTGCTGCACGCGATGCTCCACGCCAGCAGCGTCCAGCGCTTCCCCGACCGCGGTCGACAGCGTCGCCGCGGCCGCGTCGACGTGCGCGTACACCGTGTCGTCGGCGAGGCGCAGCGTGGCCAGTCCGGAGGCGACCGCCACCGGGTTCCCGGACAGCGTGCCCGCCTGGTACACCGGCCCGAGCGGAGCGAGCTGGTCCATGATCGCGGCCGGCCCGCCGAGCGCGGCGACCGGCATGCCGCCGCCCACGACCTTGCCGAACGTGAACAGGTCGGGCGTGTAGCCCTCGGCACCCGCGGACCCGTTCTCGAGCCCCCACCAGCCCGACGGCCCCACGCGGAACCCGGTGAGCACCTCGTCGAGGATCAGGAGCGCGCCGTGCTCGCGAGTGATCCGGCGCAGACCCGCGTTGAACCCGGGCAGCGGCGGCACCACGCCCATGTTCGCGGGCGCGGCCTCGACGATCACGGCGGCGATGGCGGCCCCGCGCTCCGCGAACGCCTTCTCGACGGCGTCGAGGTCGTTGTACGGCAGCACCAGCGTCTCGGCGGCGGCCGCCTCGGTGACGCCGGCCGTGCCCGGCATGGCCAGGGTCGCGACGCCGGAGCCGGCCTCGGCGAGCAGCGCGTCGACGTGCCCGTGGTAGTTGCCGGCGAACTTCACGATCAGGGGGCGCCCCGTGACACCGCGGGCCAGCCGTACCGCCGTCATCGTCGCCTCGGTGCCCGTCGACACCAGGCGCACGCGCTCGGCGGCGGGGACGCGGCGGCGGATCTCCTCGGCCAGCTCGACCTCGGCCAGCGTGGGCGCCCCGAACGACAGGCCGCGGCCGGCAGCGTCCCGAACCGCCTCGACCACCGACGGGTGCGCGTGCCCCAGCAGCGCCGGCCCCCAGGAGCAGACCAGGTCCACGTACTCGCGCCCCGCGACGTCGTACACGTACGCGCCGGCGGCGCGCGTGAGGAACCGCGGGTCGCCGCCCACCGAGCCGTAGGCCCGGACCGGCGAGTTCACGCCACCAGGGATCGCCGCCTGGGCGCGCAGGAACGCCTCGTGGTTGTCGATGGTCATGCGATCCACTCCGCGATCTCCAGAGCCCAATAGGTGAGGACGATGTCCGCGCCGGCGCGCTTGATGCCGAGCACGCTCTCCAGGACGGACGCCTTGCGGTCGATCCAGCCGTTGGCCGCGGCGGCCTCGATCATCGCGTACTCGCCGCTGACCTGGTAAGCCGCGACGGGCACGTCGGACCGGTCGGCGACGCCGCGCAGCACGTCGAGGTAGGAGCCGGCGGGCTTGACCATGACGATGTCGGCGCCCTCGGCGAGGTCGAGGTCGGCCTCGCGGAGGCCTTCGCGGCCATTGGCGGCGTCCATCTGGTAGGTGCGGCGGTCGCCCTGCAGCGCGCTGTCCACGGCCTCACGGAACGGGCCGTAGAAGGGGCTGGCGAACTTCGCCGAGTAGGCGAGGATCGACACCCCGCTGTAGCCGGCGTCGTCGAGCGCGTCGCGGATCACGGCCACCTGGCCGTCCATCATGCCGCTGGGCGCGACGACCTCGGCGCCCGCGTGTGCCTGGGCCACGGCCATGGTGGCGTAGCGCTCGAGCGTGGCGTCGTTGTCGACCTCGCCCGTGGACGTCAGGACGCCGCAGTGCCCGTGGTCGGTGAACTCGTCGAGGCAGGTGTCGGCCATGACGACGGGGCCGGGCCGGCCGGTCTCCTGCTCGACGGCGGCCACGGCCTCGCGGGCGATGCGGATGCCCCGCTGCAGCACGCCTTCCGGCGCCTCGGCCTGCGAGCCGACGGCGTCGCGCACCGCGGGGATGCCGAACAGCATCACGCCGCCGAGCCCGGCGCGGGCGGCCGCCTCCACGGCCTCGCGGAGGGTGGCCTCGGTGTGCTGCACCTGCCCGGGCATCGACGTGATGGGGACGGGCGCGTCGATGCCCTCCTTGACGAAGAGCGGCAGCACCAGGTCGGCCGCGTGCAGCCGGTTCTCGGCGACGAGCCGCCGCATCCGGGGGGTGGCGCGCAGCCGTCGCGGCCGGTAGACGATGCCAGAACTCACGTGTCGCTCCTCGGGGGCGTCGCTGTCGGTGCAGGTGGGGAAGTATTCGTAGAGCGCAGAGGCCCATTCTCCGCAACCGCGACGGCGCAGAGGGCCTCGGCGAGCGCGGCGTCCGTCGGGGCGCTCGCGATCGCGACGACCTGGAGGCCGGCCGCGGTCGCCGCCTCGGCGGACGGGTTGCCGATCGCGACGACCGGCGGCGCGTCCCGGCCGAGCTGCCGGGCTATCTCGCGGGCGGCCGACCCGGCGGCGACCACGACGGCGTCGATCCGTCCCTCGCGGGCGGCAGCGACGACGTCGGCGGGCAGGGCCGCGGCCACGGTCCGGTAGGCGACGACGCACTGCACGTCCCACCCGAGGGCGCCGAGCCCGTCCGCGAGCGTGGTGCGCGCGAGGTCCCCGAGCGGTAGCAGCACGCGCGCCCCTGAGGCGGTCCCAGGCAGGGCCGCCCGCGGGGCCTCACCGGCGCCTGACACGCGGGCATCCTTCCCGGTGTCAGGGCCACAGCGCGCCCCGGCGCCCCCTGGCCCTGACACGTCGCCGAGGCTCTGGGCGTTGTCAGGGGTAGCGGGCGCCCCGGACCGCCGTGGGCCTGACACGTCGTCCCTTGGGGAGTTGTCAGGGGTAGCGGGCGCCCCGGACCGCCGTGGGCCTGACACGTCGTCCCTTGGGGAGTTGTCAGGGGCAGCGGGCGCCCCGGCACGCCGTGGCCCTGACAAGCCGGGGGGTGGCGGGAACGCCGCCGCCAGGTCGGCGGCCGTGCCGGCGGCCTCCAGCGCGACCTCCACGCCCGCCGCCTGCAGCGCGCGTGACGTCGCCGGGCCGACGGCGGCCCAGCTCGTCGCCGCGTCGGCCAGCGTCACGCCCGTCCGGGCCGACGCCGCGACGAGCGCCTCGACGCCGTTCACGCTCGTCACGGCCACCCACGCATACCCGTCGAGCCCGCGCACCGCGGCGTCCAGCGACTCCGTCGTGCCCGGCGCTGCCGTCGCCGTCACCGGCGCGACGAGCACGTGCGCCCCGAGCTCGCGCAGCCGCTCAGCGAGCGCGCGCGCCCGCTCCGGGGCGCGCGGCACCAGCACGGTGCGCCCGGCGAGCGGCAGAGCCTCGAAGGTCACGAGCGGCCGTGGTCCTGCCCCGGGGCGCCTGCCTCGGTCGGGTCGGCGAGCGCGGGGTCGGCCGTCGCGGACGCCGGCCGTGCCTGCGTCGATGCGAGGGGCGCGAGCTGGTCGGCGCCGTCGGCGAGCAGCGCCTCGGCCACCCGCACGCCGAGCTCGCGCGCGTCGTCGTCGTCGTCGGCCGCCGTGCGCTCGAGCGCGACGGTGGCGCGGTGCCGAAGCATCTCGGTCCCGTCCGTCCGCGCGACGACGGCGCCGAGCACCAGATGGCCCTCCTCGACCCGCGCGAGCGCGCCGACGGGTGCCGCGCACCCGGCCTCGAGCCGGGCCAGCACGGCACGCTCGGCGATGACCGCCAGGCGTGTGGCCCGGTGGTCGAGCGCGGCGAACGCCTCGGCGAGCGGCCCGCCCTCGGCGACGTCGGCGGTGCGCGCCTCGACCGCGAGAGCCCCCTGGCCGGGCGCCGGCGCGACGACCGACGGCTCGAGCGCCTCCGTGATGGCGTCGGTACGGCCGAGCCGCACGAGGCCCGAGCAGGCGAGGACGACGGCGTCGAGGTCCGCGTCCGGGCCGAGCGCCCGCTTCAGGCGGGTGTCGACGTTGCCGCGGATGTCGACGACGTCGAGGTCTGCGCGGGCGGCGCGCAGCTGGGCGGCCCTGCGGGGCGAACCGGTGCCGACGCGCGCTCCGCGGGGGAGCGACTCGAGCGTGAGCCCGTCCTTGGCGCACAGGGCGTCGCGGGGGTCCTCGCGCTCCGGCGTGACGATGGTGAGGCCTTCGACGGGCGTCGTCGGGAGGTCCTTGAGGCTGTGGACGGCGACGTCGCAGCGGCCGTCCAGCAGCGCCTCGCGCAGCGCGGCGACGAACACGCCGGTGCCGCCGAGGCTCGCGAGGGAGCCCGTCAGCACGTCCCCCTCGGTGCGGACGTGCACCAGCTCCACGGGCCTGCCCGTCAGCTCCTCGAGCCGGCGGGCGACCAGGCCCGACTGCGTGGTGGCCAGCGCGCTGCCGCGCGTGCCGAGACGGAGAGGGGTGGTGTCGCTCACCCGCCCAGTGTCGCGCGCCGGGAGGGCTGTGCGAAAACGCTTCGCTGCGTGCTGTGTCACACCCGTGGCTACAGCTCCGCGACCGCCGACTGCGCGTGCGTCACGATCGACGCCAGCCCCGTGCCCGCGACCCAGCCCCCGACGACGGCGAGCCCGTCCGTCTTCTCGACGGCGTCCGTGAAGCCGCCGAGCGCCGCCCGGTACGCGGGCGTGGGCGGCGGCAAGGAGCCGTCCCAGCGCTGCACCAGGTGGTCGCGCACACGCCCGGCCAGGTCGACCCCGAGCAGGGCCGCCGCGTCGCGCGTCGCCCGCTCGACGTCGGGGTTCGCCTCGCCGTCCCCCAGCCGCCCGTAGCTGAGCCGCACCACGTGCACGCCGGGCCCGGCGGCCGCGCGGACCCGGCCGGCGAGCCAGGGCCACTTGGCGGTGGCGTGCGTGAACGCCTTGGCGGCGACGCCGGTGACCCCGGCGCCCGCCGCGTCGGGCGCGATGAGCATGCCCGTGCCGCGTGGCGCGCTGTCGAGCTCGGGCGCGTCGAGCAGCAGCGCGACCAGCGCGATGGGGGCACCCGGCGCGGGCGTCGGCGCCTCGGCCCCGACGGTGCCGGCCAGCAGAGGAGCCGCCCCCGGCGTCGCGACCACGAGCCGCGGCGCGCGCACCACCGCGCCCGACGACGTCGTCACCCGCCAGGAGCGGTCGCGCTCGATCCCCGCGACCTTCTGCCCGGTCCGCACGCCCGCCCCGGCGAGCGGGCCGCCGTCGGGCGCCGCGGCCCAGCGCTCGGCGTCGGCGTTGAGCTCGCCCACCAGAGCCTCGACGATCGCGTGGACGCCGCCGTCGACGCCGCGCACCGCCGACCCGGCGGGGGCGGCTCGGCGCTGCGACGCAACGGCGCGCGACAGCGAGCCCTCGCGCACGAACGCGTCGAGCAGCCCGGGCGCGACGGCGTCGACGTCGAGCGTGTCGACGGTCGCGGAGTGCACGCCGGCCGCGACGAGCGTGACCAGCCGGTCGGCGACGCGCCTGCCCAGCCGGGAGCGCACGAGCGCCCCGAGCGAGGACGTGTCGGCGAAGCGTGCGGGCAGCACGCGGTCGAGCGAGGCCCGCAGCACGCCGGGCCAGCCGATCGCCCGGCGGACGTCGGCAGCCCACGGCACCGAGGGGATCCCCAGGATCCCGGCGGCAGGCAGCGGGAACGTGCGCCCGGCGGCGTAGCCCCAGGCCTGCGCGGCGGCGGGGGTGACGACGTCGAGCCCCAGCTCCTCGGCGAGCGCGGTGACGGCCGTGCCGCGCGCCGCGTACGACTCGACGCCCACGTCGACAGGCACCTGCGGCAGCGTCGCGAAGTGCCCGCCGCGCACCGGGCCGCCGGGCAGGGAGTCGGCCTCGAGCACGACGACGCGCAGCCCGCGCCGCACGAGGGTGCGCGCGGCGGTGAGCCCGCCGATGCCTCCGCCGACGACGACGGCGTCGACGCTCTCCACCACCGCGCCGGCGCTCACAGCGCGTGCACCAGCTCGACGATGCGGGTCAGCACGGTGGGGTCGGTCTCGGGCGGCACCCCGTGCCCGAGGTTGACCACGTGGCCCGGGGCGTCGGCGCCTCGCGCGACGACGTCGCGCACGTGCGCCTCGAGCACCTCCCACGGCGCCGCGAGCAGCGCGGGGTCGATGTTGCCCTGGATGCTGATGCCGTCGCCCACCATGGCGAGAGCCTCGTCGAGCGGCGTGCGGTAGTCGACCCCGACGGCGCGGTCCGCGATGCCGGCCGACGTCAGGACGTCCCTCATCGCCTCGAGCAGGTGCCCGGTGCCGGTCCCGAAGTGGATCGCCGGCACCCCGAGGTCCGCGACATGCCCCAGCGCGCGAGCCGACGACGGCGCGACGCGCGCCTCGTAGTCGGCCAGCGAGAGCGAGCCCGCCCAGGAGTCGAAGAGCTGGACGGCCGAGGCCCCGGCGAGCACCTGCTCGCGGACGAACGCGCCGGTGAGGTCGGCGGTCCAGGTGACCAGCCGGTCCCACGTCGCGGGGTCGGCGTGCATGAGAGTGCGGGCGGCGAGGTGGTCGCGCGACGGGCGGCCCTCGACCAGGTAGGCGGCGAGCGTGAACGGCGCTCCGCCGAACCCGATGAGCGGGGTGTGGCCGAGCTGGGCGACGGTCAGCCGCACCGCCTCGCGGATCGGCGCCAGCGCCTCGGCGTCGAGCGACTTCTCGACGAGACGCGCGACGTCGTCGGGCGTGCGGTACGCCTGGTCCATCACGGGCCCGACGCCGGGCTGGATGTCGACGTCGACGCCCGCGAGCCGCAGGGGCACCACGATGTCGGAGAAGAAGATGCCGGCGTCGACGCCGTGGCGGCGGACGGGCTGCAGGGTGATCTCGGTCGCAAGGGGCGGGTTGAGACACGAGTCGAGCATCGCGTGCCCGGCCCGGACCTCGCGGTACTCGGGCAGCGAGCGCCCCGCCTGCCGCATGAACCACACCGGCAAACGTTCTGGCCGGTCGCCGCGTAGGGCTCTGACCAGCGACGACGTCGCGGTGCGGCCGTCGACGAGCGGGTGGTCTGCGGGCAGGGGCGCCGGGGTCGTCGGGACAGTGGCACCGGACGGCTCGACGGCCGGAGTGGGTGAGGTCACGGTCAAGGATTCTGCCCTGTCGCGCCCGGGCGAATAGAGTCCGGGAACTGTGGTACTGCTCTCCCTCACCGCCAGCCACCGCGAGCTGGACCTCGATGCGCTCGAGCGCCTGTCGACCGGGTCCGCCTCCGTCGGGCGCACGGTCGTGGGCTCGTGCGGTCCGGTGCACGGCGCCGTCGTCATCTCCACGTGCAACCGGTTCGAGGTCTATCTCGACGTCGAGGCGCCCATCAACGGCCCCGCGCTGCGGCACGCGACCGAGCACGTCGCCGAGCTCGTCGCGGCGGCGTCGGGCGTGTCGGCCGCGACCGCCGCAGACTCGTTCACGGTGCGCACCTCCTCCGAGGTTCCCGAGCACCTGTTCGCCGTCGCGTCCGGGCTGGACTCGATGGTGATCGGCGAGCGTGAGATCGCCGGGCAGGTCAAGCGCGCGCTCGAGGTCGCGCGCGAGGAGCGCACCACCTCCAAGACCCTCGAGCTGCTGTTCCAGACGGCGTCGCGCACGTCGAAGCGGGTCGGCGCCTCGACGTCGCTCGGCTCGACCGGGCGTTCGATCGTCAGGCTCGCCCTCGACCTCGCGGCCGACGCGCTGCCCGAGTGGCGAGCCGTGCGCACGGTGCTCATCGGCACGGGCTCGTACGCCGGCGCGACGGTTGCCGCGCTGCGCGGTCGTGGCTCCGACGACGTGCGCGTCTACTCGCAGTCCGGCCGCGCGCAGGTCTTCGCGGACGGCCACGACGTGGTCGCGCTCGGCGACGACGAGGAGTCGCTGGTCGAGGCTCTCGCGGAGGCGGACCTGGTGGTCTCGGTCTCGGGCGCCCGCGGCCGGGCCCACGCCGCGGCTCCGCAGCCTGGCCAGTCGGCGGCGCACCGACCTCAGGACTCGCGGGGTTCTGACCGCTCCGGGGAGGAGCGGGCACCCGAGGCGTCGCTCGAGTTCGTGCTGGACGCTGCCGCCGTCGCGCGGGCGCGCGTGCGGGTCGCGGAGCGTGCCGCCGCCAGCGCGCACGCACCAGGCCGCCGCGGCGTCCCGCGCCCGCTCGTGGTGCTGGACCTCGCCCTGCACCGCGACGTCGACCCGGAGGTGGCCGACGTCGAGGGCGTGCTCCTCTACGACCTGCAGGCCCTCAAGGCGCACGTGCCCTCGACGGCCCGCGCCGTCGTCGAGCACGCGCGTGAGATCGTGGACGACGCCGCGCGTGAGTTCGCCGAGCACCAGGTGGGCCGCGCCGCGGACGCCGCCGTGGTCGCGCTGCTGGACGACGCCGAGCGGCGTGCGCGGGCAGAGATCGACGCCGCGGTCGGCCGGCTGCGCGACGAGCTCGCGGCGCGGGGTGAGGTCGACGCGCTCGGTCGCCCCGCCGAGCCCGACGAGGACGACCTCGAGAAGATCGCCCGTGACGTGCGCAAGCGCGTGCACGCCGCGCTCCACGGGCAGATCGTCGCGGTGCGCGCGGACGCCGTCGCGCGGGCCCGCGCCGAGGAGCGCGCGATCGTCACGGGCGCGGAGGCGACGACGGCGCAGGCCGCAGCGGTGGAGGCCTGAGGGTCGCTCGGCCCGGTCAAGCGCTCGGTTCCCGCGCGGGCGCACGGGCGCCAACCGCTTGACGGCCGCTCGGACCCGCGGGCGAGTCCGCGACCCCCTCGTTACGATCGCAGCGGCGTGCGCCATGCGGCACCGGACAGGAAATGACGATGGAGTCGACTCCACCCACGCACCGCTCGAGACGTCGGCAGCGTCTCGGGATCGCGCTGAGCCTTGCCGCCGCCGTGACCATCGCCGCGCTGACGGCGCTCGCGCTGCTGCACCCAGCGACCGCGCCCCCCGCATCCGCCTCTCGAGCCTCCGCCACGACGCGGACGGCAACGACACCCTCTCCCACTCCCAGTCCGACACCCACGCCGCTGACGCCCGCGCAAGCGCTGCTGGAGACCAGGACCGACCCCAAGGCCTGCGCGGTCAGCTTCGCCGGTGCCGGGATCACCCACGGCCCGCAGCTGCAGACCCAGGGCAAGCTCTACCGGTACCTGCCAATCCCTCGGCGCACGGGCGCCGTGTTCGCCGGCTGGTACGCGTCGCCGAAGGCCGCCGCCTCCGCCGACACGCCGTCGCGCGTGAACGGCGCGGACGTGGTGACCTGCACCGGTCGCCAGGTCACGCTCTACGCGGCATGGACGACACCGGCCGCGGTCAAGGCGGCGGACGTCGGGGTGCCGATCCTGCTGTACCACCGGTTCACGACCAACCCCGCAGGTGAGCCCGGCTCACTCAGGCGGAACTACATGTACACCGGCGACTTCGACGCGCAGATGGCCTACCTCGCCGACCACCACTTCTACCTGCCCACGTGGGACGAGCTCAGCGCGTTCATCGACGGGAAGCTCGCGCTGCCCCACGACTCGGTGATCATCACCGACGACGACGCCGACACGACCTGGCTCGAGCTGGGCGTGCCGATCATCGAGAAGCACAAGCTGCTGACCACGTCGTTCGTGATCACGAGGTGGCGCAGCGAACCGTCGCCGTCGATCTACGTGCTGCAGCGCTCGCACACCCACGACATGCACGACGCCGGCGCCAACGGCCGGGGCAAGATGGTCAACTACTCCGCCGACCAGATCGCCGCCGACATGCGCAAGTCCGCGAAGATCCTCGGCGTGAAGGAGGTCATGGCCTACCCGTTCGGGGACTACGACGAGGCGGCGAAGCAGGGGCTCCGCGAGGCGGGCTTCGCGATGGCACGCACGACCCATCACGGCTATGTCCACGCGGGCACCGACAAGCTCGCCCTGCCGTGCATCCGCATGAGCTACGGCACGAGGGTGAACGGGCTCGTCGCCCAGCTCGGCTGAGCGTGACGCGCGTCAGCCGGCAGCCGGCTCGCTCGGCTACACGGACGCCCGGCTACGCGGATGCCCGGCTACGCGGATACCCAGCGCGCGTGGTCGGTGCCCCACGCGTGGGCCGGCCCGGAGTAGTCGTCGAAGCCCGGAAGGGCCGGGCGCGCCGTCGTGACCTCCGGGGCGTGGCCGTGGCTCACCGCCGCCATGAGCGGCACCGCCGCGGCCGGCGGGTGCTGCGGGTCGCGGCCCTCCGCGTCGAGCAGCCAGGTTGCGGTCCGTGCCAGGGAGACGACGACGTCGCGGCCCTGGCCGTCGCCGGCTCGCGCCGTGAGGGCGTCGAGCACGCCGGCCGCGAGCAGGTACCCGGAGGCGTGGTCGAGCGCCTGCGCCGGCAGCACCCCGGGCCGGGCCGTCTCGCGCGCCTCGCCGCCGAGCGACTCGATGATCGCGATCCCCGTCGCCGCCTGGACGATCGAGTCGAACCCGCGCCGCCCCGCCCACGGGCCGGTCTCGCCCCACGCGCTCACGCGGGCGTGCACGACGCCGCGCGGCACCCGCAGCCCGAGCGCCTCCACGGATCCTGGTCGGTAGCCGGTCACCAGCACGTCCGCCTCGTCGAGGAGCTTCTGCGCGCGGGCGAAGTCGCCCTCGTCGTGCAGGTCGAGCAGGGCGGTGCGCTTGCCCTGCCCGGTATCGAGGTGCTGCCAGCGGATCTCGGCGGGCACGGGCGGGTCGACGCGCAGCACGTCGGCGCCGAGCAGCGCGAGCGCCCGCGTCGCGACCGGCCCGGCGACGACCCGGGTCAGGTCGAGCACGCGGACGCCGGTGAGCGGCCGTGCGCCGCTCGCCGGTGGTCTGCCGCCGTCGAGGTGCCCGGGTCGCTCGTCACGCGGTGCGACCAGCACCAGCGGACCTTCTGCCGCGGCGGCACCCGGGGCCGAGGCGCGCCACTCGTCCTCCGTCCGCACCCGCACGGCGACCGCGCGGGCACTCATCGCCGCGTCCTCGACCTCCTGCGCGGTGAGGACCTTGAGCACCTGCGTCAGGTCTTCGGGCCCGACGCCGTGGAGCGCCGGGGCTCCACCGCCGCCGCCGTGCAGGTGCAGGGCGGCCAGGAGCCGGTGCTGGTGGTGCGGGTAGTTGGCGTGCGTGCGGACCCACCCGTCGACGGTGTGGAAGAACCCGGAGAGCGGTGCGAACGCCGCGACCTCGTGCCCGTCGAGCCGCAGCAGGCGCTCGGACGAGAACGCGGCGGCGACGCGCAGCAGGGCGAGCGGCGCGTCGACCACGGGCCCGCTCGCGCCCGCCCGGCCGGCCGCGCGCCGCAACGCCTGGACGGATCCGGTGGCCAGATCGAGCGCGGGCAGCGTGGCGGCGAGCCACGGCTGGCCGTCGTCGGCGACGGCGAGACCGGACGGGTCGTCGGCCTCGACGCCGACGCCCGCTTCGTAGTCGGCGACCAGGGCCGCCCCCGGGGATCGAGCATCCACAGGACGACGGTAAGCAACGCGGGTCCCGCGCACCAGGGCAAGCGAGCGGGAGCCTGCGTGCAGCTCCCGCGACGCGGCAGACCGCTAGGATCGCGCACATGGCCAAGAGCACTTCGACCGACTTCGTGCTGCGTCCCTTCGAGGGGCTGCCGGGCGAGCCTGACTGGGTCGCGTTCCGCGAGATCGTGCCCGCCGCGACCGGCACCGCGCGCACCACGAAGGAGTACGGCGGGCACCCCGTCGTCGTCGTGACGATGCTGCCCGGCGCGTTCACGGCCATGCACCGCCCGGACGGCACCGTGCTGCTCGCCGTGCAGGGTGCGCCGAGCTCGGGCGACCTGTCGCGCGACCTTGCCGGCGCGCTGCTCGAGGCGCTCGACGCCGAGCCGGGCACCGCAGTCCAGGCGAAGCCATCGGACGGCCCCCGCCTGCAGGACATCCTCGACCTCGCGGTCCCGTTCGCGGTCACGGTGCACGACGACTACGAGTTCTGGGTCGACGCGACGGCCGAGCGCAGCGCGGAGGTCGACGCGTCGCTCGCCGAGGCGGCCGAGGCGACGATCCCCACCGTCCGGCTCGGCTCCGTCCAGCACGCGTACTGGTGCCGCATGAGCCGCGAGTTCCTGCGCTGGGCGCGCACCGAGGACGAGGACGCCGTCGTCGACGCACTCGCCCGCCTGCACGCCCAGCGCGAGTCCGCGCTGCAGCTCGCCGACGGCGGGGAGGGCCGCTTCCTCGGCATGTTCCGCGCTGCCGGTCTCGTCGTCCCGGTGTGGGAGCTGCCCGCCGGCACCGAGGCCGCCGACGTCGAGCAGCCCGCCGCGGAGCTCGGCGCGCGTCTCGAGGCGGCGCTCGCCGTCACCGAGCCGCTCGACGCGAACCAGCGCCGGGCCCGCGCCGGCATCGTCTCCCGCCAGGTGACGCTGCGCTGACGCCGCTGCGCCACCTGCGGGGACGCCACCGGTCGGGGGATTCTGCTACCGGGGGAGTAGCATTCTGCGGGTAATCCTTTGCACTACTCATCCCGACGACGGAACCCTCCGCCGCGGGGAGCCCTAATCCTTCGACCCTGCAGGCAGGACGTGTGAACTCCGACCATGTGCGGGGCCGTACCGACCCCGAACTGGAGACGAGCCCGGGTGACGGGCAGGCCGAGACCACCTCGCCGGTGGATCTGCCCGTCGCCAAGACACCCCGCCCCCACGGCGGGCGCGCCGTCCGTGAGGTGCAGCGCGTCGCGGTGGTGATCCCGGCCAAGGACGAGCAGGAGCGCATCGCCGCGACCGTGCGCTCCGCGCGGGCGATCCCGCACGTCGACCTCGTGCTCGTGGTCGACGACGGCTCGGAGGACGACACGCAGCACGCCGCGCGGGCCGCGGGCGCCGTCGTCGTGCGGCACTCGCACAACCGGGGCAAAGCCGCGGCGATGGAGACGGGAGCGGCTGTCGTCGCGATGCGCGACGCGCCCGGGCGCCCCGAGCGCCTGCTGCTGTTCATCGACGGCGACCTCGGCGAGACGGCCGTCAACACCGCGCCCCTCGTGACGCCGGTCCGCGAGGGGGTCGCCGACGTGGCGATCGCCCTGCTGCCGGCGCAGGTCGGCGCGGGAGGGCGCGGCATCGTCGTCGGCGCCGCGCGCCGCGCGATCCACGCGCTGACCGGCTGGACGCCCACGCAGCCGCTGAGCGGCATGCGGTGCCTGACGCGCGAGGCGTTCGAGGCGGCGACACCCCTCGCCCGCGGCTGGGGCGTCGAGACCGGCATGACGATCGACCTGCTGCGCAAGGGGTACGTCGCGGTCGAGGTGCCGTGCGACCTCAAGCACCGCGCGTCGTCGAACGACCTCAAGGGCCAGCTGCACCGCGCGGCGCAGTACCGGGACGTGATGGTCGCGGTCAACGCACGTCGGGTGCGCGGCGCGTTCGACGCGGTGCGCGGCGTCCGGTCGGACACCGTCCACCGCTAAAGACACCGTGCACCGCTGAGGCGCGCCCGTGCCGCCGACCCGGGTCGCCGCATGAGCCGGGTGGCTGGGACGCGGCCGCTCCGGGTCGCGCGCGATCCGGAGCGCGACCTCCCATCCACTTGTGCGTGAGGAGGCTTGCTCGAGGGTGACGGTGTATCCGAGGGACTCAAGCTGCGCGATGGCGCCCGTTGCGGGCTTGGTCGGGCTTGCGGCGGGTGAAGTAGTCGGCGCCGGGGTCGTTGTCGAAGGCACCGCAGACCATGGTCGCGGCGCCGAGCGCGCCTTGCAGGTACGGGTTGCCTGGCCGGGTCGCCGAGGACTTGACCTTGCCGGCGGACTCGTTGTGTCCCGGGGTGGTCCCGGCCCAGGAGGCCAGGTGCCCGGCGGTGGGGAAGCGGGACATGTCGCCGCCGATCTCGGCGATGATCACGTCCGCGGTCAGGGTGGAGATTCCCGGGATCGAGCAGATCAGGTCCCGGAACCCGCGAAAGGGGGCCATCGCCTGCTCGATCCGCCCGGTGAGCGCGTCGATCGCGGCGGTGTGCTGGTCGATCAGGTCCAGGTGCACCCGTGCGAGGAACGCGTGGTGCTCGCCGAACCTGCCCTGCAAGGCCTGGGTCAGCTGCGGGTTATTGGCCCGCAGCCTGCGTCTGGCGAGGTCCGCGAGCTGGTCGGGGTCGCGCTGCCCGGCGATGAGGGCCTCGAGCAGGGCCCCGACCGGACACGCCCAGGATGTCCGAGGCGACCGAGCTCAGCTTGATCCCGGCGTCCTCGAGGAGCTTCTCCAGCCGTTGCGCCTCCCGGGACCGCTCGCGGGTGATCGCGGTCCGGGTGCGGGTCAGGTCCCGCAACGCCCGGATCGGAGCCGGTGGCACGAACGACCCGGAGACCAGGCCGTGCGCGCCGAGCTGGGCGAGCCAGGTCGCGTCCGCGACATCGGTCTTGCGCCCGGGCAGGTTCTTCACGTGCCGGGCGTTGACCAGCAGCACGTCGGGGTCGACCGCGACGAGCCCTACCAGGATCGGCGCCGACCACAGCGCACGGCAACACAGCAACGGTGCCGAATCTTCGCCCACCATGGTGCGCCTCGAAGACGGCGCCGTGTTGCTGACCTGCGGAAACGCGGGACTTGCCCCTTGACAGGGCGCTCGACGGGGTGGAACGCTCCTCGTCGCTAGAGCAGCTCGATGGCATTGCGATCCAAGTTGGGAGGAGTTACTTATGCGGGTCAGCGTGAAGCGTGGGTGTGGGTTGTTGGGGTAGGCGCGGCGATCGTGCTTGCGGTCGCACCAGTGGCGAGCGCGGATGGCGTGGGCAACACCGTGAACGGGTGCACGGCGCAGTGGTTCAGCACCGCGTTCTCGATGAACTGCATCAACGTCTCTGCGGCGGGCCGCTACCAAGACCGGGCTGCGTGCCAGGCCCAGCTTGACAAGACTGGGCCCATCGCGAGCCTGGCGAAGGGCACCACGAAGAATGGTGTCTCGAGTGGGGAGTGCACCTTCAAGGTGACCGGGAACACGGCGACCTACCTGGGGCAGTGAGATCGGAGGCGGGCCGGTGCAGGCGATGTGGCCTGCACCGGCCCACCTGTGTTCCCAGGTCGTGACGTGAGTGGAGGCAAGCGGTGGATGTCGGGCTGCGGGACATCGTTCAGGGATACGGGCGTCGTCGAGTGCTTGACGGAGTCTCGTGCGTGTTTGAGCCGGGAATCACGGCGCTGCTGGGACCCAATGGTGCAGGCAAGTCGACGCTGATGCGCACGCTGGTGACCGACCTGCGCCCCCGCGCCGGCGAAGTGGTGCTTGCCGGCGGACCTGTGCGCACCCGGGTCGAGCGGCTCGAGGCCAGAGCGTCGATTGGCTATCTGCCGCAGGGGTTCGGGTTCGACGGGCGGTTCACGGTCGGGGAGTACGTGGAGTACCTCGCGTGGCTGCGGGCCGTGCCAGCCCGCTCGAGGCGCGCCGCAGTGGCGCGGGCGGTCGACGTGGTTGGGCTCGGCGGCGAAGTCGGTACGCGGATGGGTCGGCTGTCTGGGGGGATGCGTCAGCGGGCCGGGATCGCGGGGGCGATCGTCGGTGAGCCACGGCTACTGGTGCTTGACGAGCCGACGGTCGGGTTGGATCCCGCGCAACGGGCCGGGTTCCGTCGGGTCCTGACCCGGCTGGAAGCGCCCCGCGTCGTGCTGAGCACGCACTTGACGGACGACGTGACAGCGGTGGCCCATCACGTGGTGGTTCTTGCTGGCGGGCATGTGCGGTTCGCCGGGCATCTGGCCGAGATGCTTGACCGGTTCGGGTCCGTCGAGGCCGGGTACCTCGCCCTCGTCGACGACGGGTCGGCGGTGGTGTCGTGAGCGCGGGACGATCGGTGTGGTGGATCGAGCTGCGGCGCTCGTCGCTGGTGTGGGCGATCGTGCCGCTCGCGGTTGGCTGGGTGTGGCTGACGTTCTCGCGCTCGCAGATGTGGCTGGGTGCATGGCCGGCAGCCACAGCGAACGCGGCTGCGCCCACCGGGTACGCCGTGATCGTCCTGGGCGCCCTGGTCGCGGCCGAAGCGGCGCGCCGGCGCGTGAACGCCCCGGCCGCAGCGCTGCGGCTGAGCAGACACGGGATGCTGGCGGTGGCGATGCAGCTGTCGGTGGGTGTGGTGCTGTCGTTGATTCCCATGGCCGTGGCGTTGGCCGCGGTCACGATCCGCAACGCAGGCTCGGCCCCGCCTGGGCATCTGTGGTGGTCTTACGTGACCTTCGCGACGGTGGCACTGGTGGCGGCGCTGAGCGCCGCGCACCTGATCGGCAGCGCGGGCCCGTCGGTGCCGATCGCGGCACTCGCCGGCGCCGGCGCCGGCTATATCGTCCCGGCGTACGCCGACATCCCACTGAACGCGCCACCGAACTTGGGACTCTCGACAACCCGGCTGTGGGTCCTCGTCACGATCGCCGTCGTGGCGCTCATCTGCGCAGCGCTCGTGCCATCCATCGCAACCATGGCCTCGCCGGGCCGCACCCACACACTCGGGCGGACGCTAGCCGGAGCATGCGCCGTCGCTGGCGTCGTCGCGGTGGTCTTTGCCCCTGCCGCCGGCCCGATCCAGGTGGCCCGACCTGTTCCCGAGGATCCGGTGTGCTCGACCGCCAGACCGCGGGTATGCGTGTGGCCAGAGCATGCCGCGTACCTTCCGTTGCTGACACCGGTCGCAGCGCGTATTGCACAGGCCGCCGACGGGGTTCTGACCGTGCCTGACACCTTCCTCGAGGAGGGGCTGTCCGACAACGCCTATGCTCCCAACACCTTCTCCTGGATGGCACCGCGTGATGGCGTCTGGTCCGCCGCCGAGGGTATGGGGGGTGACGTCTTGAACACCACAAGCTCGGCCAACAACTGCTGGCCCGACAACGACGCCGACTGGAACAGGCTGCGGGCCCTGACCAGTCAGTTGTCGTACTGGCTGGCCGCCCGGGGCTACGGCGCCAACAGACCCGGCACCTACCACGGCCAGTTCCAGGACGCCGCGGGTGCGATCGGTGCACTCCAGCTCGACGAGCACCAGCAGGCGGCGTGGGCCACGGACATTCTGAAGCAGTCGGCACAGGTACCGTGCGTCGTCGACAACGCCGACCAATGACGCGTCAAGGCGTGCCGATGATCTGGCTCTACGCGCGAACCCACCACATCATGCAGTTCACTATCGGCCTCCTCCTCCTTGGCGTCCTGCAGGTTGCAGCGATGCGCTCGACCCGGTCACTGACGAGCTGGGACGGCACCTCGAGCACCCCGTTGAGCATCGCGGTCACCGCGGGGCTCGGAATCCTGGCAGCGAGCACCTGGCACACCCGCGGCGGCGCACACGAGGACACCATGACCACGAGAGCGCCCGCGATCGTTCGGACACTTCACCCACCCGCGACCGCCCTCACAACCTGCCTGGTCGCCGCAGCCGCTGCCGCTGCCGTCTACCACTCACCGGCCAGGGTCATCGTCACATCCCGCAGCCTGCTGTTCTGGGCCTCACTGGCATACCTCGGCGCCGTGCTCGCCCGACCCCACCTGGCGTGGGCGCTCCCCACCGTCTACTTCATGGCCCTCGGCACCATCGGTTACACACCGGCCGGGCAACCCGCATGGTGGAACGTCCCCATGCAACCGCCGACGGACACACTCGCGTGGATCCTCACGGTCATCGCGGTCTCACTCGGGGCTTATTCGGTGATCGGCTCGAGCGCTCGCCACCGACGCACGTGACCGCGTCGCCGAGGAGCTCGGCCCGCTCGACGGCCCGGCCATCCGCCGCGATCAGGGGCGGGCGGCCCTCGGCGCTCGATCGGAGGCGTGGCTCGGCGGGCACGGACGGCCGTGGCGTCGCCAGCGCCGTCGACGGCCCCGACGCCTCGGGCGGCGGCGGGGCTCCGGACGCCGCGCACCGCGTGGAGAGTCGCGACGCCACGGACCGGCCCGGCGCCGGCGCCGCCTGGCGCCGCGAGCGACGGCTCCGTGCGACGCTCGACGCCCTCCTGCTCGTCCTTGCCTCGATCCCTGCCGGTCAGTTCCTCATGGGTGCCTTCTCTTGGTGGCTGCCCTCGGCGTCGCCGGCCCGGCAGTGGGCCGCGCTGATCGCGAGCACGCTCCTGGTGGCGGCCGTCGCCGCGCTCGTCGGGCGGGTCCCGGCCGACAGGATTCGACGCGGTGCGCGGGGTCCGGTCGGACACGGTTCGTCACTGAGGGGACAAGCAGACCGACCTGGCCGCCCCGAGGCCGGAGCCGTCACCCGGGAACTACCATCGCGCCCATGACGCCCACGGTGACTCCCGAGCTCGAGGCTGCGATCGCTCGGGGCTACGAGCGCCGGGATCGCAGCGACATGGCGCCGACGATCGCCTACTTCGAGGAGCTCCTAGCCCAGAATCCGGGCCATCCGGTCCTCACGTACGAGGTCGCCGGCGCCTACGACACGGCGGGTCGGGAAGCCGAGGCGCGAGCTCGCTACGAGGAGGCGCTCCGCCTCGGCTCACGGGCGAGAGCCTGCGTCGCTGTCTGTGTCAGTACGGCAGCACGCTGCGGTGGCTCGGTGAGGACGACGCCTCGCTCGAGGTGCTCGACCGTGCCGCCCGCGAGTTCCCGGATTCCGACTCGGTCCGAATCTTCCGGGCCCTCACGCTCAACGAGGTCGAGCGCCACGACGAGGCTGTTGCCGAGCTCCTGACCATCGTGACCAACCATCCCGAGGTCACCGATCTGGGCCGCTACGCGACCGGCCTTGCGGGGCTCGCGGCGTGGTACGGCCAGGGTCGCCCGACGGTCGAGCAGGAGAGGTCGACCGATGTCTAGCTCGGCGCGAGTCGCAGAGCCTTCTCGGTGAAGTAGGTCACCTCGCCGTCGGCGTCCTCGACCCCGAAGACGAGTTTGCCGGAGACGGTGGCCCGCCCGGACGTCGACGACTGCACCGCGGCCGCGCGCAGTGAGCACGACGGTGCCGGGCGTGAAGACGGCATTGCTCATGCGCCCGCTTATCCGGGCGTCAGGCAGCGGCTCGCCACCCTCTCGGCGGCCGCTCGCCCAGCGGCCCCTGGTCGCCCCGAACCACCAGCAGGCCCACCAGCGGGACGACCGTGAACATCATGATCGTCACGATGCGCACGCCGTAGTCGTTGACGAACGCCCCGGCCATCCCGCCCACGAGCATCGCCGCGAGCAGCGGCGTGAGCGTCGGCCAGTCGGCCGCGGCCCGGTCCAGCCACCCGGCCCGCAGCCACCCGACGAGCACCACGATGATCGCGACGAGCAGCGCGAGCGTGATCCACGCCTCCGGGCCGCGGGTCACGGTGCGGAGCGCGAAGCCCGCCTTGCGCCAGACGGTGTCGAGCGCCGACCCGTCGATGACGGACTGCACGAATGTCCCCAGGTGCGTGCGCTCGGTCACGGGCCGCATCCAGTCCAGCACCCCGATGCCGGCGACGAGCACCAGGCCGGCCACGGCGACGGCGAGCAGCCGGCTCCACGTGACGCGCGCGCCCGAGACGGCGAGCGCCAGCACCGCGAAGGTCGGCAGCACCACGAGCCCGCCGCCGACGTCGGCGCCGAAGTCCGGCCAGAGGTCGATCACCATCGCGACGATCCCGACGACACCGACCACGGCTCCCGCCCACCGGCGTCCCCACCGGCCGGCGGCGAGCGTTGCGAGCCCGGCGGCCGCGACGAGCCCGGCGCCCACGTAGACCGAGTACGTCGGGTTGCCGAAGCCGAAGAACCGGCCGCCCAGCGTCGGCGACGGGCCCAGCGGGCTGCCGCGGTGCAGGGGGGTGCCGAGCACGGCGTCGATCGTGAGCAGCACGAACGTGATCGTCGCGATCACGGTCGGCGCCGCCCAGGCCGGGCGCCGCGGGGCGAGCGCGCCGACCGCCGCCACGAGGAGCGTGCTCGCGACGAGCGCGGCCCAGAGCCGGCCCGGCGACGCGGAGGGCAGCCACCAGGAGAAGGCGCCCATGAGGAACTGGCCGGCGGGGATCGACGCCAGCACCAGCAGGAGGCCGTCCAGCGCCAGCCGCACCCGCCGCTCGCGGCGTCGTGCGGCGGAGGTGCGGGGGCCGTCCGTGTCCGCCTCGTCTGCCGCCCGGCGCCGCAGCCGCGGCAGCACCAGAACCGCCGCCCCGAACGCCCCCAGCCCGATCCACAGCGGGATCGCCGTCGTCGTCCCGGCGACGCGCCGGAGGGCGCGGTCCCGCTCGGTGATCAGCGCCAGCTCGTGCACCGTCTGCTCGGCGCCGGTCGGGCGGGTGCCGGCCGACAGCGCCGGGCTCCCCGCGAAGTCCGCGGGCTGCGGCATGTCGAGGGCCGCGGCGAGCGACACGGGAAGGTCGAGCAGCCGCACCACGCCTTCCCAGCGGGTCGCGGCGCTGGACAGGTAGCGCGCGGCGGCCGGGCTGGTGCCCTGGACGAGGCCGACGCCGAGCGCAGGCGCCGTGGTGGCGGGGTCGCCGACGTCGACGACGAGCACCGTCGCGCCGTCGGGAGCGGTGGCGAGCGCGCGCCGCACGGTGGCGTCGACCTCGGCGAGCGCCGCGGCGCGGTCCGGCTCGGTGCTCGGGGCCGCCCCGGCGTCGACCACCGTGAGCGGGCAGGTGAAGGCGTCGGCCGTGAGCTGCTCGGCGGGGACGTAGCGCGCGACGGCGCCGTCCTGGTCGGCGAGCGCGAGCGCCGCCCCGGGACCGACGGCCGTGGCGCACACGCCTGCCGAGCCGAGCGCCTCGCCGAGGGTGCCGAGGCGCGGCCGGAACGGTGAGCTCGACTGCGCGGCGGTCAGCGCGTCCCAGCCGTCGACGCGCGCCTCGCCGGGAGCCTGCCCGTCCGCGGAGACGGACCAGGGCTCGCAGGCGAAGCTCGCGCCCTCGCGCGTGCCGGTGACGACGGTGCGGCCCGCGGAGAGGCCGAGCCACCCGGCGCCGGAGCACTGCCGGTTGGTGTCGACGACGGCGGGGGTCACGCCACCGGCGTCGGCGCCGTCGCGCAGCAGCGACCACAGGGTGGGCGTCGCACGGGGTGAGACGTCCGCCCAGGTGACGCCCGCCGTCCCGACGAGGACGACCGGGGCGTCGCCCGTGAGCACGTCGGTGCCCCCCTGGGTGACGTCGCCCGCGCGGGTCACCGTGTTCGAGGCGGGCACGACCACGGCCCCGAGGAGCAGCACGCCGAGCATCCCGCAGGCGACGGCGACGAGCCGCGCGGGCGCACGCAGCGCGCCCGCCACCCCGGCCGCGCGCTCGGCCGGGCGTCGAGGAGCGGGGCTCCCGGCGTCCGCCAGGGTCCCCGTTCCTGCATCCACGACGGGCTCGGTGAGAGGGGCGGCGGCCAGCGTCGGGGTCGCGGCCAGGAGGACGACGAGCGCGACCGCGATGCCCGAGTCGTTCGCCAGGGTGCCCACCGCCGCGGCCGTCCACAGGGCGCCGACGAGCGTGCGCACCGACGGCTCGGCCCGGTAGACCGCGGCGAGGCTGTCGAGGCGGGCATGCTCGGGCCGCAGCGTGGCCCACGCCGCAGCAGCGCAGCCCAGCACGGCGAGCACGCCGGGCACGGACGCGACGGTGGCCCACGCCCCCGCCGCCTTCGACCGCACGACGGCGAGCGCGCCGCCGTCGAGCAGGCGCTGCACGAACGCGCCGAGGTGGGAGCCGTGGCCCGGGCTGAGCCAGACCGCGAGCGCGATGCCCACCACGGCGACCACGGTGACGGCCACCACCACGACGGTCGCGCGCAGGGGGCTGAGCCGCCGCTGCGTGAACCCGTACAGCAGCACGGCGAACGCCGGGACGAGCGCGACGAGCCCGCCCGCGTCGGCGCCGAAGCGCGGGAGCACGTTGACCAGGACGGTCACCACGCCGAGCGTCGCGACGACGGCCACGGCCGCCCGACGGCGACCGGCCGCCGCCAGCACGGCGGCCAGGCCCCACGCCAGCACCAGCCCGGAGACGGCGTAGACCGCGAAGACCGTGTTGCCGAACCCGAAGAACCGCGCGCCGAACGCCGGCGACGGCCCGAGGAGGGAGCCCTGCTGCAGCGTGGTCCCCGTGACGCCGTCGACCGTGAGCACCAGCCAGGTGAGCCCGGCCACCGCCGTCGCCAGCCGCAGCGGCGACCGTGGCAGCAGCAGGCGCCCGTACCAGGCGGCCAGCGCGACCGCGAGCGTGCCGACGGCGACCGCCACCGCGAGCGCGGTGGTCGGCGCCGGCCAGACCCACCATCGGGAGAGCGTCGCGAGCGTGGCCCCCGCGGGCGCGGCGGCCGTCACGAGCAGGACGGCGGCACCGAGCCGCGGCGTGCCGACGCCGGCCCGCGCTCGCCGCCGCCGCAGCCCGACGACGAGCAGCGTCACCGCGCTCGCCACGCCCAGCCCCGCCACGAGCACCGGCGACAGGTGGGCGACGGTGTCCGTGAGCACGGTGAGGTAGCGCCGGTTGTCCACGGTGCGAGACGTCGTCATGCGCCGCACCTCGCCCGCCTCGAGCACGCTGCCGTCCCCGGTGGCCGGGCCGCCGAGCGTGGCCGAGAGGTCGTCCAGGACGGCGATGCCCTGCCAGCGCGACGAGCGCGAGTCGATCCACGTGGGCTCGGCGCCGCCGGGCGCCGTCCAGTCCACGACGACCTGCAGCGTGGGCGCCCCCAGCGGCGTGTCCGCGACGCCCGAGACGACGACGCGCGTGCCGTCCGGCGCGGCCGCCATGACCTTGCCCAGGTCGGCGTCGAGCTCGCGCAGCGCCTCGGAGCGCCCGCTCGCTCGGTCCGGCAGCGCACCGGCGTCGATCACGGTCACCGGGCACGCGGCGAGCTCGACCGCGCTCACCCCGGTGATCGACGGGCTGTAGCGGGCGAGCCGGCCCGCGTCGTCGGCCAGTGCGAGCCCCGCGCCCGGCCCGATCGCCGTCGTGCACGTGCCCGCGGCGGCGAGAGCGGTGCCGAGCGCGCCCGGCGTCCCGTACGAGCCGCGCTCGTCGGAGCGCAGCACGTCCGCCCAGTCCTCGACCACGGCCGGCCCCGGGGTGCCGTCTGCCGACGCGACCTGCGGGGACGGGTACGGGACCGCGCGGCAGGCGTCGGCGGCGGCAGGCTCGCCGTCCGCGGCGCGGGGGGACACGAACCGGCTGCCCGCGGAGATCGTCAGCCACGCGTCCCGCGGGCAGGTGGGGGTCAGCGTTCGCACGGCCATCGACCCCACCGAGCCCTGCGAGACCAGGCGCCACAGGTGCGGGGTGCGGTCGGCGTCGACGTCGGACCACTGCAGGCCGGCGACGGCGACCAGCACCACGGGGGAGGGGTCGCCGGCAGCGGCAGGCGAGGGCGCGGCGGCGGCCGGCGCGGCAAGGCCGAGCAGCGTCGTCATGCCCAGGAGCGCGACCAGCAGCGCGGCCCCCAGCGAGGTCAGCACGGCCCGGGCACGGAGGATCACGCGCCCAGCCTAAGTTGCGCGGATCGACTGGCTTCCGCCCAGGCGCGTCGCGGGATCCCGTCGGGCCCAGACGCGCCGGGGCCGGGCCTCCCCAAGGAGGCCGGTGCTACACCGCCCGGACCATCAGCGCGCCTGGGTCGACCCACGCCTCCAGCTCGATCACCCGGCCCATCGGGTCGCCGTCCACCTGGGCGTGCTCGCCGCCCTCGACGCGGATGCGGGTGTGCTTGGCGCGGGCGTGCTCGATGCGCCCGATCTTGCCGGGCAGGTCGTTGTGCAGCCCTGCTCCCTGCATCACCACCTCGCCGAGCAGCTGCGCCCAGCCGGCGAGCCCGCCGCGGGTGTCGATCGCGGCGAGGTCGAGCACCCCGTCGTCGATCACGGCGTTGGGCAGCAGGGTGACCCCGCCGGGCAGGCGGCCGCAGTTGCCGATCATGATGCTGCGCAGGCGGGCGGCGACCGGCTCGCCGTGGTCGACGCTGACGTGCACCCGCATGCGGTGCCCGTGCAGGTGGCGCACGCCGGCGAGGAAGTACGCCACCCAGCCGACGCGGCGCTTGAGGTCGTCGTCGGCGTCCGCCACCATCGCCGCGTCGAAGCCCAGCCCCGCGATCACCAGGAAGAGCTGGGTGTCGCCGGCGGTCGCCGCATCGGGTCGGGGCTCGCCGTCCGGGCCGACGTCGGTCTCCGCGACACGCGCCCAGCCCACGTCGATGTGGCGCTCGCGGCCGCCGATCACCACGGCCATCGCCTCCTCGACCGAGGCGAGCGGCACGTCGAGGTTCCGCGCGAGCAGGTTGCCGGTCCCGACCGGCAGCACCGCCATCGGCACGTCGCTGCCGACCATGGCGCTCGCGACGGCGCGCACGGTCCCGTCCCCACCCGCGGCCACGACGACGTCGGCGCCCGCCGCGATCGCCTGCTGCGCCTGGGGGCCGCCGGGCTCCTCGACCGTGGTCTCGTAGAACAGCGGCTGCGGCAGCGCCGCCTCCGCGCACATCCGCCGCACTGTCGCGACCAGCTGCGCTGCCCCCTCCTTCGAGGGGTTGACGACGACGGCGACCTGCTGGCCGACCTCGCGCTCCTCGGCGTCGACGGCCTCGGCCTCGGCGCCCGAGGCCGGGCGGGGGTGCGCCCGCCGCCAGAGCACCAGCGCCACGGTGAGCGCGACCAGCGCGATCACCACGGCAGTGATCGTCACCCACAGCTCCCAGCCCATGGAGGGCACCGTAGACGCCCGGGCGGCTGTCAGGCCTGCCGAAAGGACCCGACGTCCAAGGATCCGCCCGTTAGGCTTCGACCCGTGATCGACCTCCGTCTGCTGCGCGACAACCCCGACGTCGTCCGCGCGAGCCAGCTGGCCCGCGGCGACGACCCCGCCCTCGTCGACATCGCGCTCGACGCCGACGCTCGCCGGCGCTCGTCCCTGGCGGACTTCGAGACGCTGCGCGCCGAGCAGAAGTCCCTGGGCAAGAAGGTCGCCCAGGCCAAGGGGGACGAGAAGCAGGCGCTGCTGGCCCGCACCAAGCAGCTCGCCGAGGAGGTCAAGGCCCGTCAGGCCGACGCCGCCGAGGGTGCCGCCGAGCTCGACGAGGTGATGTACCGCATCGCCAACGTCGTCGACGGCGCCCCCGTGGGCGGCGAGGACGACTACCTCGTCGTCAAGCACGTGGGGACGCCGCGGGACTTCGCCGCCGAGGGGTTCGAGCCGCGGGACCACCTGGCACTCGGCGAGGGTCTCAAGGCGATCGACACGCAGCGCGGCGCCAAGGTCTCGGGCGCGCGCTTCTACTTCCTCACCGGCGTCGGGGCACGCCTCGAGCTCGCGCTGCTCAACGCGGCGATGGACCAGGCCGTGCAGGCCGGCTTCACGCCCGTCATCACGCCCACCCTCGTCAAGCCCGAGACGATGCGCGGCACCGGGTTCCTCGGCGCGCACGCCGACGAGGTCTACCGCCTCGAGAAGGACGACCTGTACCTGGTCGGCACCAGCGAGGTGGCCCTCGCCGGCTACCACGCCGACGAGATCATCGACCTCAGCGACGGGCCGTCGCGCTACGCCGGGTGGAGCGCCTGCTACCGCCGCGAGGCGGGCTCGGCGGGCAGGGACACGCGCGGCATCATCCGCGTGCACCAGTTCCACAAGGTCGAGATGTTCAGCTACTGCCGCCCCGAGGACGCCTCCGCCGAGCACCAGCGCCTGCTCGCCTGGGAGGAGGCCATGCTCGCCAAGGCAGAGCTGCCGTACCGGGTCATCGACACGGCGGCCGGGGACCTGGGCACCTCCGCCGCGAGGAAGTTCGACTGCGAGGCGTGGCTCCCGACGCAGAACCGCTGGCTGGAGCTGACGAGCACGTCGAACTGCACCACGTTCCAGGCCCGCCGCCTGGGCGTGCGCGAGCGCACCGAGACGGGCGACACCCGCACCGTCGCCACGCTCAACGGCACGCTGGGCACCACCCGCTGGATCGTCGCGATCCTCGAGAACCACCAGCAGCCCGACGGCTCGGTCCGCGTCCCCGTGGGCCTGCGCCCGTACCTGGGGGGCCTCGAGGTGCTCGAGCCGGCCTCGTGACGGCCCCCTGGCTCGTCGCCCTCGACATCGACGGCACGCTGCTCCACTACGACCAGTCGATGTCCGACGTCGTCCGGGACGCGGTGCGCGACGTCGTCGCCGCGGGTCACCACGTGGTCCTCGCGTCGGGGCGGTCCCTGGTGTCGATGACGCCGGTGGCCGAGCGGCTCGGGCTCGCTGCGGGGTTCATGGTCTGCTCGAACGGCGCGGTGACGGTCTCGTGCGACGGCGAGGCGCCGGGTGGGTGGGCCCTGGAGGAGGCCGTCACGTTCGACCCGGAGCCGGCGCTGCGCCGCCTCTCCCAGGAGCTCCCGGGCGCCCGGTTCGCGGTCGAGGACGTGGGCGTGGGGTTCCGGCTGACCGAGCTCTTCCCCGAAGGTGAGCTCGACGGCATCCACCGCGTCGTCGCCCTCGAGGACCTGTGGGACGACGAGGTGACGCGCGTCGTGGTCCGTGCGCCGGAGTCCACCACCGAGGAGTTCCACGCGGCCGTGGCCGAGCTGGGGCTCGCGGACGTCACGTACGCCGTCGGCTGGTCGGCGTGGATGGACATCGCGCCGCTGGGCGTGACCAAGGCGGCCGCGCTGGAGAAGGTGCGCGAGCACCTGGGCGTGCCGCCGTCGCGCACGATGGCGATCGGCGACGGCCACAACGACGTCGCCATGCTGCGCTGGGCCGCGCGCGGCGTCGCGATGGGCAACGCGGACGCCGAGGTCCAGGCGGTGGCGGACGAGACCACGCTGACGATCGAGCAGGACGGCGCGGCCCGCGCGCTCCGCCCCCTCGTCCCGGCGAGGTAGATCTCTCCACCTCGCCGCCGCTGGTCCGCTACCTGGCGGTCAGGACCAGCGGGCCGTCCTCCGTGATCGCGATCGTGTGCTCGCTGTGCGCGCCGCGGCTGCCGTCCGCCGAGCGCAGCGTCCAGCCGTCCGGGTCCGTGTAGATCTCGTCCGTCGTCTCGAGGAACCACGGCTCGACCGCGATCACCAGGCCCGGGCGCAACGGGAAGCCCCGCCCCGGGCGGCCGTCGTTCGGCACGTGCGGGTCGCCGTGCATGGTGCGCCCGACGCCGTGGCCGCCGAAGTCGGTGTTGATCTCGTAGCCGGCGGCGTGCGCCACTGCGGCGATCGCCGCGGAGATGTCGCCGATCTTGTGCCCCACCGTCGCGGCCGCGATGCCGGCCTCCAGAGCCTCCTCCGTGGTGCGGATGAGCTTCTGGTCCCCGGCGAGGCGCTCGGCGTCAGGGGACTGCCCGACGACGACGGACAGCGCCGAGTCCGAGACCCACCCGTCCACCGACGCGGCGAAGTCGACCGAGAGCAGGTCGCCGTCCTGCAGGACGTAGTCGTGCGGCAGGCCGTGCAGCACGGCGTCGTTCACGGACGTGCAGATCACCTTGCCGAACGGCATCGCGCCGAACGACGGGTGGTAGTCGATGTAGCACGACTTCGCGCCGCGGTCCGTGATCATCGCGTGCGCCACGGCGTCGAGCTCGAGCAGGTTCACGCCCGGCTTCGCGGCCTCCCGGCACGCCAGCAGGACCTCCGCCACGAAGCGGCCCGCGGGACGCATCTGCTCGATCTCCTGCGGGGTCCTCAGCTCGATCATCGGGGTCCTCTTCCTCCACCAGCGCACGGGTCCAGTCTGCCGGGTTCGATCCTACGGTTCACGCCGTGCGGTGCCGGGCTCCGGGCGCGGAGCCACCCGGCCACGAGGACCGCGGCCCGACGAGGTTGCGGATTGGTCACAGAAGGGCGCAGGAGGCCCCGAACCGGGCATTTGTCGCACCGTCCGGTTGCGCGACTGCTCAGGTCGGGGTCTGGTGGTCCTCGGAGGGTGGCGCACGCCACATCGCGCCCGCCCCGGGGGTCGTCATGTCATCAGGACGTACGAGAGGGACAGACCATGACACGCACAGCAAGGAGCGTCCGTCGTCGTCGGACGCTCGCGGCCGGCGCGAGCCTCGCGGTCACCGCGCTGGCGCTCGCGGCCTGTAGCAGCGGGGGCGGCAACAACAACGCCAACGGGGGCAGCAGCCCGACGGGGTCGTCGTCGATCGACTGCTCCAAGTACGACCAGTTCAAGGACATCAGCGGCAAGACGGTGCACGTCTACACGTCGATCGTCGACCCTGAGGCGCAGGCCCACATCGACTCGTACAAGCCGTTCACCGACTGCACCGGCGTGAAGATCAACTACGAGTCGTCGCGCGAGCAGGAGGCGCAGCTCCCGGTGCGCGTCCAGGCCGGCAACCCGCCCGACATCGCGATCGTCAACCAGCCGGGCCTGCTGCGGACGCTCGTGCGTCAGTTCCACGCCCTCAAGCCGGCACCCGACGCCGTCTCGAAGGAGGTGGACGAGAACTTCTCGCCCGCCTGGAAGGACTACGGCACGGTCGACGGCACGTTCTACGCGGCCCCGTACGACGCCAACGTGAAGTCGTTCGTCTGGTACTCGCCCAAGGCGTTCAAGGACGCCGGGTACGAGGTCCCGAAGACGTGGGACGACCTCCTCACCCTGAGCAACAAGATCGCCTCCGACATCGGCGGGCCGCCCTGGTGCGCAGGCGTCGAGTCGGGTGACGCGACCGGCTGGCCGGGCACGGACTGGATCGAGGACATGGTGCTCCGCACCGCGGGCCCCGACGTCTACAACCAGTGGACCGAGCACAAGATCCCGTTCAACGACCCGAAGATCGTGGCCGCGTGGGACGAGGCGGCCAAGATCCTCAAGAACGACAAGATGGTCAACGCCGGCCTCGGTGACGTCCGCTCGATCGCGACGACGTCGTGGACCGACGCCGGCCAGGGCATCCTCACGGGCACCTGCTGGCTGCACCGTGCGGCGAACTTCTACGCAGCGCAGTGGCCCGAGGGCACCGACGTGTCCCCGAACGGCGACGTGTGGGCGTTCTACCTGCCGGCCAAGACCGAGGACGAGCACCCGACCCTCGTGGCCGGCCCGTTCATCGCGGCGTTCAACGACAAGCCGGAGGTCCAGGCGTTCCAGACGTACCTGGCCAGCACCGACTGGTCGAACACCAAGGCCAAGGCCACCCCGGGCGGCGGCTGGGTCTCCGCGAACAAGCACCTCGACCCGTCGCTCCTCGCGAACGACTTCGACCGCTACGTCTACAGCGTCCTCACCGACCCGAAGACGGTCGCCGGCTACGACGCGTCCGACCAGATGCCGTCCGCGGTAGGTTCGGGCACGTTCTGGACCGGCATCGTCAACTGGCTGACGGGCCAGAGCACGCAACAGGTTGTCGACCAGATCGAGAACAGCTGGCCGAGCAGCTGATCCGCACGACCGGCCGAGGGCCGACGCCGCACGGGGAGCGGTCAGCTTTCCCGGGCCGCGCGGCCCTCGGCCGCACGCGTCCCCGCTCGTGATTCAGGAGGGATTGCCATGGACTGGCTCACCGCGGCCGGCAGCCCGGCTCAGAAGTTCTCGCTCATGCTGTTCGCGATCCTGCTGTTCGTCGTCGTCGTCGGCCTGATCCTGTTCCTCGTCGACCGGCCGAAGAACCCGTCCAAGTGGCTGTTGGTCGCCGGCTTCCTCGGGCTACCCGTCCTGGGCCTCGCGTTCGGCCTCATCTATCCGGCGATCGAGACCATCCGGAACTCGTTCCTGGACCCCAACCGGCAGTTCGTCGGCTTCGACAACTACGTCACGGCCTTCACGGAGAGCCAGTTCCTCCTGGTGCTGCGCAACACCGCGATCTGGGTGATCGTGGCGCCGATCCTCTCTACCTTCTTCGGCCTGGTGTACGCCGTCGTCGTCGACCGCAGCCGGTTCGAGAGGTTCGCGAAAGCGCTGATCTTCCTGCCGATGGCGATCTCGATGGTGGGCGCGAGCATCATCTGGCGGTTCGTCTACGAGTTCCGGCCGGTGCAGGGCAACATCCAGCAGATCGGCCTGCTCAACCAGGTGCTCGTGTGGCTGGGTATCCCCCCGCAACAGTTCCTCATCGACCAGCCATGGAACACGTTCTTCCTCATCGTGGTGCTGATCTGGATCCAGACCGGGTTCGCGATGACGCTTCTGAGCGCCGCGGTCAAGGCCATCCCCGACGACATCGTCGAGGCGGCCCGCCTCGACGGGCTCTCGGGCGTGAAGATGTTCCGGTACATCACCGTCCCGAGCATCCGGCCGACCCTGGTCGTGGTCGTCACGACGATCGCCATCACGACGCTCAAGATCTTCGACATCGTCCGGACGATGACGGCCGGGAACTTCGGCACGTCGGTCGTGGCTCTCGAGTTCTACAACCAGTCCTTCCGGCTGAACAACGCCGGGCTGGGCGCCGCTCTTGCGGTGCTCCTCTTCATCCTCGTGATCCCGATCATCGTCTACAACGTGCACCAGCTCCGTCTTGCCGAGGAGGTCCGATGAGCGCCGCCACCGCGCCCGAGCCGGTCGCACCCGTAGGGGGCATGACCACGACCCCGACGCCCCCGCCGCGGGGCGGGCTGGGCGTGCGCGCCGCCAAGGCCCGTGGCCGCCTGTCGAGTCCCTGGGCCTCCGGCATCGCGATCGTGCTGGCGATCTTGTGGACGTTGCCGACCATGGGCCTGTTCATCACGTCGTTCCGCACCCAGCTCGACATCGGCACCAGCGGCTGGTGGACGGTGTTCGGCGACATCTTCTCCGGCCAGACCAACTTCACGCTCGACAACTACGACGCCGCGCTCCACGGCAGCTCCACGAACCTGGCGCAGTACTTCGTGAACTCGATCGTCATCACGCTGCCCAGCGTCATCATCCCGATCAGCATCGCACTGCTCGCGGCGTACGCGTTCGCCTGGATCGAGTTCCCGGGCCGGGACTGGCTGTTCGTCGCCGTGTTCGCGCTCCAGGTGGTGCCCATCCAGGTGACAATGATCCCGCTGCTGCGTGCCTACGTGGACCTGGGCCTGGCGGGGTCGTTCTGGACGGTGTGGCTGTCGCACTCGATCTTCGCGCTGCCGCTGGCGATCTTCTTGCTGCACAACTTCATGCGGGACATCCCGAGATCGCTCGTGGAGGCCGCGACGGTCGACGGCGCCGGCCACGTGACGATCTTCTTCCGCGTGATCTTCCCGCTCCTGATCCCGGCGATCGCCGCGTTCGGCATCTTCCAGTTCCTGTGGGTGTGGAACGACCTGCTCGTCGCGCTGGTGTTCGCCGGCGGGTCGCCCGACGTCGCGCCGCTGACCGTGCGCGTCGCCGAGCTGTCGGGTACGCGTGGCGGCGCCTGGCACCTCCTGTCGGCGGGCGCGTTCATCTCGATGGTCGTCCCGCTCATCGTGTTCATCTCGCTGCAGCGCTACTTCGTGCGCGGCCTGCTGGCGGGGTCTGTCAAGGGGTGACGGGCCCGTCCGGCGAGTCGACCGATCGACGAGTCGAGGCGGCAAAGGGCGGCGGTGCCGGCTTTCCGGTACCGCCGCCCTTCGCACGCGTCGAGCCGGCTCAGACGGTCACGGGGGCCGGCGCGACCGGGGCCACGCCCTTGGGGTCGGCACCGAAGCGGTTCGGGCCAGCGGTCCCGGCAGTGGCCAGCAGGACGATGAGCCAGATACCGCCGACCAGCGGTACAAGGGAGATGAAGATCCAACCGCCCGAGCGGTTCGTGTCGTGGAGGCGACGCACGGTCACCGCGAGCGACGGGAGAAGGAGGCCGAAGGAGAGGAGCCACACCGGGGTCAGGGCGGTGAAGTAGCCCGGGTCGACCGTGCCGGCCTGCATGTCGATCGAGCCCAGCGCCATCGGCATGAAGACCGCGTCAAGCACGCCACCGAGGATGGCGAAAGCCAGGTAGAACCACCAGTACTCAGAGCGCCGGGCGCGGCCGCCGAAGCTGGCGTACTTGCTGAGGACCGCTTTGACGGCACCGATCATGGACATGAGTGCTCCCTGAGGAAGAAAAGGACGTAAACCGCAGCCCGGACAGTAGCGGTGATGAGGTCGGCGCACCAGAGGGTCATCTGCCCTTGTGGAAGGTCGCGACGTGGCCACTGGCGGGGTCCGTCAAGGGGTAGTCAGGCCGGGTGCCAGCGGTTGCCCCACCGGCGGGTGACTTGCAGGCCCCAGGTGTCCGCCAAGCGGTCGACGGCGTCGTGCACGGCGTCGGCCACCCGGTGGGCGTCGTCGTCGGCGTCGGCGGTGAAGCGCACCGTGATGCGCGCCTGCCCGCGCACGACGCCGACGTCCCATGCCTCGACGGTCGCGAGCGCCCGCGCGGCGTCGGCCGCGGCGGGCAGGACGGCGGCCGGGTCGGAGCCGGGCTGCAGCGCCCCGACGGCGAGGCTCACGCGGTAGGACGGCACGGGCCGATCCTGCCACCGCGCTCGTTGCGCCCCGCGGGGCGACGGCGTCTACCGTGTGGTCGTGCGTCTGGGAGTCATCGACATCGGGTCCAACACCGTCCACACCCTGGTGCTCGACGCCGCGCACGGGGCGCGTCCCGTGCCCGCGGCGTCCGAGTCGATCGAGGTGCGCCTCATGCGCTACCTCGAGCCCGACGGGTCGATCTCCGACGAGGGGGTCTCCGCGCTCGAAGCGGCGGTCACGCGCGCGGCCGCGATCGGTCGCGAGCAGGGCACCGAGCAGGCGCTCGCCCTGGCGACGTCGGCGCTGCGGGAGGCCGCCAACGGCCCCGCGGTGCTCGCGGTGCTCGAGGAGCGCGCCGGCGTGCCGATCCACGTGCTCGCCGGCGTCGACGAGGCCCGGCTCACCTTCCTCGCCGCACGCCGCTGGTACGGCTGGGGTGCCGGCCGCCTGGTGCTCCTCGACATCGGCGGCGGCTCGCTCGAGCTCGCGGCCGGCTCCGACGAGGAGCCCGACATCGCCCTGTCGATCCCGCTCGGCGCCGGCCGGCTGACCCGGCAGTTCCTCTGGGAGGAGGACCCGCCGTCGCCGCAGGACGTCGCACTGCTGCGCGAGCACGTGCGGCACACCTTGGGCGGCGTGCTCGGCTCGGGCCAGGCGCTGACGGGTGACCACGCGGTCGCCACCTCGAAGACCTTCCGCTCGCTGGCCCGGCTCGCCGGCATGCCGCGTGAGGTGCTCGGTGCCGGGCAGCGCTACCGCATGCGGCGCGCGCACCTCGAGGACTGGGTGCCGCGCCTCGCCAAGCTGTCCTCGACCGACCGCACGGTGCTGCCGGGGATCGGCTCGCGGCGCTCGCGGCAGATCGTGGCCGGCGCCGTCGTCGCCGAGGAGGCGATGCGCGCGCTCAAGATCGACGAGGTCGAGATCTGCCCGTGGGCGCTGCGCGAGGGCGCGATCCTCCGCCACCTCGAGCAGCTGTGAGCCCGGACCTGCCGAACGTCGGCCTGCCCCGAGGGCCGCGGGCGGCGGGGGGACTCGTGGGGCGGGTGCCCGCACCCGCGCTGTTCGTCGTCTCCGGGCTGACTCTCTACGCCGGCGCTGCCGTGGCCGTCGGGCTGTTCGACCAGCTCGCGGCACCCGCGGTCGGGTGGTGGCGCATCGTGCTGGCGGCCGTGGTGCTCGTGGCGTGGCGGCGGCCGTGGCGCCGGCGGTGGACGGGTCGCCAGCTCGCCTGGGCTGCGGCGTTCGGCGTCGTGCTGTCCGCGATGAACGTCGCGTTCTACATCGGCATCGACCACCTGCCGCTGGGCGTCGCGGTCGCGATCGAGTTCTGCGGCCCGGTCGGCGTCGCCGCAGTGACCGGGCGTGGGTGGCGGGAGCGCGGCGCGATCCTCGTCGCCGCGGCGGGCGTGGTGCTGCTCGCGGGCGTCACGCTCCGGTCCGACATCCCGCGCGACGACGTCGTCGTCGGTCTGCTGGCGATCGCGGCTGCGGCGGCGTGCTGGGCCGGGTACATCGTGCTGGGCAAGCGCGTCGCCGGCGCGGGGGCGGGCATCGACTCGCTCACCGTGGGCATGGTGGCCGGCGCACTCGTGTTCGCGCCGGTCTTCGGGCACACCGCGCGCACGGTGGTGCCCGACCCGCGCCTGCTCGCGTTCCTGCTGGTCGTGGCCGTGTGCTCGTCCGTGGTGCCCTACGTGCTCGACCAGGTGGTGCTGCGCCGGGTGGGCACGGCCACCTTCGCGGTGCTGACGGCGATGCTGCCCGCGACCGCCGTCGTCGTCGGCGCGGTGGTGCTGCAGCAGGTGCCGACGTGGCCCGAGCTGGCGGGGCTCACGCTCGTGTCCGGCGCGATCGTGATGACGGCGCGGGCGCGCGGATGAGCGGCGCTTTGGTTCAGGCGCAAGGTCCGGGTACCCTGGCCGTCGCGGTGGCTCCGGCCACCGGCATGGAGACGTCGCATAGTCAGGTCTAGTGCGCCACCCTGCTAAGGTGGTAACGGAGCAATCCGTTCGAGGGTTCAAATCCCTCCGTCTCCGCCAGGAAGGTCCCGGCAGCCGCGAGCCCGGGGCCTTTTCTGTTGCCCGGACGACGTCCGGGCCGGCCGGGAACCGGACCGTGGGGTGCGTCACGAACGCCGGTTCTGGTTTGGGGATCGCTGCAGACTCGTTGTAGTGTTCTCGACGGCCGGTCAGCCGGGAGCAAGTTCCTGCAGCGTCGGCCACGCGCTCGTAGCTCAACGGATAGAGCATCTGACTACGGATCAGAAGGTTGGGGGTTCGAATCCCTTCGAGCGCACAGCAGCCCCTGATCAGGTACAACACCTGATCAGGGGCTTTTTCTGTGTCCCGGGTTGTGCGGGGTTCTCGCCGCCAGTCTCCCCGCTGCGAGTGGGCCGGCAGCGCGTCGACGGCTCGGCTGAAGCGCATAGCCATGGCCGGTGGAGCCCATGAGGTCGACCATCCCGCCTCCTTCTCGTAGAAGCCGTAGGCGCACCGGGTGTCCCTGCCCGTCGCGGTGACGTCACGTTCCGACAGGCGAGCGCTCTCTGTCATCACCACCTTGAGTGAGGAGCGCCGCCGCCATGAAAACCATCCTTTCCCCGAACAAGAGGCACGGCCGCATCAGCCCGATCCGCCTGGTCGTGCTCCATACGACGGAGTCGGGTGAGATCTCGGCCGGCGCGGAGGCGAATGCCAGCTTCTTCTCCAGGCCCGCCACGAACGCGAGCTCGCACATCGTCGTCGACAACGACTCCGAGGTCCGCTGCGTCCCCGACGCCGACACCGCGTTCGCCGCGCCAGGCGCGAACGCCGACGGGCTCCAGCTCGAGATGGTCGGGAGGGCCGGCCAGGGGGTGGCCGGCTGGTCGGACGCCTACTCCCGGTCGGAGCTCGAGCGCGCCGCGCACATCGTCGCCGGCTGGTGCGAGGCGAACCACATCCCCGTGCGGCACCTGTCCGTCGACCAGGTGGCCGACGGCGTGACCAGAGGGATCGCCGGCCACGTCGACGTCACGAACGCTTTCCACAAGTCGACCCACACGGACCCCGGAGACGCGTTCCCCTGGCCCGAGTTCCTCGCCCGTGTCGCGCAGCTCGTCGACGGCAAGGCCCCCGGCCCGGAGCTTCAGCAGGGGCCCGAGCAGCTCGAGGTCGACGGCAAGTGGGGCAGCGACACCACCCGCCGCCTGCAGCAGCTGCTGAGGATGACGAACGCCGACGGCGTGGTCTCGCACCAGCAGTCGATGCTGAAGTCGAAGCACCCAGGCCTGACGACGGGCTGGGACTTCAGCGGCACGCCGGGCGACGGCGGGTCCAGGGTCGTCCTCGCCCACCAGCGGGTCCTCAGGGCGCGCGGTCGCTACGACGGCGAGCTGGACGGCAAGGCCGGTCCGCAGTACTTCCGCGCGATCCAGGCTGACGTCCGGGTCGACGTCGACGGCGTCATCCACCGTCCGTCAGCGGCGGTCCAGGCGCTCCAGCGCAGGATGAACGACGGGCATCTGTGACCGCCCGCACCGGCGGGCGACTGCGCGCATGCAGCGTTGAGCCCGCCGATGCGCCGGCGCCCGCCGTGTCCCGCCGCGTCGTGGTACCCCTGGGTGCCGAGTCTGCGTCGCTCGCACGCCAGGTCGTCGAATCTGTCGCCGGGCGTTGCCATCCTTTTACCTATGCGGGGGACTGGGGAGACGAGCGACGGCAAGCCAACGACGACCTTGTTCGGAGGCCGGTACGAGCTCGGCCAGCTTCTGGGCGTGGGCGGGACGGCGTCGGTCTACGAGGCCGAGGACCGGGGGAGCGCCGACCAGGGCCCCTCGGCCGGACCGCCCCAGCGTGTCGCCGTCAAGGTGCTCCACCCCAACCTCGCCGGCGCGCCCGGCGCCCTTGGTGCATTCCTCGCGCAGGCCGACGTGCTGCGCAAGATCGAGCACGCCAACCTCGCCACGATCCACGCGGCCGGCACCCACGACTCCGCCGGTCTGAGGCAGGCCTGGGTCGCCATGGACCTGGTCGTGGGCGGCAGCGTCGCCGACCTCGTCACTGCCCGCGGCCCGCTGCCGGTGGCCGAGGCGGCCGCCGTCGTCGACGGCGTGCTCGCGGCGCTCGGCGCCGCGCACGAGGCCGGCTTCGTGCACCGCGACGTCTCTCCCGGCAACGTCCTCCTCGCGCGAGACCCCGACGACAACGGACCCGTGCGCGCCGACCAGGTGCGCCTCGCGGACTTCGGGATCGCCGACATGGCGGGCCGGGCGTCGACGGGCAGCGTCGTCGGGCCTGTGCACGACGGCGCAGGCCGGACCGTCGCGGTGCCGCCGCCGGGCGCGGCTGCGGCCGCCGTCCTGTCTGCGGACGACGCCGCCGACCGGACCGTCGTCATCTCGGCGACGGATGCGGATCAGGCCGAGGACGTCGGGGCGGGGGTCGCGCTCGGCGTGGTCGGCAACCCCCAGTTCATGTCGCCGGAGCAGGCGTCGGGGCACGCGGTGAGCGCGCTCGGCGACCTGTACCAGGCGGGCGCGCTGCTGTACTTCCTGCTCACGGCGCAGGTGCCGTTCCCGCGCGAGAACGTCGAGCAGGTGCTGGCGGCGCACGTCCTGGCGCCGCCGCCCGTGCCTTCTGCCCTCGTGCCCTCGACGCGCGCGCTCGACCGCGTGGTCACGCGGGCGATGACCAAGACGCCGGCGCTGCGCTTCAGCGATGCCACCGCGATGCGCGCGGCGATCGCGGGGGCGCTGGGGGCGCCGGAGCCCATGGTCGGCACCACGCGCCTCGGAATGACGGCCGTGTCGACGCCGACGCCGACGCCGGTGCAGACGCCGACGCCGGTGCCGGAGCCGGTGCCGACGCCGGTCCGGGCGCAGCCGTCGCGCGCCCGCCGGGGCTTCGTCGCGGCGGTCGCGACCGTGCTGATGGTGGCGCTCGTGGGCTTCGGCGCGGCGGCGGCGGGGCACGGGCCCTGGGCCCACCTGTTCGCGGGCGCGGCGGCGGCGGCGGACCCTGACGAGACGGCGGAGGCGCCGGCGGTCGACGTACCGGAGCTGAGCGGCCGCCTGTCCGAGTCGGAGGTGCGGGCGCAGCTGGACGCGGCGGGCCTCACCCTCGGGGATGTCACGCGCCAGCACTCGCGGTTCGCCGCCGACACGGTGCTGCGCCAGAGCCCGGAGGCGGGCACGGCGGTCGAGGCCGGGACGGCGGTCACCGTCACGGTCGCCAGCGGCAGCAACCGTGTGCCCGACGTCGCGGGGCGCTCCGCCCAGGACGCGCTCGCGGCGCTGACGCGCGCCGGGTTCCAGGGGTCGGTCGACGGCTCCGGCGGCGTCGTCGTCTCGACGTCGCCCGGGGCCGGGGCCACGCGGCCTGTGGGCTCCGCCGTACGGGTGGTGACGGCGGCGGTGCCCGGGCCGGCTCCGCAGCCCTCGCCGACGCCGGACCCTCCGGCGCCGACGCCCACGCCGACGCCCGACCCGCCGGCGACCACGCCGACGCCCTCACCGACGCCCGACCCGCCGACGCCGACACCCCCGCCCGCCCCCACGCCCGACCCGCCGACCGACGGCGGCGGAGACGGCGGCGGTGACCCGGGCGGGGGCTCGGGCGGCTCGCCGAACACGGACCCGGGCGAGAGCCAGGTCGGGGGTGCGTCCCCCGAGGCCGAGGCGGCGTCTCCCGGCTCCGCGGGCGCGCCAGCCGGCTGACCACATCGGGCCGGCGCGGCATGTCACGCCGACACGCCGCCCTCCCTCCGTGTGTCGCGTCACACCCCAACCTCCCAGCGACACACGGGCGACCGCCGGCCAGGCGTGCTTCCTAGGCTCCGGGGACCGGTGCGCCGGCGGGCGCACCCGCCGTTGTCGCAAAAGACGTCTTGGTGGGGGTTGAAGTGCGCTCGATGCTCGGTCGCCTCGTGCTCGTCCTGTCCCTGCTCGCCGCCGGCGGAGTCGGGTCCGTGGTGGCGGCTCCCACGGCCGAGGCCGCGGCGTTCGCCGTGCAGCGTCCGCTCCCGCATCGCACCTACCGGATCGCGTCCTGGTACGGCCCCCGCTGCATGCCGACGGTCGGCGCGTCGACGTTCCACGAGGGGCAGGACCTCTCGGCCGCAAGCGGTGTCGACGTGCTCGCCACCGCCGGCGGGACGGTGATCCTGGCGGGTGCCTCGGGCGGCGGCCTGGGCACCGTCGTCGCGATCAAGCACGACGTCAACGGGGTCACCTACTCCACCGTCTACGGCCACCTGAGCAGCGTGCTCGTCAAGACCGGCACCACGGTCGCCAAGGGTCAGCACATCGGCGAGGTCGGCATGACCGGCACCGCGACGGGGCCGCACCTGCACCTCGAGGTCCACAAGGGCGTGTGGCGGCAGGCCGGTGCGGCCGCCGTCGACCCGAACGTGTGGATGACGCAGTACGGGGGCGATCTCGCGGCCGGCGCGACGTCGGTCGCGGCGAGGTCGACGGCGACCTCCTGCACGTACTACACGCAGAGCGACGTCAACCTGCGCTCCGGGCCCGCGACGTCGTACTCCTCGCTCACCGTGCTGCCGGCCGCGACGAAGGCGACGTCGAAGCCCGGCGATGCCTCGGGCACCTGGACGCGCGTCACGGCCGACGGGCGCACCGGCTGGGTCTCGCGCTCGTACATCGGTCCGTCCTGGAAGGTGCTCGCGTCCCCGGTGGTCAATGCGTCGTCGGGACTCAACGTGCGCACGTCCGCGAACACCTCGGCCTCCGTCGTGACGAAGAAGAACCAGGGGGCGAGCCTCTACCAGCTGCGGGCCGTGAAGGACGGCTGGATGTATGTCGCCGTCGCGAGCGCCACCGGCAGCCAGACGGGGTACGTCGACGCCCGGTACGTCGGCAAGGCCACGCCCACGGTCACGGTGTCCGTCCCGGCGACGACGACGACGGCGGCCGCCGCGAAGGCGGCCGTCACGGTGTCGACACCGACGACGTCGGCGCCGGCCGGCACGCTCACCGCCGTCGTCGACGGGAAGACGGTCACGGCCTCCCTGGCCGCGGCGGCGGGCGGGAAGGCCACGCTGACGCTGCCGAAGCTGACGACCGCCGGGACCCGGACGGTCAAGGTGACCTTCGCGCCCTCGGGCGCGACGGCGACGTACAACGTCGCGGCGAACGGGACCGCATCGTTCGCGGTCACCGCCGCCGGCGCGGCGCCCGCGGCGAACATCGTCGCGACGGCTCCGCCGAAGCCGGCGGCCTCGGCGCCGCCGACCCCGGCTCCCGTGCCCTCACCGGCGAAGACGACCGCGCCGACAGCGCCCAAGGCTCAGTCAGGTGGGTCGGTCAAGGCCACCAACGTGTGGTCCGCGGCGCGCAAGGTCACGGTCGGCGCGCGGGTGCGCGCCACGACGACGGCGCCCACCGGCGCGACGCTCGCCAAGGTCGAGTGGCTGGTCGGCGGGAAGGTGGTCAGCACCGCCCCGACCTACACGCTGACGAGGACGACGGCCGTGACCGTGCGCGCCACCTTCAGCCGGAGCGGCTACGCAAACCGGGTGGTCTCGGCGACGTTCACGCCGGCGAACGCGCCGTCAGCGAAGACGTACCGGACGTGCACGGCGCTGAAGAAGGCGGGGTACGGGCCCTACTTCCGCGGCACCTCGCCGTACACCTGGTATGGCGACGCGAACCGCGACGGGATGGTCTGCGAGTAGCGCGTCAGGCCAGGTAGTCGGCCACCAGGCGCGCCGCGAGGCCCGTGTACGACGCCGGGGTGAGCGCCTGCAGGCGCTCAGCGACGTCGTCGGGCAGGCCCAGGCCGCCGACGAACTCCCGCATGCGGGCCGCGTCGACGCGCTGGCCGCGCGTGAGGTCCTTGAGGCGCTCGTACGGGTTCTCCATGCCGGGGACGCCCGCGACGGAGGCCGCGCGCATGGCCGACTGGATGGGCTCGCCGAGCACCTCCCAGTTCTCGTCGAGGTCCTTGGCCATCAGCGACTCGTTCGCGTGCAGGGCCTTGAGGCCGCGGCGGACGTTGTCGATCGCGAGCAGCGAGTGGCCGAACGCCGGGCCGATGTTGCGCTGCGTCGTCGAGTCGGTGAGGTCGCGCTGCATGCGGCTCGTGACCAACGTGGCGCCGAGCGTGTCGAGCAGCGAGCACGAGATCTCGAGGTTGGCCTCGGCGTTCTCGAACCGGATCGGGTTGACCTTGTGCGGCATGGTCGAGGAGCCGGTCGCGCCCGCCACCGGGATCTGGGTGAAGAAGCCCATCGAGATGTAGGTCCACGCGTCGGTCGCAAGGTTGTGGAGGATGCGGTTGTAGCGGGCGACGTCGGCGTAGACCTCGGCCTGCCAGTCGTGCGACTCGATCTGGGTCGTCAGCGGGTTCCAGGTGAGGCCCAGGCTCTCGACGAAGTGCTTGCTGACGGCGGGCCAGTCCGCGCCCGGGACGGCGACGACGTGCGCGCCGTAGGTGCCGGTGGCGCCGTTGAGCTTGCCCAGGAACTCGGCCTGGCCGACGCGGCGCAGCTGGCGGCGCAGGCGGTGCGCGAGCACGGCGAGCTCCTTGCCCAGCGTCGTGGGCGTGGCCGGCTGGCCATGCGTGCGGCTCAGCATCGGGACGTCGGCGAGCTCGCGCGCCATGTCGGCGACCTGGTCGGCCAGCGCGGTGGCGGCCGGGAGCCAGACCTCGCGGATCGCGCCGGCGACCATCAGCGCGTAGGAGAGGTTGTTGATGTCCTCGGAGGTGCAGGCGAAGTGGACCAGCTCGCTCGCCGCGGGGAGGTTGCTGGTGCCGAGGTCCTCCGGCGCCGTCGCGATGCGGCGCTTGATGAAGTACTCCACGGCCTTGACGTCGTGCACCGTCTCGCGCTCGATCGCCGCGAGCTCGGCGATCTCGTCCGCGCCGAACGTCGCCGGGATCTGTCGCAGGTAGGCGACCTCGGCGTCGTTCAGGGCGGGTGCGCCCGGGACGACCGGCGTCGCGACGCCCGGCACCCCGTTGCACAGCGTGATCAGCCACTCCACCTCGACGTGGACGCGCGCACGGTTCAGCGCGGCCTCGCTGAGGTGGTCCACCAGCGGCGCGACGGCCGCGCGGTAGCGCCCGTCGAGCGGCCCCAGCGCGATGGGCGGGGTCACGTCGGCGAGGGCGACGCGGGCGGGCGTGGTCGGCGCGGGCTGCACGGGGGAGGTCACGCTGCGCATTCTCCCACGCCCCGCCCGGCCGCCACCGAGGCGTCTGGCGCCCTGCCGGCCTGTCGCGCGCCGCCGCCGGGCCGCGCGGGTGCTGCCCCCAGGCGGGGATGACCCGGGGTCGTGCACACGTCGCCCGTCGCGCCCGACGGCGGCGGTGGGGCCGCGCTTAGCGTCGGCGGGCCGGATCGGGCGGTGACGCGAAGGGACGTGAGGGGGCGTGAGCGCTATGGCAGGCGCGGTGGGTGCGGGTCTCGGACAGGACGGTGAGGCGGTGGCCGAGCTGGGCGTGGCCCGGGTGGCGATCGCCGACGCGCTCGACGGGCTGAGCCGCGCGAGCGCGCTCGCGTGGGACTCGCCCGCGGGGGACGCGTTCCGGTCGCGGGTCGGCGAGGTCGTCGCGGCGGTTCGCCGGAACGAGCGGGCGGTGGACGAGGCGAGCATGGCGGCCGCGCGGCTGGAGGCGTCGTGGTGAGCGACGCGATCGACACCGTGCGGGTGGCCGGGGGGCGCCGGCTCGCCACCGCCGACGCCGGAGCGGTGCGCGCGGCGGCGGGTTGCGCCGGAGCCGCGGGCGACCGGCTCCGGGCAGCGGCGTTCCGCGCGGCCCGGGCGGCGCGGCTGCTCGAGGCGGCCACCTGGCATCGCGTGCTCGTCGCCGACGCGCGCGCACTCGCCGCGCGCCTCGGCGGCGACGCCGAGGAGTGCGCGAGCCTCGCCGACCGGCTCCTGCGGGCCGCCGGGCTGTACGAGCAGGGCGAGTCGCTCGTCGAGCGGGCGGTCGGTGCAGCCGTCGGCACGGTGTCCGCGGTCGGCGCGTTCGCCGTCGCGGCGTCGCCCGAGGTGCGGCGGCTCGTGGGCGAGGTCGTGGCAGGCGCATTCGCCGGAGAGTGGCTGCTGGAGCATGCGAGCGGCGGCTGGGCCCGCAGCTGGTTCGCGGCCGGCAGGTCCGCGGTGGCGGCTGCGGCAGTGACCGGGGGTGCGCCCTGGAGCGACGAGGCGGTCACCGGGCTCGGCGTCGGCGTCGCCGCCGGCCGGCCCCTGTGGTCAGGCGGCAACCTGTCGGTCACCGGTGGGGCGCGCGTGCTCAGCACCCTCGTGCATGCGCTGCTGCCGGTGACGCACGTCCGCGTGCGCGAGGTGACGCCTCCGGGTGGCGGACCTGCGTGGGCGCGGACGCCGTCGGGCAGCGTCGAGGAGGCGCTCGCGCGCGTGGCCGACCTGACCGGGCACGGGCTGCTGCCGGGGCGCTCACCCGCCGGCGTGCCCACGGCGACGCTCGCCGTCGAGCGCGTGGTGCACGACGACGGGTCGCTCTCGTGGACCGTGCTCGTCCCCGGGACACAGGACCTCGTGAGCCTCGCGCACCCGTTCGACGGCGTCACCGACCTGGACCTCATGGCTCACCGGGCGGCCGACGTCACCGTCGCGGTGTCGGCCGCGCTAGACGCGGCCGGGGCCCGGCCCGGTGAGCCGGTGGTGCTGGTGGGGCACAGCCTCGGCGGGATCGCGGCGATGGCGCTCGCGGCGTCGCCGTCGTTCAGGTGCCGGCATCCGGTCGGGGCCGTGGTCACGGCCGGGGCGCCCACCGCGTCGTTCGCGGTGCCCGCGGGCGTGCCCGTGCTGCACCTGGAGAACGACGAGGAGCTCGTCTCCAGCGCAGACGGCCGCTCCGGGCTCGAGAACCCCGGCGGCGTCGACCGGGTGACGGTGACGCGCCGGCTCGCGGCGTCGTCGGCGGCGGCGGACCGGACCGCCGCCGCCGGCACGTCGAGTGCCCACAGCCTCCGGACCCATCTGCGGACGCTCGCTCTCGCGCGCGAGAGCGGCAGTGCACAGGTCGACGACATCGTCGGCCGGATCGAGCCGCTGCTCGGCGGCGAGTCCGCGCGGACCGAGTTCTATGCCGCGAGGAGGGTGACGGGCGGGCCGCCAGGCCCGCCCGCCGGCCTCAGCGCTTCTTCTTCGGGGCGAACATCCCGATGACGATCTGGAGGATCGCGATGATGAGCGCCGCGAGCACGTACCACCAGAAGCCGCCGTGGATCTCGAGGCCCCACTGCCGGCCTCCGAACAGGTTCAGGCCGGTGATCCACGTGGTCAGCCAGAGCATGAACGCGTTGACGACCAACGAGAACAGCCCGAGGGTCAGGATGTACAACGGCAGGGAGAGCAGCGCGACGATCGGCTTCACGATCAGGTTGACCAGGGTGAAGACCAGCGCGACGACGAGCACCGCGACGACGGTCCCGGCCGCGGTGCCGGAGTCCACGATGTCGAGGTGGGACGGGATGACGAGGCTCGTCAGCCAGAGGGCGAGGGCGGTCACCAGGACGCGCACGACGAAGTTCATGCATCTCATCGTGGCATGCTGAGCGCCGTGGAGACAGCCTCGAATCGCCCGAATGACAAGCCTGGTGATGTCTCCGGGCACGTCCCGCTGCGCCCGGCCGTGGAGGCGCTGCCCCCGTACGTGCCCGGCGCCCGCCCCGATCCCGGCGCGCGGGTGTGGAAGCTGTCGTCGAACGAGAACCCGTACGGGCCGCTGCCCTCGGTGGTGAAGGCGATCGCCGACGCCGCCCTCGACACCAACCGGTACCCCGACATGTACGCGAGCGAGCTCGTCGCGGCGCTCGCCGCGCACGTCGGCGTGGCGCCCGAGCAGGTCGTGGTGGGCAACGGGTCCGTGGCCGTGCTCGCGCACCTTCTCGCCGCGGTGGTCGACGCCGGGGACGAGGTCGTGTTCCCGTGGCGGTCGTTCGAGGCGTACCCGATCGCCGTCGCCGTGGCCGGCGGCAGGAGCGTCATGGTGCCGCTCGCCGAGGGTGGTCGGCTGGACCTGCCCGCGATGGCCGCCGCCGTGACCCCCCGCACGCGCGTGGTGCTCGTCTGCACGCCCAACAACCCGACCGGCCCGGTGGTGCACGCTGCCGAGCTGGAGGAGCTCCTCGCGGCCGTCCCGACGAACGTGATGGTCGTCGTGGACGAGGCCTACCTCGAGTTCGTGCGCGACCCCGAGGCACCCGACGGCGTCGACCTGCTGCGGCGGTACCCGAACGTGGTGCTGCTTCGCACGCTGTCGAAGGCCTACGGGCTCGCGGGGCTGCGCGTCGGCTATGCGGTCGCGGCGCCCCGGCTCGCCGACGGGATCCGGGCCGTGTCGACGCCGTTCGGCGTCTCGCACGTGGCGCAGCAGGCGGCGCTCGCGTCGTTGCTCCCGGCGGCCCAGGCGGAGCTGATGGAGCGGGTCGAGGCGCTCGTCGCGGAGCGCGCGCGGGTCGTCGCGGCACTGCGCGAGCAGGGCTGGGACCTGCCCGAGTCGCACGCGAACTTCGTGTGGTTCCCGCTCGGCGACAGCACCACGGAGCGCGCGGCCGGGGCGCGGGCGGCGGGGGTGCTGGTGCGGCCGTTCGCCGGGGACGGGCTGCGCGTGAGCATCGGCGAGGTCGAGGCCAACGACGCGTTCCTCGAGGTCGCGAAGAGCTGGCGCTGACGGTCACCCACCGCCGCGCAGCGCGTAGTCGTGCCCGGGGACGAGCGGGAACCTGACCGCGCCCGTCACGTCGTCGACGTCGAACGCGACGTCGCGGCGGGCGGTGAGGTCGGCGACGGTCAGCGAGGCCGGGTCCCACCCGGTGTTGGAGCTCGTGACCGTGCTTGACGACGTGCCGTCCGTCCACCTGTACTCCGAGCCGGCCGCGACCGGGTAGACGGCGACGGTCAGGCCGGCAGCGCCTCCACTCCCCGGATCGCGCGTGACGAGCACGCCCTTGCCGCCCACGAAGGCGGGCACGCGGTCGGGGCCGATCGCGTAGCCCTCGAGCGTCCGCGGGCCGGTGAAGACCGCCCCGGTGGCGATGTCGATCCACGTCCCGGCGGGCAGGTAGACGTCGCGCGACGTGGCGGTGGCGAAGTCGGCGCCCCACACGGGCGTGGCGAGGATCGACTCGCCGAACATCCACTCGTACTGGCGTGTGGTGTCGTTCGCCAGCGCGTAGGTGGCCGGGTCGTCGGGGTAGGCGACCGGCAACGGTGTCATCGCCGTCGGGTAGCCGGTCTCGTAGCCGTCGAGCACGGCGGAGTACACGTACGGGCGCACCGACTCGTGCCACAGCGCGAGGGCCTTGACGCCGTCGGCGTAGTCGGCGCGGCCTAGCTCCCACGGCCCGAGCCCGAAGGCGAGGACCGGTGTGAGGGCGGCGAGCTGCGCGTTGCGCACGAAGTAGCGCATGTACGCCTCGTCGGCCATCGAGCCGTGGCCCGGGGTGCCGCCCACGTAGTCGCCGTAGACGTTGCCGGCGCCGCTCGCCGCGTAGTTGAGCAGCTGGACGGGGATGCGGTCCGGGTTCCCGTGGAAGTCGGTGCCCGCCCCGCACATCGTGTCGTTGAGCCGCAGCGAGTCGCCGGGCACCGAGTACGCGGCGTTGCGCACCATCACCAGGTCGCCGGCATCGTGCAGGGCCAGCACGAGCGGGTTCCAGTTGCCGTCGCGGTGGGTGTCGGGCTCGTAGAGCATCGTGTCCTCCTTCCAGCCCTGCACGCCCCACTTTCGCATCTGCTCGACGAACCACCGCACGGCGTCCGGGTCGGACGCGTCGAGCACGTAGCTGGCGCCGCTCGGGAACTGGGCCCTGGTCACGACTGCCGGGGCGCCGTCGGGGCCGGTCAGCAGGTAGCCGCGCTCGATCGCCTCCATGAGGAAGTCGCCGTCGTACGCAGGGTCGTGATTGCCGCCGTCCTCGGGGAGTGCCGTGACGTTGGTCCGGGCGCCGAGCAGGAGCGCGATGCCGTGGCGCGCGAACACGCCCTTGAGGTGATCGGGGTCGGGGTAGCGCGGGTTGGGCAGGCCTGGCTGGGAGTCGACGCGTCCGGGCTCGGGCGTGTCGTCCCACGTGCCGAAGCTGTTCGTCGTGCCCTCGGCCGCCCCGCCGCGCGGGCCGGGCCAGAAGCCCGAGCCGACCACGCCCCAGCTCAGCGGGTATCCGTGGTCCACGAACGCCTGCACCGTCTCCTCGACCGACGCCTGGTACGTGTTCCACCCGAGCGCGCCGTACGCCTCCCACCCCAGCCCGAACATCCGCGCGTCAGGGCGTGCGTCCACGTACCCGTGGGCCTCGCGCAGGTCCTTGTAGTCGCGGTAGAGCTGCCGCAGGTCCTCGGCGACCAGGTAGAAGAGACCGTCGACCGACCGGGTGCCACCGACGCCGAGCCGGTTCTCGTCCGCGGTCAGCGCCACCCGCTTCCGGCCCTCGAAGAACAGCACCTGTGCGAGGCGCTGCCGCGGGAACACGGTGAAGTTCGTGATGAAGCGCTTACAGCTGCCCTGGTTGGTGAGGTTGTCGAGCACGATGCCCGTCAGCTCCGTCGTCGGGCGCACGGCGACCTCGCCGCTGCACGGCGTGCGCTGCTCGGGCTGGCCGTCGGCGAACGCGCCGTAGTCGCCGAGGCCGTACGCGGGCGCGACGGGGCCCGTCCGGAAGTCGATCGTGGCCGTCCCGGCCACACGCGACGTGCTGAACCGGACGGTCCGTGCGTCCGGGCGGACCCGCACGTCGAGCCGCGTGCCGTCCGTCAGCGTCACGCGCACGACGGCGGTGGCCGCTCTCGCGCTGCTGACGAGCACCGCCGTCGCGGCGTCGGCGAACCCCGCGCCCTCGCGCGCGACACGCAGCCCGGACACGGGGTGCGGCGGCGCGAGCACCGCCCCGGCGGCGTCGAGCACGGAGTAGCGGAACCTCGTCTTCTCGATGAGCACCGCGTAGGTGTCGCCGCGCACGGTGATCGTCCGCGCCGTCTGGCTGACCGTGCCGGTGTGCACCGCGGTCCGCCTCGCCACCGCCGACCTCATGTCCAGCCTCCTTCGATCAGCGCTGCACCCGCAGCGCGACGACGCGCGCCTCGCGTGCGCCCTGCGTGGACCGGACGGTCAGGCGCAGCGCGGTGAACGGGATCCCGGGCAGCGGGTGGACCCGCTGCCTGCGGCGGTTGTCGGCGACGTCGGCGACGGCGAGCCACTCACCGTCCACCGTGCGGAGCTCGACGCAGTAGGACCCCACCAGCTGCGGCAGGATCTCGTCGGGGCTGCGGTGGTGGTGCAGCGTGCTGAGCTCGAGGTCGGGGTCGTCGTCGAGCACGATCCGCACCTCGCGGGCACGCTGCGGCTCGTCCCAGTCGAGCCGCAGCCACTCGGTCCCGTCGCCCAGGGGTGCCGACGCCCACAGGTGCGGGCCGCCGAACGGGCGCTGGTAGCCCGACGTCGCGCGCTCCGGGGCCAGGGCCCGCGACCCCGGGCCGGCGCGGAACACGACGGACCGCCCGCGCAAGGGCTTGGTGGGCCAGGCCAGCAGAGCCTGGCCTGGGACGATCTCGACGTTACGGTCCTCCGAGTCCTCGCCGTGCACCAGCGTCAGCACGCCGGGCGGCAGCGGCGCCGTCGTCCACACGGTGACGTCGGGGTTGGCCCGCAGCACCACCACCGCGGTACCCGGCGCGGCCGGCAGATCGCAGACCTCCGCGCGGACCCAGCCGGGCTCGGCGCTCGCGGCCACGGCGACGTCGGTCTTGGCCTCGAGGTGCGCCGGGACGACGTTCTGCGGGCGGCCGGTCGAGTGCACCTCGACGGTCAGCGTGGTGTCCCGGTCGGCGCGCACCCACAGATCCAGATGGTCCAGCCGCGGGTCCACGGGCAGCGCGATCCCGAGGTCGCGCTCGAGCGGGTACGGCGTCGCGCCGGGCAGCGGGTCTCCTGCGGGGCCCGTCTCCGTGCCGACCTGCTCGCGGTACGACGACGCCGTCACCCGCGCGGCCCGCGCGAGGTCGTCCGGGTCCTCGTTCGCGACGCCGAGCACCGGCGCGTCCTGCCGCAGCAGCAGCTGGCGCAGGCGGGCGGCGTGATCGCGCGCGAGCGCGCGGGGCGTCACGCCGAGCTCGAGGCACAGCGCGGCGGCCGTCCCCGCGGCCTCGCCCATCGCGCCGCACGTCGCCATGACGCGCGCGGCGCCGAACGCGATGTGGGTGGCCGAGAAGTCGCGGCCCGCCATCAGCAGGTTCTCGACGTTGACGGAGTACAGGCTGCGGAACGGGATCTCGAACAGACCGTCCGAGAAGCGCTGCACCGCACCGGCGCCGGTGGCGTACATGCCCTGCGGCGGGTGCAGGTCGATCGACCAGCCGCCGAACGCGACGCCGTCGTCGTGCGACGACTGGCGCAGGACGTCGTTCTGCGTGAGCGTGTGGTCGCCGATCAGCCGGCGGTACTCGCGCTTGCCCGGCAGGTTGCCGATCCACTCGAGGGTGAGGTTCTCGGCGTCGAACCTCCCCGAGTTCTTGATGTAGTCCCACACGCCGAGCACGACGCCGCGCAGCTCGTCGCGGATCCGCTCGTTGTCGTCGACGATGTCGAGCTCGCCGCCCCACTCGATCCACCAGTACGCCGCGCCGTTGTCGCCGCTGCGGATGATGCGCGTGTCGGGGATGGGCGTCCGGGTGATGTCGATCGTCGAGTCGGGGGCCACGTACTTGACCGGGCGGCCGACGTCCTTCGTGTAGAAGAGCAGCGTCGAGCCGAGGAACTCCCGCACCGGCTCGGGCGGCGCCAGGCTCTCCCCGAACTCGTCGCGCCCCTCCTTGCCGAGGCGGAACCGCGCGCCGGCCAGGTACCCGACGAGCCCGTCGCCGGAGCAGTCGAGGAACAGCGGGGCGTGGAACGTCGTGAGGATCTCCGAGCCCATGGTCCAGCCGGTCACCGACGTGATGCGGCGGGCGTTCTCGGGTCCGTCGGCCGCGACCTCGCGGATGTCCGTGTTGAGGAACAGCTGTACGCCGGGCTCGGCTCGCACGGCGTCGAGCACGACGTCGTCCCAGTACACCGGGTTGCCCTCGGGGTTGCGGTACTGGTTCTCGACGTAGAGCTCCCCGATGACGCCGTTCTCCCGCGCCCATCGCTGGTTGCCGTGGGCGGTGGCGCCGCACACCCACACCCGCACCTCCGACGACGAGTTGCCGCCGAGGACGGGCCGGTTGTTGACGAGGGCGACCCGCCGGCCGAGCCGGGCGGCCGCGACCGCCGCGCACACCCCTGCGAGGCCGCCCCCTACGACGACGACGTCGGTGTCGATGGACTGAGTCCGCATGGTCTCGGTCGACGAGCCGTGTGCGCCTCGCCGGCCTCCTTCCGTGTGCTCGTTGGCTCCGGGCTGGGTGGCGATTTGTTTGACCCCTCAACCTTCACCATGGCACGGACGAGCCACGTGCGCCGGTGCGGTCGGTCCCGGCGTGTCGCGCGCCCGACCGTGGCGCCGCCTTGTGGCGCCGCCCCCGCGGGCGTTGTGGGAACCCTCCAAAGCGCACCCGAAAGCGTTAGCTCCGCATGGGGCTTCATCCGTGCTGCAGCGCAACCTACGCTTGCGTAGGCTACGAGACCGTAGGTTCCCGGAGGGAGTGGGCGTGAGCGACAAGGGCAGGGGCGAGGCGGGGCTGGTACAGCTCCTCGACGCCGACGGCGTGCGGGTCAGCACCACCGAGAACGCGACGTACCGCGACCGTGTGGCGCACCTGACCGGTGACGACCTGCGCGGGATGTACCGCGACCTGGTCCTCACGCGCCGGTTCGACGACGAGGCCACCGCGCTGCAGCGGCAGGGCGAGCTGGCCCTCTACGCGCAGTCCAGGGGCCAGGAGGCCGCCCAGGTCGGCTCTGCGTCCGCGCTCGCGCCGCAGGACTACGTCTTCCCCAGCTACCGCGAGCACGGCGTTCTGCACGTGCGCGGCGTCGACCCGATCGAACGCCTGCGCCTGTTCCGCGGCCAGGACCACGGCGGCTGGGACCCGGCCGAGCACAACGCGCACCTGTACACGCTCGTCCTCGGCTCGCAGGCGCTGCACGCGACCGGATACGCCATGGGCGTCCAGCGCGACGGCCTGGTCGGCACCGGGGACCCCACCCGGGACACCGCCGTCGTCGTCTACTTCGGTGACGGCACCACCTCCCAGGGCGACATCCACGAGGCCATGGTGTTCGCGGCGGTGAACGACGCCCCGACGGTGTTCTTTCTGCAGAACAACCAGTGGGCCATCTCCGAGCCGACCACCCGCCAGTCCAAGGTGCCGTTCGCGGACCGCGGCCTCGGGTACGGCATCCCGAGCGTGCGCGTCGACGGCAACGACGTGCTGGCCTGCTACGCCGTCACCCTCGAGGCGCTCGAGCGGGCGCACTCGGGCGGCGGCCCCACGCTGGTCGAGGCGTTCACCTACCGCATGGGCGCGCACACGACGTCGGACGACCCGACGCGCTACCGCGAGCGCGACGAGGAGGAGTACTGGCGCCGCCGCGACCCGCTCGACCGGCTGGCCGCGCACCTGCGGGCCGAGGGCGAGTGGGACGAGGCGTGGGCCGCCGCCCTCGAGGCGGAGGCGGAGGCTCTCGGCGAGCGCATGCGCGTCGAGGTGCGGACCCTCGGGGCGCCGCCCACGGCGGCGATGTTCGAGAACGTGTACGCCACCCCGCACGCGACCGTCGCCGACGAGAGCGCCTGGCTGGCCGAGTACGAGCAGGACGTGACGGAGGCTTCGCGATGACGAGCACGACCCTGACCCGGGCCACGACGGCGTTCACCGGCAGGCAGACCCTCACCTTCGCCAAGGCGATCACCCTCGGCCTGCGCGCCGCCATGGCGGCCGACGGCAAGGTCATGGTCATGGGCGAGGACATCGGCCGGCTCGGCGGCGTGTTCCGCGTGACCGACGGGCTGCAGGCCGAGTTCGGCGAGGACCGCGTCGTCGACACGCCCCTGGCCGAGTCCGGCATCGTCGGCACCGCGATCGGCCTCTCGCTGCGCGGGTACCGGCCGGTCTGCGAGATCCAGTTCGACGGTTTCGTGTTCCCGGCCTTCGACCAGATCACGACGCAGCTCGCGAAGATGCACTACCGCTCGCGCGGCCGCCTCCGGGTGCCCGTCGTCATCCGCATCCCGTTCGGCGGCGGCATCGGCGCCGTCGAGCACCACTCCGAGTCGCCCGAGGTGCTGTTCGCGCACACGGCAGGTCTGCGCGTGGTCTCGCCGTCGACGCCGCAGGACGCGTACGACATGATCCGCGCGGCCGTGACCTCGCCCGACCCGGTGATCTTCTTCGAGCCCAAGGGCCGGTACTGGTCCAAGGGCGAGGTGGACCTCGACGCACCCCCGGCGCCCGGGATCCTCGACACCGCGCGCGTCGCCCGGCCGGGCACCGACGTGACGCTCGTCGCCTACGGGCCCACCGTCGCGACGGCGCTCAAGGCCGCCGACGAGCTCGCCGCCGAGGGCACGAGCGCCGAGGTCGTGGACCTGCGCGCCATCTCGCCGCTGGACGTCCCTGCCGTCGTCGCGAGCGTGCGGCGCACGGGCCGCTGCGTCGTCGTGCACGAGGCGCCGACGGTGCACGGCGTGGGCGCCGAGGTCGCGGCCCGCGTGACCGAGGAGGCCTTCCACCACCTCGAGGCGCCCGTCATCCGCGTCGGCGGCTTCCACGCGCCCTACCCGGTCGCGAAGCTCGAGCACGACTACCTGCCGAGCGTGGACCGCGTCCTCGACGCCGTCGACCGCGCACTCGCCTACTGACCCGGTCCGGAGAGAGGACACCCGTGAGCACGCAGCGTTTTCCCCTGCCCGACGTCGGCGAGGGGCTCACCGAGGCCGAGATCGTCGAGTGGCGCGTGAAGCCCGGCGACACCGTGGCCGTGAACCAGGTGATCGTCGAGATCGAGACGGCCAAGTCGCTGGTCGAGCTGCCCTCCCCCTGGGCTGGGACGGTGACGGCGCTGCTGGTCGAGGAGGGTGACACCGTCGACGTCGGCACCGCGATCATCGAGGTGTCGTCCGGGGCGGTCGCGCCGGCGGCCGCGCCCGCTGCCGCCCCTGCCCCCGCAGCCGCCCCCGCCCCCGCCGCAACGGGGTCGGGCTCGGGCTCGGTGCTGGTCGGCTACGGGACGGCGGACCAGTCCGGCGCAGGCCGACGCCGCCGCCGCACCGCCGCGCCGAGCGAGCCGACGGCGTCTGCGGCCGCCCCGGTGGCCGCCGCCGCCCCCGCGCCGGCCCCGGTGGTCGAGCGTGTCGAAACCACCCCGCCGCCCGCACCGGCGCTCCCGAAGGCCTCCGCGAACGGCGGCCCGAGCAGCGGCCGCGTCGCCCCGGACGGCGGCGCCATCTCCGTCCCCGCCGCGCCCGGCTCGAACGCCACGTTCGGGCGCGTGCTCGCAAAGCCGCCGGTCCGCAAGCTCGCCAAGGACCTGGGCGTCGACCTCGCGTCGGTGCTGCCCACGGGCCCGGGCGGGATCGTGACGCGCGAGGACGTCGTCGCGCAGGCCGAGGCCGCCAAGCCGCAGGCGCTCGCCACGTACGCCGACGACGACCGGCCGTGGCTCGCGTCCGGCTCCGTCTCGCCCGACGGTCGTCGCACGCGCGTGCCCGTCAAGAGCGTGCGCAAGCGCACCGCCGAGGCGATGGTCGCGAGCGCGTTCACGGCGCCGCACGTCACGGTGTTCCAGACGGTCGACGTCACCAAGACCATGCGCCTCGTGGCCTCTCTCAAGGAGGACCGCGAGTTCGCCGGCGTGCGCGTCACCCCGCTGCTGATCGCCGCCAAGGCCGTGCTCATGGCCGTCAACCGGCACCCGGAGATCAACGCGAGCTGGGACGAGGACGCCCAGGAGATCGTCTTCAAGCACTACGTGAACCTCGGGATCGCCGCCGCGACCCCGCGAGGCCTGGTGGTTCCCAACGTCAAGGACGCCCACCGCCTCGACCTGCTCCACCTCGCCCAGGCGATCGCCGACCTCACGGCAACCGCGCGTGCCGGCCGCACCACCCCCGCGGACATGTCCGACGGAACGATCACGATCACCAACGTGGGCGTCTTCGGCATCGACACCGGCACGCCGATCCTCAACCCGGGCGAGGCTGGGATCCTGGCGTTCGGCGCGATCCGCCAGCAGCCGTGGGTCCACAAGGGGAAGATCAAGCCCCGCTGGGTCACCCAGCTCGCGCTGAGCTTCGACCACCGGCTCGTCGACGGCGAGCTCGGAGCCCGCTTCCTGGCAGACGTCGCACGTGTGCTGGCGGAGCCGTCCCGCGGCCTGGTCTGGCTCTGAGGGGGGCCCGGTATTGGAGTGCTGACCAGCCGGGCTGCGCGCGCCTTCCCCCCGGCTGATCCGCGGCGTCGGTCACATCCGGGACGACGGCGGTCCGGGCGGCGCCCGACCCCGCCTACCCTGGTCGCGTGACCGTTCGCACCGCCCCCGACGACCTCGCCGCCCCCGCCGCGAGCCCGCGCCGCCGCGCGTGGTGGCTCGTCGCGGCCGTGCCGGCAGCGGTGGTCGTCGCGCTGGCGGCGGCCCTGAGCGGGGGAGCCTTCACCGGCGCCTTCGCGGCGCTCGCCGGCTTCGCCGACGCGGGCGCCGTCGTGCGCTGGGGACTGCCGGTCCTGAACGTGCTGACCGAGCTGTCCTCGGCACTCACGCTCGGCGCGCTCGTGACCGCGGCGGCTCTGGTGCCCCCGGGACGACTGCAGCGCACCGCGCTCTCGACGGCGGGGGTGGCCGCGGCGGCGTGGGCGCTGGCCGGCGTGCTCGGGCTGGTGCTCCAGTTCGCCGAGATCTCCGCGACGCGGCTCGACGCACCGGGCTTCGGGACCGGTCTGTGGCAGTACCTCACGGAGATCGAGCTGGGGCGCACAGGCCTGAAGATCGTGATCCTCGCGGCTGCTACGTCGGTGCTGGCGCTCGCGGTCCGGGGTGCCGTGGGCGCGCTGTTCACGTGTGTGCTGCCGCTGGCGGCGTTCGCGTTCCAGGCGTCGACGGGCCACGCGGCCGGGGCGGCGAGCCACAGCCTCGCGATCGGGGCGATGTTCCTGCACCTCGTGGGCGCGGCCCTGTGGGTGGGCGGCCTGGGCGCGATCGCGGTGCTGGTGGTCACCTCACTCCGCCGCATGTCAGGCCCAGGGCGCGCCGGAGCGAACGGTGGCGCTGACGACGCGGCGGCCACGGTTCACGTGTCAGGTCCAGGGGGCGCCGGGGCGCGCCCTGAGCCTGACAACGCCGGGGCGGGCTGGGAGGCGGCCGTGCCACGGTTCTCCGTCATCGCCTCCTGGTGCATCGTGGGCGTCGGGTTCTCCGGGATCGTGTCCGCGTGGATCCGGCTCGCCGGCCCGGGCGACCTCAGTACCCGCTACGGGATCCTGCTCATCACGAAGGCCGTGCTGCTGGCCTGCCTGGGCGCGCTGGGCTGGGCCCACCGCCGCCGGGTGCTGCGCGACCTGTCCGGCCCAGGGCGCGGCGGGGCACGCCTCGGGCCTGCCAAGGCGTGGCTCTTCGCCCGGCTCGCCGCCGTCGAGCTGCTCGTCATGGGTGCCGTCATGGGCGTCGCCGTCGGGCTGGCCGCCTCCGCTCCGCCCGTGCGCGACGACGTCCCCCTCGACACCAGCTCGGCCTACCAGCTCACGGGCTCGCCGCTGCCGCCCGAGCTCATCGGGTCGCGCTGGTTCACCGAGTGGCGGCTCGACCCGCTGTTCACGTTCGCGTGCGTGGCCGCCGTCGTCGTCTACCTCACCTGGGTGCGGCGGCTTGCGCGTCGCGGCGACCGCTGGCCCGTGGGCCGCACCTTCGCGTGGTGCCTGGGCATCGCCGTCATCGCCTGGGACACCAACGGCGGCCCGACCGTCTACGGCGAGGTGCTCTTCAGCGCCCACATGGTGCAGCACATGGTGCTCGCACTGCTGGTGCCGATGCTGCTGGTGCTCGCGGCGCCCGTCACGCTGCTGCTCCGCGCGGTGCCGCGCCGACGCGACGGGTCGCGCGGGCCGCGCGAGTGGGTGCTCGGGTTCGTGCACTCGCGCTGGGGGCGGTTCGTGGCCCAGCCGCTCGTGGCCGGCGTCGTCTTCGTCGCGGGCATGCTCGTCTTCTACTACACGCCGCTGTTCGACTGGTCGCTGCACTCCCACGTCGGGCACGTGTGGATGGTCGTCCACTTCACGCTCGCCGGGTACCTGTTCGCCAACGCGCTCATCGGCATCGACCCCGGCCCGAACCGGCCCGCCCACCCGCAGCGGCTGGTGCTGCTGTTTGCCACGATGGGGTTCCACGCGTTCTTCGGCGTGGCCCTCATGATGCAGACGACGCTGCTGGCCGCGGACTGGTTCGGCAACATGGGCCGCCCGTGGGGCCCGTCCGCGATCGCCGACCAGCAGGCCGGCGGCGGCATCGCCTGGGGCATCGGCGAGCTGCCGACGCTCGTGCTCGCGATCGCCGTGGCCGTCCTCTGGACCCGGTCGGACGAGCGCGAGGCGCGCCGCCGCGACCGCCAGGCCGACCGTGACGGCGACGCAGAGCTCCACGAGTACAACGCGATGCTGGCGAGGATTGCGCAGCGGGACGTGGCGGAAGGCCCGGGCGCGCCGGGCGACCCGGCTCCCCGCACCTGACCTTTCGACGTCGGAGGGAAAGAGGGCTCAGGCCTTCGCGATCAGGAGGTCCACGAGCGCCTCCAGCGCTTCCGGCGCGACCGCCTTCGCCCCCGCGACCGTCGCGTCGCGTGCGCTCGCCGCCCACGCGCCGAGCAGCAGCTCGACGGCGGTCCCGGCGTCGATCGTGAACCGCAGGCCGAGCCCGTCGAGCAGGCGCGTGAGCACGGTGGTCAGCTCGGCCCGCATCGCGCGCTGCTGGGCCGTCCACGCGGCGCCGATCTCGGGGGCCCGCATCGCGAGCAGCTCGAACTCGGCGGTGATCGGGTACCAGCCGTGCTCGGCACCGTTGCTCTCCGTGACCGCCGCGAGCACCGAGCGGATGAGGCGGCTGTCGAGGTGGTGCCCGTCGACGACGTCGGCGTCGAGCGCAGTGACCGCGGCCTCGAGCGCGGCGACGTGCCGGCGACCCTGCCGGTCCGTGAGGGCGAGGAACAGCTCTTCCTTGCTCTCGAAGTTCGAGTAGAACGCCCCGCGAGTGAAGCCGGCGGCCTCCGCGATCGCCTCGACCGAGGCAGCTCCGAAGCCCACGCGCGCGAACACCTCCGCGGCGGCGTCGAGCAGGCGCTCGCGCGTGCGCTCCCGCCGGGCCGAGATCGTGGGAAGTTCTGTCACACCTCGAGTGTACCCATACAGCGATGTATCGGATACAGTCGTGTATCGAACCCCGCCATCGACGCCTGCTCTGGGAGACGCATGTCCTCCGTCCTGTACCAGCTCGGCCGCTGGGCGCTGCGCGCCCGCCGCCTCGTCGTCGTCGGCTGGGTCGTGATCCTCGCCCTGGTGGGAGGCGCCGCGGGCCTGCTCATGCAGGGCCTCGACAACGAGGTGACGATCCCCGGCACCGAGGCGAACCAGGCGCTCGAGCGCCTCGCGGCGACGTTCCCGCAGGTCAGCGGGGCGTCCGCGCAGGTCGTGATCGTCGCGCCCGACGGCGGCGCGATCACCGACCCTGACATGAAGGCACCCGTCGAGGCCGCCGTGAAGGCTTTCGACGGGATCGACCAGGTGGTCGCCGTGACGTCGCCGTACGTCGACACCCTCGCGGCGTCGGTCAACGACGCCGGCAACGCGACGATCCTCCAGGTGCAGCTCGACGGCGACCTCGGCTCGATCCTCGACTCCACCAAGGAGGCGCTCCAGGAGGAGGCCGGCCAGCTCCAGGCCGCGCTTCCCGACGGCGCGCGCGCCGAGCTCGGCGGGCAGCTGTTCGCCACCGAGTTCCCGGCGATCTCGGTCATCGAGGGTGTGGGCCTGCTGGTCGCCCTGGTGGTGCTGGTGCTCACGCTCGGCTCGTTCGTGGCGGCAGGGCTGCCGCTCGTCAACGCGCTGGTCGGCGTGGCCGTGAGCATGGGCCTGCTGTTCGCGGCGACGTCGGTGGCCACCATCGGCTCGACGACGCCGATGCTCGCGGTGATGCTCGGCCTCGCCGTCGGCATCGACTACGCACTGTTCATCGTGTCGCGACACCGCGACCAGCTTCGCGACGGCCTCGAGGTCGAGGAGTCGGTGGCGCGCGCGACGGCGACCGCCGGCTCCGCCGTCGTCTTCGCGGGTCTGACCGTGATGATCGCGCTCGTGGGCCTCGGTGTCGCCGGGGTCCCGTTCCTCACCGTCATGGGCGTGGCCGCCGCCGCGGGCGTCGGCATCGCGGTGCTGGTGTCGCTGACGCTGCTGCCGGCGCTGCTCGGGTTCGCCGGGGAGCGGGTGCGCCCCAAGGCCCGCAAGGCCCGCGCGCCGCGCCGGGCGAAGAAGGCGAAGCCCGCCGTGGACGCCTCGGGCGGCTTCTTCGGCCGCTGGGTCCACGTCGTCACCCGCCGGCCCGTGGTCACCATCGTGCTCGTCGTCGCCGCGCTCGGGGCGCTCGCGTGGCCCGCCACGAGCCTGCGCCTCGCGCTGCCCGACGCCGGCGTGCTCCCGCGCGACTCGAGCGCCCGCGTGACCTACGACCTCATCTCCCACGAGTTCGGCGAGGGCTTCAACGGCCCGCTCATCGTCACTGGCTCGATCGTCACCAGCACCGACCCGGTCGGCCTCATGAACGCCATGGCGGACGAGATCCGCGACCTGCCCGGCGTGGCCGACGTGCCTCTCGCGACGCCGAACCAGTCCGCGGACACGGGCATCATCCAGGTCATCCCGGAGGGCGGCCCGACGTCGGTCGCCACCGAGGACCTGGTGCACGAGATCCGGGCGCTGCGCCCGCACTTCCAGCGGGAGTACGGCGTCGACATCTCGGTCACGGGCTTCACCGCCGTCGGCATCGACGTCTCAGCCAAGCTCGGGGCGGCCCTGCTGCCGTTCGGCGTCGTCGTCGTCGGCCTCTGCCTGGTGCTGCTCACGATGGTGTTCCGCTCGATCTGGGTGCCCATCAAGGCGTCGCTCGGCTACCTGCTGAGCGTGGGTGCAGCCTTCGGAGTGGTCACCCTGGTGTTCCAGAACGGGTTCCTCGCCGGGCCCCTGAACGTCACCCGCGCCGGGCCGATCATCAGCTTCATGCCGATCGTCCTCATGGGCGTGCTCTTCGGGCTGGCCATGGACTACGAGGTGTTCCTCGTGTCCCGCATGCGCGAGGACTACGTCCACGGCGACCGCTCGACGCCGGGCGTCGCGAAGCGCGCGGTGCTGAGCGGCTTCCGGGGCTCGGCCCCCGTGGTCACCGCGGCCGCCGTCATCATGTTCGCCGTGTTCGCGGCCTTCGTGCCCGAGGGCGACATGAACCTCAAGCCCATCGCGCTGGGCCTCGCCGTGGGCGTCGCGATCGACGCGTTCGCCGTCCGCATGGTGCTGGTGCCTGCCGTCATGGCGCTGCTCGGCGAGCACGCCTGGTACATCCCGCGCTGGCTCGACCGCCTGCTGCCGCACTTCGACGTCGAGGGTGCGGGCGTGGCCAAGGAGCTCGCGCTCGCCGAGTGGCCCGAGCCCGGGTCCACCGATGCCGTCGTGGCCCATGGCCTGCTGATCGACGGGCCGGACGGCACGCGCGTCGTCGGTCCTGTGACCCTCCGCGTGCCCGACGGCGGAGCGCTCGTCGTCCGGGCGGACGCCGCTGCCGCGGCCGACGCGCTCCTCCTGGCCCTCGCCGGGCGGCTCAAGCCCGACGCCGGAGCGGTCAAGGTCGCCGGGTACGTGCTGCCCGAGCGCGCCTCCGCGGTGCGCGGCCGGGTGGCCGTGGTCGACGCATCGTCGTTCGACGGCGCCCACCCGACGGCGGCCGCGACCGGCGTCGTCGAGGCGCTGCGCAGCGGCCCGCGCGCCGTCGTCGTGCTCCGCGCGCACGCCCTGGGCGACCGGGGCGGACGCGACGCGCTCGCCTTCGTGCTGCAGTCGGCGCAGTCGGACGGCGTCGCGGTGCTCGTGGGCACTACGGGCGCCGACGCGGCCGACCTGCTGCCGGGGGCGCCGCTGCTGGACCTCGCGCAGGCGGCTCCGGCGTCGGCCGAACCCGCCGAGACAACGTCTGCGGGCTGGCCGATGGTCCCGAGCGGCTCCACCGCCCGGGTCGGCTCCGCCCTCGCCGGCTCGACCGGAACCGACGACACGGAGGTGTCGAAGTGAACGCCCTGACCCGCACCGGCGAGCGCACCGGGGTCTGGCGCCTCGTCGCTGTCGCGCTGCTCCCGATCCTGGTGCTCGGGCTGCTGCTCGCAGCCCTGTGGAACCCGGCCGAGCGGCTCGACACGGTCCGGGCCGCGATCGTCAACAACGACGAGCCCGTGACGGTGAACGGGCAGCTCGTGCCGCTCGGGCGCCAGCTCGCGGCCGGGCTCGTGTCGGGGGCCGCGCCGGCCACCGAGCAGACGCTCAAGGCCGCGCCCGCCTCGACCACGTCCTACGAGTGGGAGCTCACGAGCGCGACGCACGCCAAGGCCGGGCTGGCCGACGGCACGTACGCCGCCGTCATCACCATCCCGAAGGACTTCTCGGCGGCCGCGACCTCGTTCGGGAGCGCCGACCCCTCGGCCGCGCGCCAGGCGACCATCGACGTCGCCACGCCGCCCGGCGGGCGCGTGGCCGACGCGGTGCTCGCGCGCTTCGTCGCCTCGACCGCGACCTCGGTCATGGGGTCCTCGCTCACGCAGACCTACGTGGACAACGTGCTGGTCGGCTTCAACACCCTGTCCGACCAGCTCGGGAAGGCAGCCGCCGGCGCCTCGCAGCTGGCGGACGGCGCGACGTCGGCGTCGGACGGGGCCGCGCAGCTCGCCGGCGGGGCGAGCAGGCTGGAGGCCGGGGCGACGTCGGCGGCGGACGGCGCTTCGCAGCTCGCGGGCGGCGCAGACCAGGCCGCCGCCGGCGCCTCCGGGCTCGCGTCCGGTGCGTCGCAGCTCGCGGCGGGCAGCTCGCAGCTCGCGAGCGGAGCCGGGCAGGTCGCGGCGGGGATCGGGCAGAGCAAGGCCGGGGCGGACCAGCTCGCGGACGGTGCCGGGGGGCTGAAGACGAAGCTCGCCGCGGCCGCGGGCGGCGCGTCGGACGCTGCCGACGGGATCTCAGCCGCGGCGGCGGGCGTCGCCGGGTACGCGGCGGGCATCCAGTCCATGGCCGACGGACTCTCGGAGCAGGTCGACCAGCTCACCCAGCTGGGCTGCACGATCACGGACACCGCACCGCCGTGCTCGAGCCTGGCCGGGCTCGTCCAGCTGCGTGACTCGCTGCTGGCCATCGCGGACGGAGACAAGGACGGTCCGGGGCTCAACGCCCTCGCGGGTGGGCTCACCGCGGCTGCCGGCTCGGCGGCGGACGACCCGGGCACCGGCGCGCAGAGCCTCCACGCACTCGCGAACGGCCTCAGTACTGCAGCAGACCAGGGCGCGGGCGGTCTCCAGACCGGCGCGCAGCAGCTCTCCATCGGCCTCGGCCGGCTCGCCGACGGCGCCACCCAGGTGAGCAGCGGAGCGTCCGGTCTGCAGTCGGGCGCCGGCCGGCTGGCCGACGGCGCGTCCCAGCTCAGCGGTGGCGTCCGCAAGGTCGCGTCGGGCGCGACGGGCCTGGCGGACGGCGTCGGCCAGCTCGCCACGGGCGCCGGCGGCGTTGCGGGCGGTGCGAGCGGCCTCGCGGACGGCGTGGGTCGGCTCGCCACGGGCGCTGGGCAGATCTCCACCGGCCTGGGCCAGGCCGTGGACCAGCTCCCGAGCTACTCCGACGGTGACCGTGCGACGCTCGCCGCCGTCGTCGCGAACCCCGTCGCGGCGCCCGCGGACGACTCGCTCGACACCGGCTCGACGGGGCCGCTCTTCGCGGTCGTCGCGCTGTGGCTGGGCGCCCTCGCGCTCACCACGGTGATGCGGCCGTCGCGCGCCCGTGCGCTCCGGTCGACCAGCGGCACGATGCGGATCGCCCTCGCGGACCTGGCGCTGCCCGCCACGATCGCGGCGGTGACCGGCGCCGCCGTCGGCGGCGTCCTCGCGGGCGTCGAGCACCTGTCACCCGGAGGCTGGACGGGCGCGGTCCTGCTCGGGGCACTCGTCTCGGTGGTGTTCGTGGCGCTCCACCAGGGCTTCAGCCTGCTGCTGGGCGATCTCGCGCGCGGCGTCAGCCTGCTCATGGCCGTGCTCGTCATCGCGACCGGCGTCGTGGCGACGGTCCCGGTCTGGCTGAACGGCATCGCCGACCTGCTCGCGATCGGTGCCGCGCGCCGGGCCGTGGTCGGCCTGGTGGTCCCGGCCGCCCACGGGGTCGGCGCGGCCGTCGCGGGCCTCGTGGTCTGGGGTGTCGCCGGGCTCGCCCTGGCGGTGTTCGCCACCGCGCGCGCCCGGACGACGCGCGTCGAGAGGCTGCTGGCCGCGACCGCCTGATCAGGTGGGGCGCGCGCCGACGGCCGCCAGCGCGGGTCCGGTCGCCTGTCGCCAGGTGGCGACGAGGTAGGCGTCCGAGCGGCGCAGCCTCGTCTCGTCGATCACGGTGTGGGCGACGTGGCGGTGCAGGTTCAGCGTCGCGACGTCGTTCTCGAGCGCCCACAGGATCGCGGCTCGCACGTCGTCGCGCGTCACGGTGAGGGGCGCCGGACGTGCCTGCGCGGAGGATGCCGCGTGAGGCGCGGAGGATGCCGCGGGCTGCGCGGAGGATGCCGCGTGAGGCGCGGAGGATGCCGCGGGCTGCGCGGAGGATGCCGCGGGCTGCCCTGGGCCGGGGCATGTCGCGGACGGGTCGGAGCTGCCGAGGTGGACCACCGGCGGTTCCCCTTCTGCGTGGTGGGCCGCCGCGGCCGCCTCGTCGCGGCGTCGTGCGGCCCTCTGCCGAGATGAGCGCCGAGCGGGCGGTTCATGACGCGGAATCCGGGAAAAGGGCGCGTCGGGGACGACTTCGGGCGTGGGCGGGTCCGGCGTCACGGGGGGAGGGAGGGCATCCGGCCCGGGTCGTGACACGCGACGGGAAAAATTTTCAGTCGGTAAGCGCCCGGGCCGGGCGGCGGCGCGCCCGCCCGCGACCTGTCGGTGCCGTGCACCACACTCGGCGCCATGACGCTCATGGACCTGGCGGAGGCACGCCGCGTGAAGGACCAGCTGCACGGCTTCGCGCGAGAGCTCGCCGAGCGTTACGGCGCGGTGACTGCGTCCGCCGTCGGCACGGGGGCAGAGGAGGGCGCGACGCCGTCGGACGCCGTCCGTGCGCCCACGCTCTCCCTGGGCCTGGCCCCGGCCGAGGGCGGCGGGTACGTCGTCGCGGTGCGGTACCGGCTGGGCGTCCCGGCCGCGCGGGCAGTGGTGCGCAAGGTGACGGCCGAGGCCGGTGAGGCGGCCGACGTGCGTCGCACCGGCCGCATCCGCACCTTGTCCGACGCGCGTCCGCGCCCGCCGGTGGTCAGCGCCCGCGCGCTGGGGGAGACGGGCCGGTCGCGGCCGCTGCGGCCCGGCGTCTCCGTCGCGAACGTCGCGGTCACGGCGGGGACGCTGGGCGCGTTCGTGACCGACGACGCGGGCCCGTACGTCCTGTCGAACTGGCACGTGCTCGCGGGGTCCCGTGACGCGGCGGCGGGCGACGTCGTCGTGCAGCCCGGGCCTGCGGACGGCGGGACCGCCCCAGGCGACCGCATCGGCACGCTCGCGCGGTGGGCGCCGCTCGCCGCGGGTGAGCACCATCGTGTGGACGCGGCGCTCGCGCTGCTCGACGACGGCGTCGGCGTCGGCGTCGACGCGACCTACCCGGTCGGACGTGTGACGACGACGGCGGAAGCCCAGGGCGGGGAGGCCGTCGCCAAGGTGGGACGCACGACGTCGCTCACCCGCGGGCGGGTCAGCGCGATCGAGCTCGACGACGTCGTCGTGGGTTACGGCGACGAGCTGGGGGTGCTGAGCTTCGACGGCCAGATCGAGGTGGAGGCGACCGGGCCGGGGCCGTTCTCGCGCGGCGGCGACTCGGGGGCGCTGGTGTACCGCGAGGACGGCGTCGCGCTGGGCCTGCTGTTCGCCGGCTCGGAGACGGGCGGCCCGGACGGCTCGGGGCTGACGTACGTCAACCCGATCGACGCGGTGCTCGAGGCGCTGGGCGTCACGCTCGCCTGAGCCCGGATGACTCGGGTCGGCGCGACGCCGTGCCGAACGGCAGCTCCGCCACGGTGTGCCAGGAGCGGGGGTGGTCGGTGCCGGCGACGAGCAGGGCGTGGTCGATGCGGGCGGCCAGGGGGAGCCGGCGGCGGACGTCCGCCTCGGCCGCGCGCAGGTCTGCGGTCGTGCCGTACCGGGTGTCACCGATGGTCAGGTGCGGGACGTCGTCGTCGAACTGCCCGCGGTAGGGCAGGTGGGCGGGGAAGCGGTGGACGACGGCGCGCGTCAGGTCGCGGAGCTCCTGCACGCGGTCGGGCGCGAGCCACAGGACGTCGTCGCCGAACCAACGACACTCGGCGAACGTGCAGTCGAAGGGCAGCGTCGCGGCGAAGACGTCCACCAGCCGGTGGACGACTTCGTTGTTCACCAGCGTGGGCGGGACGAACGGGAACAGCACGGTGACGTGGGCCGGCACACCCCAGGTCGCGGCGCGGTCGAGACGGAGCCGGTGCCCGGCGACGACGGGCTCGGCCGCGCTGACGGGAACGATGACGGCGGTCAGTGTCGCTTCGGGCACAGGCCCCACTGTGGCCGTCGGCGGGCGCGACGTCGAGAAGGGACCATGGTGCGGTGAGCATCCCCAGCATCCTGTTGAACAACGGCGTCGCGATCCCGCAGCTCGGGTTCGGCACCTACAAGCTCCAGCCCGCGCAGACGCGCGACCTCGTGCTCCGCGCCTTCGAGGCCGGGTACCGGCACGTCGACACCGCGCAGATGTACCGCAACGAGCGCGAGGTCGGCGAGGCCGTCGCCGCGAGCGGGCTGCCGCGCGCCGAGGTGTTCGTCACCAGCAAGCTCAACAACGCGTTCCACGCGCACGACGACGCCCTCGCGGCGTTCGACCGCTCGCTCGAGGAGCTGGGCACCGGCTACCTCGACCTGTTCCTCGTCCACTGGCCGATGCCTGCCGTCGGGCGGTACACCGAGGCCTGGGCGGCGCTCGAGGAGATCCTCGCGTCCGGGCGGGCCCGGGCCATCGGCGTCTCCAACTTCCAGCCCGCGCACCTCGAGCGCGTCCTGGAGACCGGGACCGTGGCGCCGGCCGTCAACCAGGTCGAGCTCCACCCGTACCTGCGACAGGACGCGGTGCGGGCGTTCGACGCCGCGCACGGCATCGTCACCGAGGCGTGGTCGCCGCTCGGCCGCGGGTCCGTGCTGGGTGATCCCGTCATCGCGGAGGTGGCCCGCCGCCACGGCGTGACGCCGGCCCAGGCGGTGCTGCGCTGGCACGTGCAGCGTGGCGACGTCGTCTTCCCCAAGTCGGCGACACCCGCGCGCATCGTCGAGAACGCGGACGTCTTCGGTTTCGAGCTCCCCGACGCCGACATGTCCGCGATCGACGGCCTCAACCGCGACGAGCGCACGGGCTCCCACCCTGACACGGAGAACCGCACGGACCGCTGACGGGGTCCACCCGAGTTCGAGTTTTTGTCGGGAGGTCGAGCGCTCGTGCGCTCGAAATTCCGACGATCGCTCGAACTCGACGCCGGGCTCAGGCCGAGGGGGCCGAGTGGATGAGCGCGGTCGGCCATCCGCGGTGTCAGGACGTGCTAGGCAGGGGAGAATGGGAGACGACTTCCCTGGAGGTGACCACGATGGCGACGATCGAAGCAGCTCGCGCCGCCAAGCCCGCGCTGCGCGACACGCTGGCGCGGGTGGACGGCGTCGTCGGCTTGGGACTGGCCCAGCGCGGCGGCCCGGGCGACTGGGTGCTGCAGGTGAACGTGGACTCGGTGCGGGCGCGCAAGGACGTGCCGCCGGCCGTCGAGGGCGTGCCCGTGGTGGTGCGCGTCGTCGGCGCGGTGCGGGCGCAGTGACGGGCCGCCCACGGCCCGTGAGCGCGCGGTGTGGCACCAGCCCCGTGGCTTGTCTGCCTGACGGGATCGGCTCTGGTGGGCCTAACCGGCGCTGACCGCGCAGATCACAGTCGCCGCGTGCCTGACGGCGCATGACGGGTTGCACAATGGCCCGATGAGCTCCCCGACCCTCCTCCCCAAGGTGCGCGCGTCCGAGCTGATCGGCCGGGGATGGCTGAACACCGGTGGGAAGACACTCACCCTGGCTGACCTGCGGGGTCGTGTCACTGTCCTGGACTTCTGGACCTTCTGCTGCATCAACTGCCTGCACGTTCTCGACGAGCTGCGCGAGCTCGAGGAGCAGTACCGCGACGTCCTCGTGATCGTCGGCGTGCACTCGCCCAAGTTCGAGCACGAGGCTGACCCCGTGGCGCTCGCGGCCGCCGTCGAGCGGTACTCGGTCGAGCACCCGGTCCTCGACGACCCCGAGCTGATCACGTGGGGCGCCTACACCGCGCGCGCCTGGCCGACGCTCGTCGTGGTCGACCCCGAGGGCTACGTCGTCGCGCAGATGGCGGGGGAGGGGCACGCGTCGGCCGTGGCCGCGCTGGTGCGCGATCTCGTCGCCGAGCACGAGGCCAAGGGGACGCTGCACCGCGGCGCCGGGCCGTACGTGCCGCCCGCGCCGACGTCGGGCACGCTGCGGTTCCCGGCCAAGGCGATCACGCTGGGCAGCGGGAACCTGCTCGTCGCGGACGCCGGGCACCACTCGCTCGCCGAGCTGCTGCCTGACGGCGAGACGCTGGTGCGGCGGATCGGGTCCGGTGAGCGCGGGCTGGTGGACGGGGCCGCCGACGTCGCGAGGTTCTCCGAGCCCAACGGGCTGTGCCTGGTGCCCGACGAGCTGCGGCCCTCGCTCGGCTACGACGTGCTCGTCGCCGACACCGTGAACCACGCGCTGCGCGGGGTGTCGCTCGAGTCCGGCGAGGTCACCACCGTCGCCGGGACCGGCGAGCAGTTCATGGTCGGCGGGCAGGAGAACGTCGCGCTGCCGGGCGAGCGGCCCCAAGCGTTCGAGCCGGGCGGCAAGTACCCGCCGACCATGGTGCGGCTCTCGTCGCCCTGGGACGTCGCGTGGTCGCAAGAGCTGGCTGCGTTCGTCGTCGCCATGGCCGGGACGCACACGCTGTGGGCGTTCGACGGCAAGGAGGGCTCGCTGCTCCACCTCGCGGGGACGATGAACGAGGGGCTCGTGGACGGGCCGGGCAGGGAGGCGTGGTTCGCGCAGCCGTCCGGGCTCGCGCCGGCGGCCGACGGCTCGCTGTGGCTCGCCGACTCCGAGACGTCGGCGCTGCGGCGCATCGTCCCGGCGCGCGCGGGGGCGGCCATCGAGACCGCCGTCGGGCAGGGCCTCTTCGACTTCGGGCACCGCGACGGCGCCGCCGAGCAGGCGCTGCTCCAGCACCCGCTCGGGGTGGCCGTGCTGCCGGACGGGTCCGTCGTCGTCGCGGACACCTACAACGGGGCGCTGCGCCGGTTCGACCCCGTGTCGAACGAGGTCACCACGCTCGCCACGGGCCTCGCCGAGCCGTCCGACGTGCTCGTCGAGGTGGACGGCGACCCTTCGACCGGCTCAGGGCAGGCGAGCGTCCGGCTCCTGGTCGTCGAGTCCGCCGCGCACCGGCTCACGCGCGTCGCGCTGCCGGCGTCGCTCGCGGGCGAGGTGCTCGACGGCGGCGCGCGGCGCACGCAGCGCCCGGCCACCGCCGTCGGGCCGGGGGCGCTGCGCCTGGAGGTGCCGTTCGTGCCGGCGCCGGGCCAGAAGCTGGACGACCGCTGGGGTCCGTCCACGTCGTTGCAGGTCAGCGCCACGCCTCCCGAGCTGCTGCTCGAGGGGGCGGGCAGCGGGACGGACCTGTTCCGCGACGTCGTCATCAACCCGGCGGTCGCGGACGGCGTGCTGCACGTGACCGCGAAGGCCGCGAGCTGCGACGCCGAGGGCGAGTTCCCGGCCTGCCACCTGGCCCAGCAGGACTGGGGCGTGCCCGTCGTGGTCGCAGCGCAGGGCGCAGCGGAGCTGACGCTCCCGCTCCGCGGCTGAGCAGCTCGCCGACCAGAACCCGTCGGGTCAGGCCGGGCCGAGCGTCGTCCGCGCCGCCGCCAGGCGGGCCAGCGGGACGCGGTACGGGCTGCACGACACGTAGTCCAGGCCGATCGCGTCGAACAGCGCGATGCTCGCCGGGTCGCCGCCGTGCTCGCCGCAGACGCCCGTCTTCAGCCCCGGCTTCGTCTCACGCCCCTTCGCGACGCCGATCCGCACCAGCTCGCCCACGCCGTCCGGGTCGATCGACGCGAACGGGTTCTCGGGCACGATCCCCGCCTCGATGTACGCCGCGAGGAACGAGCCCTCGGCGTCGTCGCGCGAGATGCCGACGGCCGTCTGGGTGAGGTCGTTGGTGCCGAACGAGAAGAAGTCCGCGTGCTCGGCGATGCGGTCCGCGGTGAGCGCCGCGCGCGGCAGCTCGATCATGGTGCCCACGGTGTAGTCGAGCGCCACACCCGCGTCGGCGAGCTCGGCGTCCGCCGTCGCGACGATCACCGCGCGCATGCGGCGCAACTCCTCCGCGAAGCCCACCAGCGGCACCATGATCTCCACGTGCGGGTCCAGCCCCCGGGCGCGCACTGCGATGGCGGCCCGGATGATGGCTCGCGTCTGCATCTCGCAGATCTCGGGGTACAGCAGCGACAGCCGGACGCCGCGCGTGCCGAGCATCGGGTTGAGCTCGTGCAGCCGCTTGACGTGGGCGAGCAGGTCGCGCGCCGCGCCCAGCTCGTCCGACGGCGTGGAACCGGCCGCCTCGAGCCGCTGCACCAGCAGCGACTGCTCCACGAGGTCCGGCAGGAACTCGTGCAGCGGCGGGTCGATGAGCCGGATCGTGACGGGCAGCCCGGTCATGGCCTCGAAGATCTCCTCGAAGTCGCCCTGCTGCATGGGCAGCAGGTCGGCCAGGGCTGCGCCCCGCGCGCCGGCGTCGGACGCGAGGATCATGCGCTGCACCACGGGCAGCCGGTCGGCGGCCATGAACATGTGCTCGGTGCGGCACAGCCCGATCCCCTCGGCGCCGAGCTCGCGCGCCTTGGCGGCGTCGGGGCCGGTGTCGGCGTTCGCGCGCACCCCGAGGCGGCGCACGTCGTCGGCCCAGCCGATGACCTCGCGGAAGTCGTCGGTGATCTGCGGCGGGACCAGCTCGAGGGCGCCGACGTAGACGTTGCCGGTGGACCCGTCGAGCGTGATGGTGTCCGCGTCGGTGAGCACGGTGTCACCGATGGTCACGGTCTTCGCGGCGACGTCGATCTGCAGCTCGCCCGCGCCGGCGACGCAGGGCTTGCCCATGCCGCGCGCGACGACGGCGGCGTGCGACGTCATGCCGCCGTGCGCGGTGAGCACGCCCTGCGCGGCGACGACGCCGTGGATGTCGTCGGGCGTCGTCTCCCAGCGCACCAGGACGACGGCGTCGCCGTCCTTGCCCCGCTCGGCGGCGGTGTCGGCGTCGAACACGATGCGGCCGACGGCGGCGCCAGGCGACGCGTTGAGGCCGCGGGTGACGGGGGTGGCCGTGTGCGCGGGGTCGAGGCCCGGGTGCAGCAGCTGGTCGAGCTGCGCGGGCTCGATGCGGCGCAGGGCGGCGTCGCGGTCGATGACGCCCTCGTCGACCATGTCGCGCGCGACCTTGAGCGCGGCGGCCGCGGTGCGCTTCCCGTTGCGGGTCTGCAGCAGGTAGAGCCTGCCCTCCTCGATCGTGAACTCGATGTCCTGCATGTCCCCGTAGTGGCCCTCGAGCAGCGTCATCGTGTCGAGGAACTGGCCGTAGGCCTGCGGGAGCACGGCCTCGAGCTCGGCGAGCGGGCGCGGCGTGCGGATGCCGGCGACGACGTCCTCGCCCTGCGCGTTGACCAGGAACTCGCCGTAGAGCTCCTTGGCCCCGGTCGACGGGTTGCGCGTGAACGCGACGCCGGTCGCCGAGTGCTCGCCGCGGTTGCCGAACACCATCTGCTGCACGTTGACGGCCGTCCCCAGGTCGTCGGGGATGTTGTTGATGCCGCGGTACACGCGGGCGCGCGGGTTGTCCCACGAGGCGAAGACGGCGTTCACGGACCGGCGCAGCTGCTCACGCGGGTCGCTCGGGATCTCGGCTCCGTGCGTGCGGGCCACCCGGCGGAACGTCGCGACCAGCTCCTGGAGGTCCTCGACGGTCAGGTCCGTGTCGTGTGCGACGCCGCGGCGGCCCTTGAGCGCGGTGAGCTCGTCCTCGAACGCGTGCGCCGGCACCCTCTCGACGACCTCGCCGTACATCTGCAGGAACCGGCGGTAGGAGTCCCAGGCGAAGCGGGCGCTGCCGGTCTCGGCGGCGAGGCCCGCGGCGGCCTCGTCGCCGATGCCCAGGTTGAGGATGGTGTCCATCATGCCGGGCATCGAGAACACCGCGCCCGAGCGGACCGACACGAGCAGGGGGCGCTCGGCCGCGCCGAGCGTGCGGCCCGTGCGCTTCTCCAGGGCGTCGAGGCGCTCCTCGATGCTCTCCCAGAGGCCGTCGGGCCAGGTGCCGCCGGCCTTCATGGTGGCGACGCACGCCTGCGTGGTGATCGTGAAGCCGTCGGGCACGCGGACGCCGATGCGTGTCATCTCGGCGAGACCGGCGCCCTTGCCGCCGAGCAGGGACTTCATCCCGGCGTTGCCCTCGGAGAAGTCGTAGAGGTAGCCGTGGTCCGGCGCCGCCGGCTGGGCGGCGGCGGGGGTGGTGGCCGAGGTGGTCATCGATCCGGTCCTTCCGAGAGCTGGCCTGTGGACGGTGTGGACGCGGTGTGCGCCCGACGGCGTGCGGTGACGAGCTCGATCACCCGGCCGGCGGCCTCCTCCAGCGCGAGGGAGGTGGTGTCGAGCACCGGGCAGCCGAGGCGGCGCTGTATCCGCGACACCTCGTCGAGCTCGTCGAAGATGCGGGCAAGGTCCGCGTAGCCCCCCAGCCGCCCGCCGTCCCGGCCGCCCACGCCCATGAGGTCGACGCGGCGTCGTCGGATCGCGAGCAGGCGCTCGGGGTCGATGGTGAGGCCGACGATCTTCCAGGGGTCGGTCTCGAACAGTTCGGGCGGGGGAGCGACCCCCGTCACGAGCGGCACGTTGGCGGTGCGGTAGCCGAGGTAGCCGAGGTACATGGAGAGCGGCGTCTTGCCGGTGCGCGAGGCTCCGACCAGCACGATCTCCGCCTCGTTCAGGCTGTCGGTGAGGTTGCCGTCGTCGTTCGCGACGGCGAACTCCATGGCGTGGATGCGCTCGAAGTAGTCCGCCGCGAGGCCGACGGGCTGCACCACGCGGGCGGGGCGCAGGCCCGTGCGGGCGATGACGGCGTCGAGCGCGGGGGCCATGAGGTCGGCGAACGGGACGCCGAGCTCCGCGCACGCGGCCTCGATGCGGTCGTGCAGCGCGATGTCGACGACGGTGCAGAACACGACGGCGTCGGCAGGGGACTCGCGCAGCAGCGCGAGGGCGTCGTCGGCGCCCGCCGAGTCGTGGATGCGGGGGTGCCGGACGACGGTGACCTCGAGGTCCGGGAACTGGGCCTGGACGGCGCGCGCGACGCGCGCCCCCGTGTCGCCCGTCGAGTCGGCGACCACGTGGATGTCGACTACGCGCACCGGTGCGGCCATGCCTTTCAGGCTAGGTCTGCAGCGGCAGACCGGCATCGGCCCAAGGTCACGGTCGTTCGGCCCGATGGCGCGAACGGGCGCCTGGTCCTGGCTCGCGGCGCACCTTCGTGTCGCCGCCGGGCCGCCGTCAGGCCGCGGTGAGGCCCTTCAGCAGCTGCGGCAGCTCCAGCAGCGAGTCGACGACGTGCGCGCGGGCCGCCTCGGGGCGCCGCGCGTGCAGGTAGCCCCACGGGCCGCGGCGGATCAGCACGGGGATCATGCCGGCGTCGGCGGCGGGAAGCACGTCGTTGTCGGTGCGGTCGCCGACGTAGGCGATCTCCTGCGGCGGGACGCCCGCGAGCTCGGCGGCCGCCGCGAAGAACGCCGGCGCGGGCTTCTCGACCCCGAGCTCCGCGGAGTTGCGGATCTCGTCGACCGGCAGGTTCATCGCCCGCAGCGCGGCGAGCGCGCGCGGCGGCTGGTTGCCGGCGATCACGAGCCGCAGCCCGGCGGCGCGCAGCGCGGTGAGCGCGGGGACGACGTCGGGGTACAGGTCGTCGGCGTCGAACCCGCTGCGCAGCCCGTCGGGGTCGTCGGCGGCCCACGCGGCTTCCTCGGCGTCGAGGTCGAGGCCCGGCCGCACCATCGCGAACGCGTCCGTGTGCTGCAGGCCCAGCGCGGCGCAGCCGCCGAGCACGCCGAGGAACGTCAGCGCCGGGACGCCCAGCCGCTCGGCCCAGCGGGTCCAGATCCGCGTCTCGTCGATGAGCGTCTCGCCGACGTCGAACACCACCGCGCGCACCATGCGCGGCAGCCTACGTCGAAAGGAGCCGGGTCAGGCGATCGTGAAGAGCACGTCCGACGTCGTCAGCTTCGCCCCGACGGGGGCGACGTCGCCCAGCGACGCTGCCTCGGCGTCCAGCGCGACCACCGGCACCACCGGGGACCGCCCGCCCGCGCGGACCACGCTGGGGTCCCAGCCGACCACGGGCTGCCCGGCCGTGACGCGGGCCCCCTCGGTGGCGTGGAGCACGAACCCGGCGCCGTGCAGCTCCACCGTGTCGATCCCGAGGTGCACCAGCACGGCGCGCCCGTCGTCGGCCGCGACGACGAACGCGTGCGGGTGCAGCTTGACGAGGCGGCCGTCGATGGGCGCGACGGCGGTGCCGCCGGCCTCCGGGTCGGGCGCCACGGCGGCACCCGGGCCTACCAGGCCTGCCGAGAAGACGGGGTCCGGGATCTCGGTGACGTCGATGACGACGCCCGCCACGGGCGAGCGGACGGCGAGCAGGGTGGTCACCCCGGAGCCTCGCTGGCCTGCATCCTGGTCCTCCGTCCGGTCGGCGCTCCTCGCGCGCGGTCTGGCCCGACGCTACCCGTCAGGTGGCGGACCGTCGCGCGGTTCCTCGCCTGGTCCGGCGCGTGGGCCCGCGCGTGGACCCTCGCGTGCACCCTCGCGCAGCCCGGGTGCGCGTCGGTGCTGGGTGGGGGCCATGCTGTGCCCATGACCACGCTCAATGGCGTCCCCGTCAGTCCCGGTCGGGCCGCCGGCGTCGTCGTCACGATGCCGGCCGCCGTGCCCGAGCCGCCGCTGGCCCGGCTCCCGGTGGGCAGCGACCTCGACGCGGCCGTCGCGTCGATCGACGCCGCTGCGCAGGTGGTCACCGCGGACCTGTTCGACCGCGCGGGGCGCGCGACCGGCACCGCCGCCGACGTCCTCGCGGTGACCGCGGCGATGGCCGCGGACCCGACGCTCGCCGCCGACGCCGCCCGCCGCGTGCGCGTGGACGGCGAGACGCCGGCGCGGGCCGTGTGGGACGCCGCGCAGACCGTCATCGAGCAGCTCGAGGGGCTCGGCGGGCACATGGCCGAGCGCGCGCGCGACGTGCGCGACGTGCGCGACCGCATCGTCGCCGAGCTCACCGGGCAGCGGCCGCCGGGCGTGCCGGAGCCGGGCCACGCGTTCGTGCTGGTCGCCCACGACCTCGCGCCCGCGGACACCGCAACCCTCGACCCCGAGACCACGCTCGCCCTCGTCACCGAGAGCGGCGGCCCGACGTCGCACACCGCGATCCTGGCGCGGGCGCTCGGCATCCCCGCGGTGGTCGCCGTCGCCGGGGCGGGCGAGCTCGCCGACGGAGAGACGGTGCTGGTCGACGGCGGCCGGGGGACCGTCGAGCGGGACCCGGCGCCCGAGGCGGTGGCCGCCGCGGCCGAGCGGCGGCACGCGCACCGCTCGTTCGAGGGCGAGGGACACACCGCCGACGGCGTCCACGTGGAGCTGCTGGCCAACGTCGCCGACACCGGCTCGGCGGCGGCGGCCGCCGCGGCCGGGGCCGAGGGCATCGGGCTGTTCCGCACCGAGTTCCTGTTCCTGGGACGGCCCGAGGAGCCGTCCGTCGCCGAGCAGACCGCCGCCTACCGCGGCGTCCTCGACGCCTTCGCGGGCCGCAAGGTGGTGGTCCGGACGCTCGACGCCGGGGCCGACAAGCCCTTGCCCTTCCTCCCCGCGGACGGCGAGCGCAACCCCGCGCTCGGCGTGCGCGGGCTGCGCACCGCCGTCGCGCACCCGGACGTGCTCGAGCGGCAGCTCGAGGCGATCTCCGCCGCGGCCCGGGGCGCGGACGCCCAGGTCTGGGTCATGGCCCCGATGGTCTCGACGCCGGACGAGGCGACCCGGTTCGCCGAACGGTGTGCCGCGCACGGGCTGACCCAGCCCGGCGTGATGGTCGAGGTCCCGGCAGCCGCGCTGGAGGCGCGCTGGCTGCTGGAGCGGGCGATGTTCGCGTCGCTCGGCACCAACGACCTCACGCAGTACGCCATGGCCGCCGACCGCGAGCTCGGTGCGCTCGCAGAGCTCTCGACGGCGTGGCAGCCGGCGGTGCTGCGGCTGGTCGCCGCGACGTGCGAGGGTGCCCGCGCCGCAGGGGAGCGACCCGTCGGCGTGTGCGGCGAGGCGGCGGGCGACCCGGCGCTCGCACCGGTGCTCGTCGGGTTGGGCGTGACGTCGCTGTCGATGGCCCCGGCAGCGCTGGGTGACGTCGCCGCGGTGCTGGCGGCGACGTCGTCGGCGCGGTGCCGCGAGCTCGCGGCGCTCGCGCTCGGGGCGCGCGACGCCTGGGCGGCCCGGAAGGCCGTGCGCGCGGCGCTCCCCGAGCTCGAGGAGCTGGGGCTCTGAGCCCTGAGCCCCTCGAGGAGACCACGTCAGGCCGGGGCGGTCTGGGACAGGTAGCGCTCGAGCGCGTCGAGCGCCTCCTGGTCCTCCGCACCCGTCCCGGGTGTCGACAGCACCACCTCGTCCCCCGCGGAGACGTCCAGCGTCAGCACCCCGAGGATGCTCCCGGCGGCCACCGCGTCCCCGCCGGGCCGGGCGATCGACAGCGGCACATGCTGCCTCCCCGCCTCCCGCACGAACAGCGCGGCGGGCCGGGCGTGGAGGCCCTCGCGGAGCCGGACGACGACGACGCGTTCCATGCCTCGGATGCTAGTGAGGCGACAGGAGTTCTCGTCCAGCCGCCGGCGCGCGTCCCACGCGCGCGGCAGCTCGCGCACCGTGGACACCTGCGGCGCCGCCGCGTCGTCGTCGTGCCCGGGCACGTATCGTTCGACCCATGCCCCCGGCTATCCCGGTGACGCTCTCGACCGCCTCGGTGTACCCGAGGCGGGCCGCCTACGCGTTCGAGTCCGCGGCCGAGCTCGGCTACGACGGCGTCGAGGTCATGGTGTGGTCGGACCCGGCCACGCAGGACCCGGACGTGCTCGCCCGCCTCTCGGCCCACCACGAAGTCCCCATCCGCAGCCTGCACGCCCCGACGCTGCTCGTGAGCCAGGGGGTGTGGGGCCGCGACCCGGCGCTCAAGCTGAGGCGCACGGTCGACATGGCGCACGAGCTGGGCGCGGGCACCGTCGTCGTCCACCCGCCCTTTCGGTGGCAGTACCGCTACGCGCGCGGGTTCCAGGACCAGGTGCGCGAGCTGGAGGCCGAGACCGGCGTGACCCTCGCCGTCGAGAACATGTACCCGTGGAAGGCGCGCACGCGCAGCGACCGCCACTACGTGGCGTACCTGCCCGGCTGGGACGCGACCGAGCACAGCTACGACTCCGTGACCCTCGACCTCTCCCACGCGGCCGTCGCCCGGCAGTCGGGGCTCGCCCTGGTCAAGACGTTCGGCGAGCACCTGCGCCACGTGCACCTCGCCGACGGCACAGGGGTCCCGCGGGACGAGCACCTGGTGCCGGGACGCGGCACGATGGACTGCGCCGAGGTGCTCATGGAGCTCGCCTCGAGCGGCTGGGCGGGCGACGTCGTCGTCGAGATCTCGACGCGGCGCGACCGCTCCGCGCACGAGCGGCACGGGGACCTCGAGGCAGCTCTGACGTTCGCGCGCTCGTACCTGGCGCCCGTGCCGACCGCATACGTGCCGCCTCCCCCGGAGCGGCACCACCTCCCCGCAGACGCCTGGTGACGCGGGCGTAGCCGGCCGCTGCGCGGTGCGTGACGCGTCTCGCAGGAGCGCCAGCGACACCCCCTGGCTCGGAGGGCGCCAGGTGCGCGCGCCCGAGGTGTCCCGAGGCGGACGGTTGGGGGGTCACCGGGCGCTCGGCCCGGACAACCCCGGGGAGCGCGCATGAGCCAAACGCATCGCAGCCGAGGAGTCCTGGCGGCGGACCGCGAGACCCTCCTCGAGATCGCCGACGTCCTGGACGTCCTGTGCGACGCTCGGGTGACGCTCGACCCTGAGGCCGAGCACGAGACCGCCCTGCGCGTCGCGCTGTTCGCGCTGCTCGACAAGCCGACGCAGGAGACCTGGGAGAAGGTCCGCGAGGTGGAGGTCATCCCCAGCTACGTGCCCGGGCTGGCGACGCCGTCGCCGCTCGGCCTGACGCTGGGCGACATCGTCTACGCGTTCGGCCTGCCGGACCTGATCTGCCCCTCGCGCCGTGCGTTGCTGCGCGCCCTGAGGTGGGTCGCGGGCGAGCACGGCGGCCCAGCGCAGGGCTGACGGCACGGTCGCGGGGCTGCCGGAGCCGAAGGCGCGGCGCGCGATGCGCGGACTCGTGGCTTCGTCGTACTCAGATGGGCGCGGGGCAGCACTCAGCTGGCCGGGAATGCGCGCCAGGGTGCCCATCGGGGCGCCGAGGGTCGTGTCAACCCGAGGAGGACGACCCAGATGACGATCACCACCCCGATGATTGACCGCCCGATGACCCGTCGCACGGCCCCGGCCACCATTGCCCCCCGCGCGCTTCGCCCGGCCCGCACGACGACCGGCTGCCCGTTCGAGCCGGAGCCCGGCGCCGCCGTGAGCGTCCGCGAGTGGAAGGGTGAGGAGGACCTCGCCCAGTTCGCGTCCCTCGTCCCCACGTCGGCCCGCCCGGAGAGCTTCCACCTCCAGACGCGCACCGCGCGCTTCGGCGCCTTCGACGTCACCTACATGGTGCACGGCCCGATGCGCATCGAGGCCGCGGCCGACAACTTCGGTCACGACGTCAAGACTCTCCGCATGATCGTCGTGCTCGACGGCGAGGTCGTGCTCCGCGCGGGCGACACCCTGCACGGCGAGCACGCGACGCTCCGCCGCCGCGACGGCGCCCTGGTGCTCGGCTGGGCCCCGGTGACGTACACCGCCGCCGCGCCGGCCCGCGTGGTCGTCGTCGACGTCCCCGTGGACCACGACGCCCTGATGGGCCTGCCCGAGACGGCCCCGTTCGTCGTCGGCGGCTCCGAGACCGCGCTGCTGTCTGCGCTCGCCGCGTTCGCGCTCGACCTGCTTCGCCAGGACGTCGACACGCTGACCCCCGCGGTGCGTGCCCAGGTCACCGACTCGCTCGAGTCGCTGTTCTCCGGCACCGTCTCCACGCTCGCCGTCCCGTCGGGCGGCGACTGGAACCGCCGCAGCCAGCGCATGCACGTGGTGCGCTACATCGCGACGCACTATGCCGACCCCCAGCTCGGCCCGACGACGCTTGCCGCCCACCTGGGCATGTCGAAGCGCTCGCTGCAGCGCCTCTTCGAGGGCGAGAAGATGTCGGTCTCGCAGCTGGTCCAGGCCAAGCGCGTCGACCAGGTGCTGCTGCGCCTGCGCGACCTGCGCTACTCCGGCACCTCGCTCGACGAGCTCGCCGTGCTGACCGGCTTCGGCTCCGCGCTGGCCCTGCGCCGGGCGGTCCAGGCCGCGACCGGACGCACGCCGTCGGCCCTGCGCCAGGAGGCGCAGTCCGGCTCGACGATCGGCTGACGCCACCCCCTCCCGGCTCGAGTTGTCAGAGGCTCGCAAGCACCCGTGCTTGCGAGCCTCTGACATGTCCCGGGTGGCCGCTCAGCTGGCGAGGACGCGGGACATCTCCGTGCGGTTGTCCACCCCGAGCTTGCGGAAGACGCGGTGCAGGTGGTTCTCGACCGTCCGCACCGAGATGAGCAGCCGCCGCGCGATGTCCTGGTTCGTCATGCCCGACGCCGCCAGCCGCGCGATCTCGTCCTCGCGGGCCGTGAGCTCGGCGCCCTCGGCCGCAGAGCGCAGCCCCGCCGCGGCCTCGTCGCCCCACACCTCGAGCCGGCGCCGCGCCTCCTCGTGCACCTCGGCCGCGCGCGCGGCCGCACCCGACGCCCGCAGCGCCGACAGGCCGGCCGTGTAGGCCCGCGTGGCCGTCCACACCAGGCCCGCGTCGGCGTGCCGGTCGGCGACGGCGATGAGCGCCTCGGGGTCGCCGTCGCACAGCGCCGTGACGAACCGGTCGAGGTACCGCACCAGCGGTGCGGTGATCTCGGCGGCGACGTCCGCCAGCACCGCTCCGCGCTCCGGCGTCGGGTTCTCGACGACGGCGAGCATGCCGCAGACGTAGCCCGACATCCTGTAGCCGCTCTCGAGCAGCGTCTCGGTCTCGGCCCACAGCCGGTCGGCCGCGAGCGCCCGGGCCTGCAGGGGCGGTAGCTCGGCGCCGTCGAGCCGGGCGATCGCGAGCGTGGGCGAGCCCAGCGGGAACGGCCCGGGACCTGTGCGCAGGGCGAGCGCCTGCTGCGCGAGCGTGCGCGCCGTCGTGGTGCGGCCCTCGTCGGCGGCGAGGCCGGCCGCCATCGACAGCAGCGCGACCTGCTGCGGGCGCTCCAGGGCGGACAGGACGCCCGAGGACAGCACGGACCCGAGCAGGATGCGCAGCTCTCCGATGCGACCGCGGTTGGTGAGGACCTGCGCGGCGACGTACGCGGCGCCGACGATGCCCTCGACGTCGTGCGAGTGCCGCGCCGCGGCGAGCATGTCCTGGGCCTCGGCCAGCGCCTCGTCGAGGCGCGCCTCGAGCAGCAGCGCCCAGGGCCGGGAGGTGCGCCGGGCCTGCGCGAACGTCGAGGTGACCTCGCCGAGGCTCTCGATCAGCTCCAGCGCCTCGGCCGAGCGGCCCTGGGCGAGCAGCAGCTCGGCCCGGACCGTGCCCACGATCTCGCGGGTGTCGACGTCGCCGTCGGCGAGCGACGCCATCGGCGGCAGGTCGTCGGGGTCCGGTGCGTGGTCGACGAGCAGCACGATGAACGCCTCGATGCCGTCGATGAGCTCGACCCACTCGTCGGCGTCCACGCGCGTCTGCTCGAGCACGGCGTGGACCCATTCGAGGTTGTGCTCGACGGCGCCGAGGAACAGCGCGTACCAGTCGTCGAACGCGACGAGCTCGCGGGTGTCGCCGGTGCGGGGCGTGGCCTCGCGCACGGCGAGCACGGCCTCGGCCTCGGCGCCGGTCACGAGCATGGTGCGCACCAGCGTGGCGGCGGTGCGCGGGGTCGGGGCCTGCTCCCACTCGGTGCGGCGCACGAGCAGCTCGCGGTGCCACTGCTCCTGCAGGAGGCGGTTGACGATGATGTCGGCCTCGACGGCCGACCCGACCGGGGGGCGTGTGCCGCCGCCGGCGTCGGCGGGGCCGGTGAGCCGCCAGGGGGCGAGCACGGTGACAGGCCGTTGCGTCGCCGTCCCGCCGAACGCGCTGGTCACGGCTTCGTCCACCTTGAGGTGGCCGGCGCCGACGCCCAGGTGGCGGAAGTACTCGACGATGGCGAGCGGGAACAGGCTGACGAGCATCTTCTCGTCGCGGGGCACGAACCGCAGCAGGCGGTACCCGTCGAGCTCCTCGAGCACCTCCCACGGCATGAGGCGGCGCGCCGTCGTCACGTCGAGCGTCCCGGCGAGCGCGAGCGCGTGCAGACCGTCGACGCCCTCCGGGCTCACGCGCTGGAGCAGGGGGTCGACGGCGCGCACCATCCCCGGCGTCCACATCTCGGCGCCGGCAGCCCAGACGCCGCCCGACAGCCGCAACGACCCGTGCAGGCGCGCCCCCTCGGCCAGTGCGAGCGCCAGACCCGGGAGCCCGCCCGACGCCGAGAACACGCGGCTCACGGCCGCGGACTCGATCGGCCCTCCGAGCGCCTCGACCAGCAGGGTCTGCGTGTCGACGTAGCCGAGCGGCGGCACCTCGAGCGTCACCCCGGGCTGCACCGAGGCCGAGATGCGCGTCGGCGAGCGCAGCGCGCGGGGCGTGTGGCGCGACGTCGTCAGCAGCGCGAACGGCGTCATGGCGTGCGCCGCGGCGATCGCGCCGGCCGAGATCTCGTCGAGGTCGTCGACGTCGTCGACGACGAGCAGCGTGCCGCCGCCCCGGACCGCGGCCAGGATCCCCTGCACTGCGGCGGACACCGCCGTCGTCGGGCCTTGCGGAGCGCCCTGGCGGGCCATGAGGCCGGCGACGGCGAGCGCCTCCAGCGGGCGCTCGCGGAGCCCGAGGATGCCGTGGGCCTGCACGACCTGCCAGCCGGCGTCCTCCAGCTCGGCGGCGACGGCACGCGCCAGTAGTGTGCGGCCGCCGCCGGGCAGCCCCTGGAGGTCGACGCTCGTGCCTGCGACCAGGTGCTTCACGGCGTCGTCCCGAACGTCGACGTGCAGCGTCCCATGCGGCGTCATGCACCACATCGTGTCCCAGCGGCGCAAGCGGTGCCATGCGGTCGTGCACCCAGCGCCATCCGGCCTTGCCGAGAGGGGCGGCCCGTGATGGTTGAGGCACCGCGGCAGGGAGCGATCCTTAGGCCCGGGCGACACCCCGTCCCCTCGTCGCCCGCGCCGGTCATGCCGCGAAGGACGGCGTCCGCGCGGCATCCCCGTGCGCGGACGCCGTCCGCCCTGACCGGTGAGCAACTCGGCCCCCGGTCACCCCCGACGGACCAGAGAGGACGCCGTGGACGCGTCGACTCACCACAAGCGCATCGCCCGCATCGTGGGGCGTGATCCTTTCGCAGGATCGCTGCTCGCCGTGTTGCTGAGCCTTCCGATCGTCACGGTGGGATAAGGGGTCCGGCCATGGCACTGATTCAGGCGGAACGACGGCGTTCGGCACGGTTCGGCTCGTACATCGTGTCCCTGGTCCAGACGGGCCAGGTGCACCAGCGCATCGCCGGTGACAACTTCGGTCATCCCTGGCGCGCGGTGCGCCTCATCGTCGTTCTCGACGGCGAGGTCAGCCTCAAGACGGCCGGGACCATCGAGGTGCTCGAGCCGCGCGCGGCCGCCCTCGCCGTGGGCTGGCGACCTCTCGAGGTGTCGTCCCCCGGAGCGCTCGTGGTCGAGGTCGACGTCGCCGTCGAGCGCACCGCGATGCGCGGCACGTTCGACGACACCCCGCTGACGGTGTGGGGCCCCGACGCCGTGCTCCCGGGCGCGACGGCGTCGGCGCTGCGGGAGCTCGTGTGCCGGCCGGGCGTCGTGCCGGAGGTGCGCGCGGAGACCGTGCGCGTCGTCGAGCAGCTCGTCGGCGCCGTGGCGACCTGCCGGCCCGAGACGCGCTCCGCCGTGCTGCTCGAGCAGGTGGAGCGGTCACGCGTGATCCAGCACATCGGCGTCCACCACGCCGCGCGCGACCTCACGCCAGCGAGCATCGCCGCTCACTTCGGCGTCTCGACCCGCACGCTGCACCGGCTGTTCGAGGGCGAGGAGCGCACGGTGTGCGGCTGGATCGCCCACGAGCGGCTGCGCTCCGCGCTGGCCCGCCTCCACGACCCGCGATATGCGGCGGTCACCCTGGAGGACGTGGCGGAGCTGTGCGGCTACGGCTCTTCCCTGGCGCTGCGGCGTGCGGTCCAGGCGGCCACGGGCTCGACGCCGTCGGAGCTGCGCTCGAAGCTCGCGAACTGACCCCCGCCGGGGGCCCCTGGCGTCGAGTTCGAGCCTTCGTCGCAAGTTCGAGCGCTCGTGGGCGCTCGAACTCCCGACGAACACTCGAACTCGACGGGTCCGCGATCAGCGGGTGTGGAGGATCTCGCGGGCTTGCTCCGCCGCGCGCTCGATGCTCTCGCCCACGAACGCGACGAAGCGCGCGATGTTCTCCAGGCGCACCCCGGCGGGAGTCGCCGCGCCGAGGATGGCGACGCCCTCGCGGGTCGTCTCCGCGAGCAGCGCGTTGGCCCGGGCCGACGCGATCATCGACTGGTACCAGACATCGGCGTCGAACACGTACCGCTCGCGGCGCCCGTCGCGCTCGCGGCGCACCAGGCCTTGCGACTCGAGGTGCGCGACCGCCTTGGAGACCGAGGCCGGGCTCACCCCCAGACGCTGCACCAGCTCGCCGGCCGTGAGCGTGCCGTCGTCGGTGGTGTAGAGGCATGTGAGCACGCGCGCGCCCATCGACGTCAGGCCCGACTGCACGAACAGCTCCGTGAGCCGCTGCTCGTAGGCACGCACGGCGTCGGGGTCTCGGCCGTGGACGCGCGTCGCAGGCGCTCTGCCGGTGCCAGCGACGGCGGCACGACGACGGTGCGCCCGGTGGGCGGTCGCGCGCTGCGCCGCCTCCGCGCGGTAGGCGTGGGGGCCGCCGTTGCGCAGCACCTCGCGCGTGATCGTCGAGGTGGGGCGGCCGAGGCGCCGCGCGATCTCCGCATAGGCGAGGCCGTCGGCGACGCCGGTGGCGATCTTCTGGCGTTCGGCCGGGCTGAGCCTGCCTCCTGGCATCGGGAACCTCCTGGGATCTGGGCCGATCGGCAGCCTAGCGTTCAGGTCTCCGTCATTGCAACGACGACGAGACCGATCGTTGCGTTGATTTCAGCGCCGGTGCAACGATTTATGACCTTTGAAGTGCAGAGATGGTTCGCAGTGCCAGAAAGTCTCTTGCCCGGATCGGAAACGCTACGTAGCGTTTCCGGTGTCAGAAAGTCCGGTCCCGCGAGACTCGAGGAGCGATCCACCATGCACACGTTCGACACCACCAGCCCCGTCACCGCCGTCGTCGACATCGCCGCCGGGCGTGTCCAGCTGATCGCGGCGGACCGCCCCGACACCACGGTCGAGGTGCGCCCCGCCGACCCGGCCAAGGGCCGCGACGTCAAGGCCGCCGAGCGGACCACGGTGACGTTCGCAGACGGGGTCGTGCGCGTCGTCACCACGGCGCGGCACGAGATCGTCGGGGTCTCCGGCTCGATCGAGGTCACCGTCCAGCTGCCCGCCGGCTCGCACGTCGACGCCAAGGCTGCGTCGGCGGAGGTCCGCGGCGTCGGCCGGCTGGGCGAGGTCGCGTTCGAGGGCGCGCAGGGCGAGATCCGCGTCGACGAGGTGGCGGGCGCCCGCATCGTCACCCAGGCGGGCGACGTCGCGATCGGTCGCCTGACCGGTCCGGCGGAGGTCCGGACGCAGAAGGGCTCGATCCAGGTCGACGAGGCGGTGCGCGGCGCCGTCGAGCTGAGCACCCAGGCGGGTGACATCACGGTGGGGACGCCCGCGGGCACCTCGGCCACGCTGGACGCGGGCGCGACCTACGGTCGCATCACCAACGGCCTGCGCAACACGGGCGAGCCGGCGGTGACGTTCCGGGCGACGACGTCGTACGGCGACATCACGGCAGCCACCCGCTGAGGTTGGCCGGCCGAGACGGCCCGTCAGATCCTCGGCAACTCGTGGAGACTGCGTCAGCCCGGGCTGAGGCAGTCTCGACGAGCAGCCGAGGAATGGGAAGGCCTAGGCCGCCGCCTCGCGGGCGCCGACCGCGCGGAGGACGAACTGCTCCGCCGCCTGGATCGCGCGCTCGCGCGCCGCGGGCTCCTCGGGGATGAGGCGGCCGGAGAGGCAGGCGTTCACGAGGCCCACCGTCGGGTCGATGTCCTGCTCCGGGAACTCGCCCACCGCGATCCCCGCGGTCAGGATGCGGCGCAGGATCGTCTCGACGATCTCGGCGTGCTCGCGCAGCCGCTGCAGCGTGGGCCGCGACAGCACGGTCCGCAGGTCGGGGCCGGGCGCGAGGTGGAACATGCGCGAGAGCTGCGCCTGCTGGCGGATGTAGGTGCGCAGCTGCTCGACGGGGTCCGTGACACCCTCGAGCGCGCGCTCGAGCCGGTGGGCGTACTCCTCCGTCTCGTGGGTGATGAAGCCCAGGAGCAGCGCTTCCTTGTCCGGGAAGTGGTTGTAGACCGCCGTCCGGCCCACGCCGGCCTCCGCGGCGATGTCCGCGAGGGTGATGGTGTCGAACCCGCGCTCCGACATCAGGGCCGAGAGAGCGGTGAAGAGCCGATGCCTCGTCATCTGGCGGTGCTCGTGGAGGCTCTTCCCGATGATCTTGGGCATGCTGACATCATAGGGTGAGACCGTCAGTACCAGATACACGCCTCCACCCCCCCGTACGCTGCGGCCATGCAGAACGACGGCATCACCCCTGACACCAAGGACTGGACCTGGGTCCTCGCGCGCCCGTGCCCGGAGTGCGGCTTCGACGCCTCGGCGTCGGACCCGCTCGCCGTCGGTGAGGCCGTGCGGGAGGTGCTCCCGCGCTGGTCGGCCGCCCTCGCGCGCGACGACGTCCAGGTGCGCCCTGCCCCCGAGGTGTGGTCGCCGCTGGAGTACGGCGCCCACGTGCGCGACGTCTTCCGGGTGTTCGACGGGCGCCTCGCCTCGATGGTAGATGCCGACAACCCGCTCTTCGCCAACTGGGACCAGGACGCCACGGCCGTCACGGACGACTACGCGCACCAGGATCCCGCCGTCGTCGCCGACGAGCTCGCCGCGGCGGGCGCGGCGGTCGCGGCGCGGTTCGACGCCGTCCGCCCGGAGCAGCTCGAGCGGCCGGGGCGTCGCTCCAACGGGTCGGTGTTCACCGTCCGCACGCTCGGGCAGTACTTCCTGCACGACGTCGTGCACCACCTGCACGACGTCGGAGCCTAAGTGGCCGCTCGGGTCCCGGACGGCACACCCGGCCTGAACGGGGGCTCCCCACGCGACCTGACGACCGATACGGTTCGCGGCATGCACCACGCCGATCCCGTCGTGCCCGCAGGGCACGCCGCGGAGCACGCCCTCGTCGTCCCCGCCGACCGCAACGGCGTGCTGCCCGAGCTGGCGGCCGCCTGGTTCGCGGGCGTCGCGTGGCTGCGCGAGCCCGCGGTGGCGCCGGCGCCCCGGGCCCGCGCGCTGTTCCGCTCCCCGGCTGCCCAGCCCGAGCAGATCCCAGGTGTGCTGCGCCTGGGCGAGCAGCACGGGCTGACCGGCCCGTTCCCTGTGGACGCGGAGCAGGCGACCGCGCTCGGCGTGCGCGCTGCCGAGGGCGGTGCGGCGGCCTGGACGGTCACGCGCATCGACGGCCTCTCGGAGGCCCGCCCGCGCCGGCCGGCGTCGTACGACGACCGCGACGGCATCAGCCGCGCGTTCGCCGCCGGGCTGCCCGAGGCCGAGGAGCTGCGGGCCGTGCAGTGGGCCGTCGGCGTGGCGCGCAAGCTTGGCGGCGCGGTGCTCGCCGACGGTCACGTGCCGATCACGCCCGACCCGGGCTCCTCCGTCGACCTCTCCCTCTACTCGGCGCACGCGCTCGACCCCGCGGACCTGCTGCACCAGGTCCGCGGGCTGGTCGCCACCGCGGAGCTCGAGTCGCGCAGCACCGCCGCGGACGGGTCGCTGCACTATGCGGTCCGGGCCCGCACGTCGTACGACGGCGAGCTGCTCGTGCGGGTGGAGCACGTGGACCGCGTGCCGCGCGCCCTGGGTGTGCTCGAGTGGCGGCTCTACGGGCCGTTCGCGTACCACGTGTCGTGGCTGCCCCAGGACCCGTACGAGCTGCAGACCGAGCACCCGTCCGGGCTGCACCTCATCGCGCGCGGGCGGATGGCCTCGATCGTGGCCCGGCTGGTCACCGTGCTCCAGGCCCGCATCGCGGGCGTGGTGGTCGACGACGGCGGGTTCGTCGCGACGCCGGAGGAGCTGGGTGCCCGGGTCGACGGGCAGAGCAACGGAGCCCAGGCCTGGGTGTGAGCCCCCGCGCTCGCGCGTGAACAACCGCACGTTGTCCACAGACACTGTCCACAGCACTGTGTGGACATGCGGGACGAGTGCACCCCACCTGGGAGAACTGCCGTCCACCGGTTGTCCACCTGGCGTTCCGCGGCCCCGGAGCCGCACCGGCCGCCGCAGGCGGGCTTCCCTCCGCGATTCTGCGCGCGGCGGGCGCCGACGTGTTCGCCCTCCGGTCGTCCGGCTCGATCGCGGCCATAAATCCGCGGAATCCTGCGGGTTTATGACACAGCGTGCGAGAAGTCACGGAGCCCGTGCGCCGCGCCGGTCCACGGCGCCCGAGGCGGTGGACGCGGCCGCCCGGCTCCGGTGAGCCCTCGCCGGCCCGATGGTGACGCCGTGTTCGCGGCGAGGCGACGATCATTCGTTCACTTTGCGTCCACATATTTCGTCCCCAGGGTTGTGGACGGTGTGGGGATTCCGCGGCATTGCCTGTGGACAAAGCTGTGGCTTGTTCAGACCCCCGCGTATCTCCCTCCGGAGCCCTTGCATGCCTGCTGTACCCGGGCTAGAAACGTGGCTATTGGTCTCGACGACGAATGACTCAAGGCCGCGACTGCAACGGGCCGAGGATCCTCGCGGAGAGGCACGGTCGACCGGAGAACGACGAGCCATCCCGTACCGCGGTGCGGGCTGTGGGTGACGACACAGGTGCTCGAGCGGGGCCGGAAGACCACCCGTGTCCGGAGGTCCGTGGAAAGCGGGCTGGGGTCCCTCGCGAGGACTGGCCCCCAGCTCGACGGGACTCCGGGGCCGTGTCGTCGACGCACGGCGCCCCTGGTCTTCGAGACCCGACCGGGGGTACGCGGTGCACCCGAGGCCCCCCGGCCGTCCCGGGGGGCCTCGGCCGTCCCCCTGTCACCCACGTGGCACGCTCGCGGCGAGCGTGCCGCCGACGCCCGCGCTCTCGTGGCCGAGACGGTGGCCGTCTCACGGCCGGCTCCCACCCCTGACGGAGAACGCTGCGTAGGCCTAAGGTCCCGATCATGAGCAACCTCGAGACCCGCCCGGACGAGCAGATCTGCACGGCCGGCGACGCCGCCGTCGGCGTCCAGCTGCTCGACGCGCGCGACGTGCCGCTGGGTGGCCAGCGTGCGATGAACGTGCGTCGCACCATCCCGCAGCGCGCGCGCTCGATGGTCGGCGCCTGGTGCTTCTGCGACCACTACGGACCCGACGACGTCTCACGGTCCGCGGGCATGCAGGTGCCGCCTCACCCGCACACCGGGCTGCAGACCGTGAGCTGGCTGTTCGAGGGCGAGATCCTGCACCGCGACTCGGTCGGGTCGCTGGAGACGGTGCGGCCCGGCGAGCTCAACCTCATGACGGCCGGCGTCGGGATCTCGCACTCGGAGGAGTCGCCCGAGGCGGGGCGGCCGCCGTTGCTGCACGGGGTGCAGCTGTGGACGGCGCTGCCCGGGTCGGCGCTCGGCGTCGACCCGCACTTCGAGCACCACGCGGAGCTGCCGGTCGCGGAGCTCGACGGCGGGCGCGTGCGGGTCTTCATGGGCTCGCTCGCGGTGGGCGGGCAGGCGCTGGTCTCGCCCGCCCGGACCTACACGCCCCTGGTGGGCGCCCAGGTGGACCTGCTGCCGGGCGGGCGCGTGGAGCTCGACGTCGACCCCGGGTTCGAGCACGCGGTGCTCGTCGACGCCGGCGAGGTCACCTTCCAGGGCGCCGAGGTGCCGAAGGACCAGCTCGCCTACGTGGCGCCCGGGCTCGAGCGGCTGGTGATCGAGGCCGGGACGTCCACGCCCGCCCGCGTGGTGCTCATCGGCGGAGCCCCTTTCGAGGAGGACATCGTCATGTGGTGGAACTTCGTGGGGCGCAGCCACGAGGACGTCGTGCGGGCGCGCGACGAGTGGATGGCTCAGGTGGCCGACGCCCCGGATGGCGTCGGTACGCAGTACGCGGAGGGTGCGGAGACCCGCCGCTACGGCCGGGTCGTCGGTTATGCGGAGGGCCCGCTGCGTGCCCCGGTGCTCCCGGACGTGCGTCTGCGCCCGCGCACACGGCCGGTCTGAGGCCGGATTGCGTGCCGTGGGGCCGCGAGTGACCGTGGTCCCGTGAATCGCGAAGACGTGATGGCCTGGGTCGCCCGCTACGAGCAGGCGTGGCGAGAGAACGACGTCGCGGCAGTACGGACGCTTTTCACGGAGGACGCCCGATATGCCCGCTCGCCCTACGACGACGCCCTGAGGCTCCCGGCGAGGAAGGGAGCGGGTGACGGGAATCGAACCCGCGCGACATCGGGTCGGTGAACACCTGCCATCGGCAGGCGCCGGTCACCGACGACATTGGTCATCCACCCGGCGAACACCCGCGTGCCCACATCTCGGCAGGGAAGCGGTAGCCCTCCGACAGATAATCGGCAACCCGGCCGGGGTGGCGGCGCCCATGGTCGGGCCAATCGGCGACGCGGCGAGGCGGTGGCTGTGCCGGGCTTCAGTCGGAGAGCTCCGAGTCCTGCTCGTCGTCACGCCTTGGCGCGAAGGACCCAGCGGTGCCCGCCGGTGTCGTTTTGGCGCGCCGGCCGGTCGCGCTGGCGTTCGATGTGCTGCGGGGGCGAGGGTTCGACGCCGCTCGCGCTACTCGCGCGGCGTGCTCGCCCAAGGCCGGGACCAGCCGGTCGCGCAGCGCGGTCGCTGACCCGTCCCAGTCGTCGACATCGTCGAGCGCCGCGACGACGTGGTCGGTCACGCTGTCGGCGATGTATGTGACGCGGTCGAGCACCCTGCCCTCATCCACACGCAGCGACCCGGCAAGGCGCTTGAACGCCTCGGCGTCGATGCGGTCGAGCACGAACTGCCCGCCGACGCTCATGGACAACTTGCGCTCGACGTCGGTCCGGGTGCCGTACCCGAGCCCAGTGGCGACGTCATACAGAGGAGCCAGGTGCACGGACTCCCCGTCGAGCCGCACGGAGTAGTTGCGGGCGTGCGCGTCGGGAGCACCGATGACGGTGTTGTAGATGAGGTCGTCGACGAACACCGCGACGTCCCTTTCGCCGGAGGCGGCGGTCGGGGCGAAGTCGCGCAGCGCGGTGGCTACGTCGAGCGCGGACGGACCGCCGAACTCCTCGTACTTCTGCCACCGGCCGAGCACCTGGCACATGTCCTCTTGGTGCAGCCGCGCCACCGAGTCCCCCCGGATCAGCCGGTCGAACCGCTCGATGACGACGGCGTCCTGAGACTTGAACGACTCATAGGTCGTGGCCGCCGCCGGCAGGCCAAGTGCGCGGGCGGCCGTCATCGAGACGTGCTCGGCCAGCGCCTGCGCCTTCAGCTTGCGAATGCCCGGCTTGACGATGTGGGTGGTCGGCTCGCTGCCGGTCGTCGTGAACCACCGGTCGCCCTGTCGGCGCAGGGCGAACTTTTGTTGCGTGCCGCCGAGCGACCAGTGCTCGGCGGCCATCGTCCAGGACGCCTCCTCGTTGGTGTCCATCTCGTCGAGGCGCGCCTCGATGTCCGAGTCCGAGATCGCGACGAGCTGCCCGGTCCGGGCCCTCGTTGCCTCGATCTGGTCGGGTAGGCAGAACTGGACGGCACCAGCGCAGTCCTTGCCGATGGCCGACAGCAAGGCGATGGGGTCGCGGGCGTCTACCCCGTGCGTGTCAGCGGCGGCGCGCAGCGCGGCGTCGTTGTCGGGCAGCAGAGCGCGCAGCCAATACTCGACCGCGTTCCCGCTGTGGGTGCCGACCTCTTTGGGCAGCGACAGGGACAGGGGCGTGGTGCCGGGCTGGCCACCGGTTGCGGTGAACGTCAGACGCACCACCCCAGCGCGGGTGCGTTCGACGTCGGCGACGTGAGCGCCGGAGAGCAGGACCGCCAGGCGGCGCACGTCAGCCACGTTCGCCCTCCAGGTCGTCGCGCACCAGGAGGCTCGCGTTGAGCGCGTCGAGCAAACGCATGAGCAGACCGATCTCCAGGCCGGAGGTCTTGCCCGCTTCGAGCGCGATGACCCATTGCCGGGAGACGCCCGCCGCTGCGGCGGCCTCTGCCTGGGTCATGCCACGAGCGCGGCGCAGACCCTTGACCGCGGCGCCGAGCCTTGGCAGCGATCGTGCGTTGTAGTGCATGTTGTCAGCATACGTTGACGCTGCAGAAGAGTCGACGCATGCTGACATTGCAGGGATGTCTGTGTTCGTTGACATGTCGACGAGGTCAGCGTACGGCGACACTCCGAGAGGCCAACCGGCCCACATCCAGCCTGCCTGCCGTGTCAGGCCAGCCCCCGCCCACCGTTCATCGGAAGCCCCTCCGGCCGCCGAGCGCCCGCGGTGCTTCGTCGGTTGGGTGAGCGCCAGCCTCAGACCGGCAATCTGGGAGGTTCATGCAGATTGGTTCGCTGTGGCACTTGTGTCGGATTGTGCCTGACCTCTACGTTGACGCCTGCCGGAGGCGGGGCCGTCCTCGTCGTCGTCACTGCTCGACGCTGCCAGTGGGGGGCTGGCCACGGGGTTGGGCCGGAGAATGGAAGACTCGCTCCCGTGAACAAGCACGGCGCGGCTACTGCAGTTCTGACAGTTGCTCTGCTCGGGCTCACCGCCTGCAACACGCCCAGCCTCGATGTCACGGTCACGAACCGCAGCACTCAGACCATTCGAATCGGCGGCAACTGTGTGGCCGATGACCCGCACACCCTCGAACCAGGCGATAGCGACTCCGCGTACTACCTCGGGGCGCAATGCCGGATCGACAACGGAGACGGGCTCGACGGAATGCTCGGTTGCGTCACCCTGGCGACTGCACACACCGACCTCACCGACGCCGACCTGCGGGATCCACCCGGCCCAGACGACTGCTGGGGAAGCGGCACCTAGCACACCTGGCGTCGGCGCGGACGTACTTGCGCCACGAGAGCGTCCATGGCACGCAGTACGCGGAGGGTGCGGAGACCCGCCGCTACGGCCGGGTCGTCGGTTACGCGGAGGGCCCGCTGCGCGCCCCGGTGCTTCCGGACGTGCGCCTGCGCCCGCGCACACGGCCGGCCTGAGGCCGGATTGCGTGTGGTGGGGCCGCGAGTGACCGTGGTCCCGTGAATCGCGAAGACGTGATGGCCTGGGTCGCCAGGTACGAGCAGGCGTGGCGAGAGAACGACGTCGCGGCAGTACGGACGCTGTTCACGAAGGACGCCCGATATGCCCGCTCGCCCTACGACGACGCCCTGTCGGGGCATGCGGAGATCGAGGACTTTTGGCCGGAGGACACCGAGTTCACGGTGAGCTCGGAGCCCGTCGCGGTGGAGGGCGACATCGCCGTCGTCCGCCTGGAGGTGCACTACCTCGGGCCGCACCCGCACGAGTACCGGGACCTGTGGCTGCTGCGCTTCGCCGAGGACGGCCGCGTCGCCGACTTCGAGGAGTGGGCGCACTGGCCGGGGCTGCACTACACGGCACCCCAGACGCCGGCCTGAGAGAGGGCGACCCGGGCCGAGCGCCGCAGCACGCGCGAGCACGGCTCACGCGCCGTCCACGCGCGAGCACGGCTCACGCGCCGTCGTTGATCCGCAGGTTGCTCATCAGCTCCTGGTAGAGGGCGTCGGTCGCGAGCAGCTCGGCGTGCGTGCCCACGGCGCGGACGCTGCCCTGGTCCATGACGACGACGGTGTCGGCGGTCCTCACGGTCTCCTCGCGGTGGGCGATGGTGACGACCGCACGCTGGGTCGCGGTGGCGTCGATCGCCTCGTGGATCGCCTCCTCGGTGCTGCCGTTGATCTGTGAGGTGGGCTCGTCGAGCAGCAGCACGTCGGGGTCGCGGAGCAGGGCGCGGGCGATGGCGAGGCGCTGGCGCCCGCCACCGGTCATCGTCGCGGCGACGAGCTCCGTGTCCAGGCCGTCAGGCAGCTGGGCGATGTCACCGTCGAGGTGCACCGCGCGCAACGCCTCGAACACCTCCGCGTCGGTGGCGCCCGGCCTGGCGACGACGAGGTTGTCGCGGATGGTGCCGGGCAGCACCGTGGGCTCCTGCTCGACGTAGGCGAACCGCCCGCGCACCTGCGCGTACGGCAGGTCCTCGTACGGGACTCCGTTGAGCAGGATGTGCCCCTGGCGCGGGGACAGGAAGCGGAGCATGAGCGACATCATCGACGTCTTGCCCGCGCCCGAGGGGCCGACGATGGCGACGTGCCCGGTCCGCGGGATGCGCAGGTCGAGGTGGGCGACGACGTCCCCGTCGCGCGGGTTGTAGGAGGCGGTGACGTCCCGGAACTCGATGATCGGCGTGTCACCGGTGATCGCCCCCGTGCGCGACGGCGGTACGGCCGCCGTCGCGGCCGGCCTGGCGACGTCGTCCTCCTCGAGCTCGATCTCCTGTGCCTCGGCGATGCGCTTGGACGCGGCGATGCCGGTGGTGATGGTCATGAGGCCGTCGGAGACCTCCATGAGCGGGCCGATGAAGTTCATGGCGTACATGACGAACGCGACCAGTGCCGCGATGGTCAGGTGCCCCTCGGTGACACGCCAGGCGCCGAAACCGAGGGCGAAAACCGTGACCAGGGACATCCCGCCGATGCCGGCGACGATGGTCGTCGTCTCGGTCAGCACCGCTGAGATCCCGTGTCGGCGGGCCTTGCGCGCGTGCTCGAGCACGGCCTCGGAGCGCAGCCCTTCGGCGCCGAGCACCTTGATGGCGCGCAGCGAGCGGATCGACTGGTCGAGATCGCCGCCCATCGCGCCGACGGCCTCCTGTGCGCTGGCCCGCTCGCGACCGACCTTGGGCTGGAACAGCGCCATGATGACGACGATGAGCGCGACGGCACCCAACGTGATCCCGAGCATGGGGCCGTCGATGACGCCCATGAAGATGATGCTGCCGACCACACCGGTGATGGCGGTGACGAAGGCGACGAACCCGGAGCTCACGGCGAACTGGAGAAGCGGTGCGTCGGCCGTCGCGCGCGAGACGAGGTCGCCTGCGGAGCGGGAGAGGACGTCGCTCACCCGGCCCTTGAGGAGCCGGGCCACCAGGGCGGAGCGGACGTCATAGACCACGACCTCGCCGGCCCGGCCGAGGATGGCGAACTGCGCGAACATTGCGACGATGCTGATGACCGTGACGACGGCGAACATGACGATGTAGCCCGTGATCGAGCTGCCCACGGTCAGCGCTTCGATGACGTACTCGATGATGCGCGGCGTCCACAGGTTCGCGACCGTCGTGACGATGCCCATCATCCCGCCGAGGGCGATCGTCGCGCGGTAGGGACGCAGGAACGACAGCAGGATCCGGAAGTCGCGCTCGGTAGACGACGCCGTCTCGATCGGCGCGAGGGTGGTCATATTCCGAAACGGTAGATGCGAGCCCCGTTCGCGGCGCGGCGTGGACGGCCAAGCCTGGCCTGGGAAACGTAAATTCCCCTGACCCGCGGCTATATCACGAGGTCAGGGGCACTTGCTCCGTGGAGCGGGTGACGGGAATCGAACCCGCGCTATCAGCTTGGGAAGCTGAAGTTCTGCCATTGAACTACACCCGCGAACAGCACCCCCGGCGTCGCCGCCGACGGAGTGCGCGCCCCGATCATACCCAACGGAGCCCGGTCGTCGAACCGGCCCGCGCCGCGCAGCCTCCCCGGATACCGTGGCTCCGTGCTCCTCTCCGACCGTGACATCAGGGCCGAGCTTGACGCCGGGCGGGTCGTGCTCGACCCGTACGACCCCGCCATGCTCCAGCCGTCCAGCATCGACGTGCGTCTCGACCGGTACTTCCGGCTCTTCGACAACCACAAGTACCCGTTCATCGACCCGTCGCAGGAGCAGCCCGAGCTGACCCGCCTGGTCGAGGTCAAGGACGACGAGCCGCTGGTGCTGCACCCCGGTGAGTTCGTGCTGGGGTCCACCTACGAGTCGGTCAGCCTGCCCGACGACATCGCGGCCCGCCTCGAGGGCAAGTCCAGCCTGGGCCGCCTAGGCCTGCTGACGCACAGCACGGCGGGCTTCATCGACCCGGGCTTCAGCGGGCACGTCACGCTCGAGCTGAGCAACGTCGCGACCCTGCCGATCATGCTCTGGCCGGGCATGAAGATCGGCCAGACCTGCTTCTTCCGCCTGTCGAGCCCCGCGGAGAACCCCTACGGCTCCCAGAAGTACGGCTCGCGCTACCAGGGTCAACGCGGCCCGACGGCGAGCCGCTCGTGGCAGAGCTTCCACCGGAGCGCGGTGTGACGACGGGGGTGGGACGAGGGTGAGCACCGAACCCCCCGTGGGACCGGAGGGAACGACTGCGGCCGGTGCCGCCGGTCACCGCTACGCTCGGTCGCGCCACGAGGGTGCGCGGCGGCGTCGTGCTCCCTTGCCCTCCCGGAAGGAGCTCCGCCGCATGGGCCAGACCGCGACGCACCCCCCGTTGCCCCGCTCCTCGACCCGGGGCCACGAAGCCCGGCACCTCTTGGCGCTGCCGGCGGACGTGGTCGTCGACGAGGTGGAGGTGCTCGCGCTGTCGCGGTTCACGGCGACGCGCTGGGAGGTGGTGCCGCGCGACCTGCCCGGCGCCGACGTGCCCCTGGGGCGCATGGCGGGCCCCGACGAGCCCGGCGTGCTGCGCCTGTCCCGCCACTCGACGCTCTCCGGTCCGTACGCGCCGACCGGGCAGGGGTTCGACCCCGGGCTTCCGGCCGGTACCGCGATCGTGTTCGACGTCGTGTGCCCGCGCGAGCGGTGGAGCGACGCGCCTCCCCCCGAGGGCGGCGACAAGGACGGCATCGCGCGGTCGTTCCCCGCGGGGCTGCCCAACCGCGAGGAGGACCGCGTCATCACCTGGCTCGTCGCGGTGGCGCGCCGCCTGGGCGCGTCGGTGCGCTTCGACGTCGGCGGCATGTGGGACGCGACGCCGGCCGCCGCCGGCGGCCCGGCAGCGCCGGTGGGTGCCGGCGTCGTGCTCACCCCGGATCCCGGGGCGGCCGTGGACCTCACGCTCTACTCGGACGTGTGGCTGGACCCGCAGGCCTGCCACCGGGTGATCCAGGGCGTGCACCCGCGCGCCGTGCTCGCCACGGAGGGCGCCCCGTACCAGGGCCCGCCGAAGGGCATCGCCGAGATGCCCCTGTACCCGGGAGAGAAGCTCGACCCGCAGCTGCGCCGCGAGCTGCACGCCAGGGCCGACGACTTCGACATCGCCGCCCTGCAGGAGCCGCAGATCCTCGACGGGTTCGGCGTCGTCATCGACCTGGGGCACGACGGCTGGCTCACCGTCGAGGTCGCGGGCGAGGACTTCGTGCCGCAGCTGCTGCGCGAGCTGCCGTGGGTGCGCGGCGGGTGCGTCGCCTACCGCGTGCACTGGGACCCGCCGGACCTCCCCGAGGCCAACCGGGAGTTCCCGCAGCACAGCCACCTCGTCGCGCGCAAGCGCTCGGCCGAGCTCGTGGCTCGCGTGGCCCGCGCGCTGTGGGACGCGGCGGGCGGCGAGCTCGGCGACGAGTCGGACTTCCTGGTCGACCCCGACGACCTGTAGGCCCTGTGCTCCCAGTCGTCGTCACCCACCTCCTCCTGGCCCTTGCCGCGCCCGCTCTCGTCGGGAGGCTCGGGCGCAAGGCGTTCTGGGTGCTGGCGGCCGGGCCGGCCGCGGCGGCGGCGTACGCGCTCTCGCAGACGAGGGCCGTGCTCGACGGGCGCGGGCCGGCCGAGCGCGTGGAGTGGGTGCCGGGGCTGGGCCTGGCGCTCGACTTCCGGCTCGACACCCTGTCGTGGCTGATGCTGCTCATCGTCGGCGCGGTGGGGGCGCTCGTGCTGCTGTACTGCAGCGCCTACTTCGCGCGCGGGGCCGTGGGGATGAGCCGGTTCGCGGCCGTCCTGGTCGCGTTCGCCGGCGCCATGGCGGGCCTGGTCACCGCCGACGACCTGCTGCTGCTGTTCGTCTTCTGGGAGCTGACCACCGTCTTCTCCTACCTGCTCATCGGCCACCACGCCGACCGCAAGCCGTCGCGCCGCGCGGCCATGCAGGCCATCGTCGTCACGACGGCGGGCGGGCTCACGATGCTGGTCGGGATCGTGGTGCTCGGGGTCGCGGCCGGGACGTGGCGGGTGTCCGAGGTGATCGCCGACCCGCCGGGCGGGACCGCCGCCGTCGTCGCGGCGGTGTGCCTGCTCGCCGGGGCGGCGACGAAGTCGGCGCAGGTGCCCACGCACTTCTGGCTCCCGGCCGCGATGGCCGCTCCCACGCCGGTGTCCGCCTACCTGCACGCGGCCGCCATGGTGAAGGCGGGCATCTACCTGGTGGCGCGGTTCGCCCCCGCCTTCGCGGTGCTCCCCGGCTGGCGGTGGATCGTGCTGGTGCTCGGCTCGGCGTCGATGCTGCTCGGTGGCTACCGCGCGCTGCGGCAGCACGACCTCAAGCTCGTGCTCGCGTTCGGCACCATCTCCCAGCTCGGGCTGCTGGTGCTGCTGCTCGGCTACGGCACGCGCGCGGCCGCGCTCGCGGGGCTCGCGCTGCTGGGCGCGCACGCGATGTTCAAGGCGTCGCTGTTCCTCGTGGTCGGCGTCGTGGACGCCGCGACCGGCACGCGTGACCTGCGCCGGCTGACCGGGCTCGCCCGGCAGCTGCCGCTGACGGCCGTGACCGGCCTGCTCGCGACGGCGTCGATGATCGGGCTGCCACCCTTCGCCGGCTACGTGGCGAAGGAGGCGGCGCTCGAGGCGTGGGCCCACGACGCCGACCCGCTGGGGCGCGTGCTGACCGTCGTCGTCGCGGCGGGGTCCCTGCTCACGGTGGCGTACGGGCTGCGGTTCGCGTGGGGGGCGTTCGGGTGGCGAGCCGCATCACCGGCGGCCGAGCCTGTCGAGACCACGTCCGCGACCGGTGGAGTGGTTTCGACAGGCTCGACCACCGTGGTGAAGCGTCCGCCCTTCCTGCTCGTGGCGCCCCCGTTCGTGCTCTCAGTCCTCGGGCTCGCCGTCGCGCTGCTGCCGAGCGTCGGCGACCACCTGCTCGCCCCGTACGCGAACACCTACCCCGTGGGCGAGGTCGGGCACCTGACGCTCTGGGCGGGCTTCACGCCGACGCTCGCCGTCACGGTCGTGGTGCTCACGCTGGGCGCCGCCGCATTCTGGCAGCGCGCGCGCATCGAGCGCCTCCAGGACCGCCTGCGGTCCCCGCTCGGCGCCGACCTCGTCTACCGCCGCGCCATGCGCCGGCTCGACGACGCCGCCGCCGACGTCACGGGCGCCACGCAGCGCGGCTCCTTGCCGTTCTACCTCGGCACGATCTTCCTGGTGCTCATCGTCGGACCGGGTCTCGCGCTCGCCTGGGGGCTGCGCGGGACCGTGCTCCCGGGCACCGAGGCAGCCGCCGGCCGCACCGGCACGTTCCAGATCGGTCCGCTGACGCTCGTGCCGTTCGACCGGCCGGCGCAGCTCGCCGCCGTCGGGGTCATCGCGGCGGCCGCGGTGCTGGCCGCGCGCGCCCGGCGCCGGCTCAAGGCCATGTTCCTCGTCGGCGTGGCCGGGTACGGCAACGCCGTGATCTTCCTGCTGCACGGCGCGCCCGACCTCGCGCTCACCCAGGTGCTCACCGAGACCGTGACCCTCGTCGTGATGGTGCTCGTGCTGCGCCGCCTGCCCCCGTACTTCTCCGACCGGCCGCTCGCCGCCGGCCGCTGGGTGCGGCTCGCGATCGGCATCGGCGTCGGCGTCGTGATGATGCTGCTGGTCACCGTGGCACCCCTGGCCCGCACGCACCCGCCGATCTCCGTCGACTTCCCGCACGAGGTGGTCACCTGGGGCGGCGGCCGCAACATCGTCAACGTGACCCTCGTCGACGTGCGCGCGTGGGACACCGTCGGCGAGATCTCCGTGCTCCTCGTCGCCGCGACGGGCGTGGCCTCGCTCGTGTTCCTGCGCCAGCGCTCCGGCCGCGTGCCGCGGGTGCGGGACGAGGCCGCGGCGCACCGCCCGCGCCCGGCACCGCCGTCTGACGCCGCCGGGTGGCGGCAGCTGTCGACATGGATCGTGGCGGGGCCGACGCTCGCTCCCGAGCGCCGCTCCATGATGTTCGAGGTGGTCACGCGCGTGGTTTTCCACGCGATGATCGTCTTCGCGCTGTTCCTGCTGTTCCGCGGGCACAACGCCCCCGGCGGCGGGTTCGCGGCCGGGCTCGTGGTGGGTCTGGCGCTTGCGGTGCGCTACCTGGCCGGCGGGCGGTACGAGCTGGGCGAGGCGGCCCCCGTGCACCCCGGCCTGGTGCTCGGCACCGGCCTGTTCCTGTCCGCGGGCGTCGGGCTGGTGTCGCTGCTGGCGGGGCAGCACGCGCTCGAGAGCTTCCTGGTGGACCTGCACCTGCCGGTGTTCGGCACCGTGCACCTGGTGACGTCGCTGTTCTTCGACCTCGGGGTGTTCCTCGTGGTCATCGGGCTGGTGCTCGACATCCTGCGGTCGCTGGGGGCCGAGATCGACCACCAGCGTGAGCTCGAGGGGCGCCTCGAGACCGCCGGGGCGGGGAGGCAGCGGTGATCGTCCTCGACAACGTGCCCTCCGCCGCACTGGTGCTGGCCGTCGGCGTGCTGTTCGCGGCCGGCGTCTACCTGCTGCTCGAGCGCACGCTCACGCGCGTGCTGCTCGGGTTCGTCCTCGTGGGCAACGGGGCCAACCTCGCGCTGCTCGTCGCGGGCGGGCGCGCCGGCGCCGCGCCCATCGTCGGCAACGCCGGCCCCGCCGTCCGCCTGAGCGACCCGCTCGCCCAGGCCATGGTCCTGACGTCGATCGTCATCACGCTCGCGCTCACGGCGTTCGTGCTGGCCATGGCCTACCGCTCGTGGCAGCTCAACGGTCACGACGAGGTCCAGGACGACGTCGAGGACCGCCGCATCGCCCTCCTCGCGGCCCGCAACGAGGCCGCGTACGCGGACCTCGACGCCACCGAGACCGGCGAGACGCTCGACGAGGAGGCGGCCGAGGTCCACGACGACATCGAGCAGAGCCTCGGCACTGTGGCCGTGGTCGACGCCCGGGGCGGGGAGGAGCGATGACCTGGTCCGCCGCCACCCTCCTGCCGCTCCCGGTGCTCGTGCCGCTCTTCTCCGCGGGCCTCACGCTCGCCCTGCACCGCTACCCGCGCGCCCAGCGGACCATCTCGGTCGTGGCGCTCAGCGTCGTCGTCGCCACCGCAGGCGTGCTGGTGGCGCTCGCCGAGGGTGGCCCGGTCGTCACCGTGATCGGCGACTGGTCGGTGCCCGTGGGTATCAACCTCGTGGCCGACCGGCTGTCCGCGCTGATGCTGCTGGTCAGCGGCATCGTGCTGCTGTGCGTGCTCCTGTACTCCATGGCGCAGGGCGTCGCGGACGGGAGCGACGACGTCGGCATGGTGGGCCACGGCGTGACCGGGACCGAGGCAGGCGACGCCGAGGAGGCCGAGCGGCGCGACGTCCTGCCGATCGCGATCTACCACCCCACGTTCCTGGTGCTCGCTGCGGGCGTGGCCGACGCGTTCCTTGCCGGCGACCTGTTCAACCTCTACGTCGGGTTCGAGGTGCTGCTCGCGGCGTCGTACGTGCTGCTCACCCTCGGCGGCACCGGCGAGCGGATCCGCGCCGGCAGCGTGTACGTCGTCGTCGCGCTGGTCAGCTCGGTCGTGTTCCTCATGGCCGTGGGTCTCACCTACTCCGCGACCGGCACGGTCAACCTGGCGCAGCTCGCCGAGCGCCTGCCCGACGTCGACCCTGCGGTGCGCCTCGCGATCCAGCTCCTGCTGCTTCTCGGCTTCGGGATCAAGGCGGCGATCTTCCCGCTCTCGGCGTGGCTGCCCGACTCCTACCCGACGGCGCCCGCGCCCGTCACGGCGGTGTTCGCCGGGTTGCTCACCAAGGTGGGCGTGTACTCGATCATCCGCACGCAGACGCTGCTGTTCCCCGCCGGGGGAGCGGGCGCCGAGCAGGTGGACAAGGTGCTCATGGTGCTCGCGCTGCTGACCATGCTCGTGGGCATCCTGGGCGCCGTCGCGCAGGACGACGTCAAACGACTCCTGTCCTTCACCCTGGTCAGCCACATCGGGTTCATGATCTTCGGCGTCTCGCTCGCCGGATCGGCGTCGACGGCGGCGGCGATCTTCTACGTGGTGCACCACATCACCGTGCAGACGGCGCTGTTCCTGGTGGTGGGGCTCGTGGAGCGGCGAGGCGGCACGACGTCGCTCGACCGGCTGGGCGGCCTAGCGCGCGTGGCGCCCGGGCTCGCGGTGCTGTTCTTCGTGCCCGCGATGAACCTGGCGGGGATCCCGCCGCTGTCCGGGTTCCTGGGCAAGGTAGGGCTGCTCGAGGCGGGCGTGCGCAACGGGTCGGCGCTCGCGTGGGTGCTGGTCGTCGGGTCGGTACTGACGTCGCTGCTCACCCTGTACGCGCTGGTCAAGGCCTGGAACAAGGCGTTCTGGCAGTCGGCGCCGGAGGGCATCGCCTCCGGGACGGTCGGCGAGGCACGGCTCCCGCGGGGCATGGTGGCGCCGACGGCGGCGCTCGTCGGGTTCAGCCTGGCGCTCACGGTGCTGGCCGGGCCCGTCTACGGGTACGCGCAGCGGGCGGCGGACGCCCTGACGGACGGGCGCTCGTACGTCGAGGCGGTGTTCCCCGGCGGCGGGGAGCGCGGCATAGGCGGCTCCGCCGTCGAGAGCCCGGAGACCAAGCGTGCCGTCGAGGTGGGGCACTGATGGCCGGCGCTGCCCCCGCCCTGCAGGTGCGGCGGCGCCGGTGGCGCCGCGTCGCGGCCCAGTGGCCGACGATCCTGCTGCTCGGCGTCCTGTGGATGCTCCTGTGGGGCACGATCGCCTGGGGGACGTTCGTGTCAGGCGCGCTGCTGGGCGTCGTGGTCGTGACGGTGCTGCCGCTGCCGCCCGTGGGGGTGCGCGGGGCGTTCCGCCCGTGGCCGGTGACCGTGCTGGTGGCTCGCTTCGGGGCGGACCTCGTCGTGGCGTCGTTCCAGGTCGCCTGGACCGCGCTGCGGCCGGGGCCGCAGCCACGTGGCGGCGTGGTGGCGGTGCCGCTGCGCCCGGCGCCGGACGTGCTCTTCACGATGACCGCGGAGCTGTCGTCGCTGGTGCCCGGCTCGCTGGTGGTCGAGGTCGACGACGAGGCGGCGGTGCTGTATGTGCACGTCCTGGACCTGGCGGGCTCCGGCGGCCCGGACGCGGTCCGCGCCCAGACCCTCCGCCTGGAGGAGCGCGTGCTGCGCGCGTTCGCCTCGCGTGCGGACCTGACCCGAGCGGGGCTCCCGGCGTCGCGCACGGCGACGGCGATGCCGCCCGAGCTGGCGCGGGCGCGAACGGAGAGGGCGCAAGCCCCCGGTGTCGGCGAGATAGAGCACCGGGGCGGCGACGGAAAGCACCCCCGTGCGGAGGACCGGCCATGATCGTCGTCGCGGTGGTCGCGACGGCGATGATCGTCGTCGCCGCGGTGCTTGCACTCGTGCGGCTCGAGCGGGGGCCCTCGATGCTCGACCGCACCATCGCGTTCGACGTCCTGACCGCGACGATCGTCGGGGCCGTCGCCGTCGAGGCCGCATGGTCCCGGCGCACCGAGTCGATCCCGATCCTCGTGGTGCTCTCGCTCGTGGGCTTCATTGGGTCCGTGACGATCGCGCGCTTCGCCGCCGTCGAGCCCGAGGGCGAGGGCCGCATCCGCACCGCCGAGGAGATCGCCGCCGAAGAGGCGGCCCGGCGGGTCGCGCTGGACGCCCCGCGAGACGCCGGACGCGGCGCCGAGGCCGACGCCGCGCCGCCGTCGTCCTCCGACGAGCAGGACGAGGAGGGGTCTCGATGACCCAGGTGGAGCCCGGGTTCTGGACGGCGCTGGCCGACGTCGCCGCGGCGGTCTGCCTGCTGCTCGGCGCGTTCCTGACGTTCTCGGCCGGCGTCGGCGTGCTGCGGTTCACGAACCTCCTGGCGCGCATGCACGCGGTCACGAAGCCGCAGGTCCTGGGCCTGATCCTGCTGGTGGTGGGTGCCGCGCTCCGGCTGCGCAGCTGGACGGCGGTCACGCTGCTCGCGCTCGTCGTGGTGTTCCAGCTCCTCACGAGCCCGGTCGCGGCGCACATGGTGGGGCGCGCCGGGTTCCGCACGGGGAAGGTGCGCCCGGAGGACCTGGACGCCGACGACCTGAGCGGCTCGGAGCGATAGCGCGGGACGTCTACCGCGCGGACTCGCGGGTCAGGAGGGACTCCTTCACCGGCAGCCCGTAGCGGAAGCCGCCGAGGCTCCCGTCCGTGCGCAACACCCGATGGCACGGGACGAACAGCGCGGCCGCGTTCATCGCGCACGCCCCGGCTGCGGCGCGCACCGCCGCCGGCCGCCCCGACCGCTCGGCGTACTGCGTGTACGTCACCACGTCCCCCGGCGCGACGTCGCGCAGCACGTCCCACGCGTGCTGCCGGAACTCGCCGGACCGCTGACGCACCGGCACCTTCCCGGGTGCGTCGAGATCGCCGGCGTAGTACGCCTCGACGGCGGCGACGGCGTCCGCGAGGACGTCGCCGCGGGAGGCGGCGCCGTCGGGTGAGACCGAAGCGGGTCGCAGCGTCGGGTGCACGAGGGCGACCAGCGACGCGACGTCGTCGGTCCACCCGGAGGCGAGCACGGCGTCGTCGTCGGCGACGATCGTGAACTTCCCGTCGGGGGTGGTGAGGGTGGCGGATCGGGCGGTGGTCATGCGATTTCCTCTCGTTCGACGTTCACACGGGGGAAGGGGGCGGAGGCGGCGTGCCACAGGTGCATCGCCGCGTACGAGCGCCACGGCGCCCAGGCCGCGGCGCGGACGGCCAGGTCGCGATGGCGGCGGCCCGCAGGCAGGTCCGACGGCGGTGCGACGCGGGCCGCGGCCGCACCGGCCAGCAGCGCGACGTCCCCGTCGAGCCAGGCGTCCGGGTCGCCGAGCACACGCATCCCGACGTACGCCGCGGTCCACGGCCCGACGCCGGGCAGGGCGACGAGCGTGGCCCGCAGCGCGTCGGGGTCCGCCCCGACGTCGACGGCGAGCTCGCCGTCGGCCAGCGCCCGCGCCGCGCCGACGACGGCGGCCACGCCACGCGCCGGCAGGCGCAGCGGGCGCTCAGGGTCCGCCGCCTCGGGGCTGCCGGGGACGGGCACGGCGATGCCGGCGCCGATCGCGGCGGGCGTCGGGAAGAGCGTCGTGAGCCCCTCGAACCCGGACGCGTAGGGGGTGCCGAGCGTCGCGGCGAGCCGGCCCAGGTGCGTGCGCGCGGCCGCGACGGAGATCTGCTGCCCGACGATCGCCCGCAGCACCAGCTCGTGCGGGTCGACGGCCCCGGGCACGCGGATCCCCGGGGTGTCCGCGACCAGCGGCGCGAGCACGGGGTCGGCGACGAGGGCCGCGTCGACGGCGACCGGGTCGGCGTCGAGGTCGAGCAGCCGGCGCACGCGCGCGACGGCGGTCGCGACGTCGGCGAGGGAGGCGAGCTCGACGCGCAGGCGCAGCTCCCACACCCCGGCGCGCGAGCCCCGGTGCCCGGACGGCCCGCCGGGGGTCGCCGTCACCTCAGCCGCCGCCGGGCCGTGCGGGAGGTCGAGCGTCCGCGCGTACCGCAGCACCCCGCCGTCGAGCACCGACGCCGCCTCGACGCCGGCGACGGCGCGCACGGCGAGAAACCGGAAGATCCCGGGCGCGTCGAACGGCTGCCGCACGGGCAGCGAGAGCTCGAGCCGCACCGGCTCGACGGCGGTGGCCCTGCCGTGCCCGCCGCCGGAGCGGGCCGCCGCCGTGCGCGCTGCGGAGGCGCGGAGGGCTCCCGGCGTCGTGGCGAAGATCTCCAGGAGCGTGTCGTTGAACTGGCGGATCGAGCCGAAGCCGGCCGCGAACGCGACGTCCGCCAGTCGCAGCTCCGTGCCCACGAGCAGGGCCCGCGCGGTCTGGGCACGCTGTGCCCGGGCCAGCGCGAGCGGGCCGGCGCCGAGCTCCGCGACCAGCAGCCGGTGCACGTGCCGGGCGCTGTACCCGAGGCGCACCGCCAGCCCCTCGACGCCTTCCCGGTCGACGACGCCGTCGGCCACGAGCCGCATCGCCCGCCCGGCGAGGTCGCGCCGCAGGTTCCAGGCGGGCGTGCCGGGCGCGGCCTCGGGCAGGCAGCGCTTGCAGGCGCGGTACCCGGCCTCGTGCGCGGCGGCGGAGGTGAGATAGAACGTGACGTTCTCCGGGCGCGGCGTCCGCGCCGGGCATGATGGCCGGCAGTAGATCCCCGTGGTGCGGACGGCGGTGAAGAACTGCCCGTCGAACCGCGTGTCGCGCGCCGCGATCGCGCGGTACCGCTCGGCGAACTCGGCGGTCTGGGTGACGGTCATACGGCCATCCTCACCGAAGCGACGCGCACAGGGCTAGCGGGAATCGGACACGTGGCGCGATGTGCCGCGGAACCACCGCTTCCGCCCATCGGACGGATTTTGTCCGAAACGTGGGCACAGCGCTACGATCCCGCCGGTCCATCGCGACGAACGCCTCGTCCTGGCCCGAGGAGAACCCATGACGTTCCTTCCGCGTGCACGCGCGCGTCGCGGCATCGCCGCGCTCACCCTGCTGGCCACCGCCCTCCTCGCGGCCTGTGCCCCGTCCGAGCCCTCCGGCTCCGACGGCGGGGGCAGCGGCGCCGCGAAGGACACGCTCGTCGTCGGGCTCCCGGGGTCGCTGTCGTCGCTCGACCCGGCCGTCGAGGGCGGCATCCTCAACTACTACGTCGCCGCGATCTCCGCCGAGGGCCTGCTCGGCGTCGCCGCCGACGGCAAGCTGCAGCCCGCGATCGCCGAGTCCTGGAAGACGCCGGACGCGAAGACCTACGTCTTCCAGATCCGTAAGGACGCCCGGTTCTCCGACGGCACGCCCGTCACCGTCGACGACGTCCTCTACTCGCTCGACCGCGCGCGCGACCCGGTCGCCTCGCCGAGCACGGCGTCGTACTGGCCCGAGCTCACGGTCGCGCAGACCGGCGCGCAGGAGGTCACGATCACCCTCGCCCAGCCGAACGTGACCTTCCTGTCGACGGTCACCAACGCGGGCGCCCTGTGGATCACGTCGCGCGCCTACGGCGAGAAGCACTCGCCGGCCGGCACGTCGGGCGCCCCCGGCCTCGGCAGCGGCCCGTACAAGGCGGTCGAGTTCGCGCCCGACTCGCACGCCACGTTCGCGGCCGACGACACGTGGTGGGGCGGCCCGGCGCGCTACAAGACCGTCCGCTTCGACTTCATCCCCGACGAGAACACGCGCCTCCTGGCCCGCCGCTCGGGTGACATCGACATCGCGCTCAACGTGCCGCTCGACCAGGTCGACGCGTGGAAGGGCGCCGGCGACACCGACGTCCTCTTCGCCTCGGACCACTCCTACGTCGGCCTCCAGCTCGACCAGGACGTCAAGCCGTTCGACGACGTCCACGTGCGCCGCGCCATCGCGCACGCCGTCGACCGCGACGCCATCGTGACCTCGATCCTGCACGGCCACGGCGAACCTGCGCTCGGCTTCCCGACCCCGGAGCAGCTTGGCGCCGTCGTCGGCGAGGACGAGGCGAACAGCCTGCTCGCGGGCCTGCCGCAGCTCGGGTTCGACCTCGACGCCGCGAAGGCCGAGCTCGCGCAGTCGAGCGTGCCCGGCGGCTTCTCGGCCGAGCTCGCCTACCCGGCCACGGGCCCGCAGCTCGGCAAGGCCGCGCTCGCGCTGGCCGAGAACCTCAAGACCATCGGCATCGACCTCAAGGTCACCGAGGTGCCGATCGAGCAGTGGATCACCTCGCTCGACGACGAGACGCGCGGCCTGCACTACACCTGGTACTTCTCGACGACGGGCGACCCGGGCGAGGTCATCGGCTGGTACCTGCGCCCCGACAACCCCTACGGATACCGCAACCCGAAGGTCGCGCAGTCGCTCACGGACGCGAGCACCGAGACCGACCCGAAGGCGCGCGTGGCCGACATCATCGCGGCGAACACGCAGGCCAACACCGACGTCGCGGCGATCCCGCTGTGGTGGGGCCAGGCCGCGACCGCCGTCGCGCACGACCTGAAGGTCGACGAGTACACGCCGTACCTGTTCCTCGGCGCCTGGCCGAACGCGATCACGGTGCGCTGATGGCACGGCACGTCGCCGGGCGCCTCGCGGCGACCCTAGGGCTGCTGCTGGTCATCTCGGTGATCGTGTTCGCCCTGGTGCACCTGGCGCCCGGCGACCTGGCCCGCACGCTCGTGGGCACGCGCAAGGCCACGCCCGAGGCGATCGCCGCGATCCGCGCGGCCTACCACCTCGACGACCCGCTGCCCGTCCAGTACGGGCGGTGGCTCGCGGGCGTGCTGCGCGGTGACCTCGGCACGTCGGTCCGCACGGGCTCGCCGGTCGCGACGATGATCGGCGAGCGCCTCGGCTACACGTCCCTGCTCGGGGGGCTGGCCGCGGCGCTCGCCGTCGTCGTCGGCGTGCCGCTCGGGGTCCTCGCGGCGCGCACGCGCGGCCGGGTGTGGGACCGGCTCGTGGTCGGCGGTGCGGTGGTGGGCGTCAGCGCGCCCACCTTCGCCGTCTCCCTGCTCCTGCTGTACGTGCTCGCGCTGCGGCTCGGCTGGTTCCCGGTCTACGGGACGGGCGAGGGGTTCGCCGACGTCGTGCGGCACCTCATGCTCCCGGCGATCGCCCTGGCCACCGGCCTGGCCGCCGTCGTCGTCAAGGTCACGCGTGCCGCCGTCGCGCGCGAGCTCGAGGAGGACTACGTGACCTTCGCGCGCGCCCGCGGGCTCGCGCCGCTGCGCGTCGCCCGGCTGTACCTCACCAACGCCGCCGGTCCTGTGCTCGCGGCGGTCGGCCTGACCCTCACCGCGCTCGTGGGCGGCACCGTGCTCGTCGAGGTGACGTTCGCGCTGCCCGGGCTCGGCTCGCTGCTCGTCGACTCGATCACCTTCAAGGACGTGCCCGTGGTCCAGTCCGTGACCCTGCTGGTGGCCGCCGCGGTCGCGCTCGTCGCGCTCGCGGTCGACCTGCTGCACGTGCTCGCCGACCCGCGGCTGCGCCGTCGGGCGGTGGCCCGATGACGGCCGTCGCGGTGAGCGCCAGGGCGCTCCGCCGCGTCCCGCCGACGGCGTGGGCCGCCTTCGTGGTGGTCGCCGTCGTCGCCGTGTGGGCCGTCGCCGCGCCGTGGATCGTGCCGGACGCCACGGCCCAGGACCTGGTCCTGGGCGTGACCCCTGCGGGGACGCCCGGCCACCTGTTCGGCACCGACGACCTGGGCCGCGACATCCTCGCGCTCACCGTCGCCGGCACGCGCTCGGCGGTGCTGGGCCCGCTGGTCATCGCCGCTGGCTCGACGGCGCTGGGCGTGGTGCTGGGCTCGCTCGCCGGGTGGGCCGGCGGCTGGCTCGACGCCCTCGTCGGCCGCTGGACCGACCTGGTCCTGGCGCTGCCCGGCATGCTGCTCGCCATCGTGGTGGCCGGCCTCGTCGACGGCGGGTACTGGGTCACCGTCGCGCTGCTCGTCGTGCTGTTCTCCCCGGCGGACATCCGGCTGGTGCGTGCCGCCGTCGCCGCCGAGCGCGGCAAGCCGTACATCGAGGCGCCGCGCGTCCTCGGGGTGCCCGCGGCCCGCATCGTGGTGCGGCACGTGCTGCCGAACGTGCGGCCAGTGATCCTGGCGAACCTCTTCCTCAACGTCGCCTACGGGCTGGTGTCGATGTCGTCCCTGTCGTTCCTCGGGCTGGGCGTCTCGCCCGCCTCCGCCGACTGGGGCCGCCAGCTCTCCGACGCGCGGAACCTGCTGTTCACCAACCCTGCCGCCGCGATCGTGCCGGGCCTGCTCATCATCGCCGTCTCGACGGCGGTCAACCTGCTCGGCGACCGCCTCGCCGACCGTGCCGAGGGGGTGGCCGCATGAGCGCGCTCCTCGAGGCCCGCGGCATCACCGTCACCGGCCCCGACGGGCCGATCGTCGAGGGGGTCGACCTCACCGTCGACGCGGGAGCGACCCTTGCCGTCCTCGGCGAGTCCGGCTCGGGCAAGTCCCTGACCGCCAAGGCGCTCACCGGCCTGCTGCCGCGCGGCCTACGGGCCGACGGCTCCGTGACCCTCGGCGACGCCCCGGTCGACCTGCGCGCGCCCGAGCGCACCTGGCGGCGCCTGCGCGCCGGCGGCATCGTGCTGCTGCTGCAGGACCCGTTCACCAGCCTGTCCCCGGTGCACCGCTGCGGCGAGCAGATCGCCGCTGCGCTGCCCGACGCCGTCCGCCGCGACCGCGGCCGCCGACGCGAGGCCGTGCTCGCCCGACTCGGCGAGGTGGGGCTGCCGGAGCGCGTGGCGCGGGCCTACCCGTTCGAGCTCTCGGGCGGGCAGCGGCAGCGCGTGGCGATCGCGGCGGCGCTCGCGGCCGACCCGCGGGTGCTCATCGCCGACGAGCCGACCACCGCGCTCGACGTCACCACCCAGGCGGAGATCCTCGACCTGGTCGGCGGGCTGCAGTCCCGCCACGGGCTGGGCGTCGTGCTCATCACGCACGACCTCCGGCTGGCGGCCGAGCGCGCGGACGCGACACTGACGCTGTCGCGCTCGGCGCTCGCGCCGTCGCCCCGGGACAAGGCGCCGGGGGCCGCGGGCATCGACCTCGCGGGCATCGACCTCGCGCGCCCGGCCCCCGGAACGGAGCCCGTGCTCAGCGTCCGCCAGGTCGAGCGCGCCTTCGGGTCCGTCCTTGCGCTCCGCGGCGTCGACCTCGAGGTCGGGCCTGGGGAGTGCGTCGGCGTCGTCGGGGAGTCCGGCTCCGGCAAGACGACGCTCGCCCGGTGCGTCGTCGGGCTCGACACGCCCGACGGCGGGACGGTCGAGCACTCGGGAGAGCCCGGCACGCCGGCGTCGGGCCGCCGCGGCGGGGTGCGCCGCGACCCCCGCGCGGTGCAGATCGTGTTCCAGGACCCGTACTCCGCGCTCAACCCCGCGCTGACGGTCGGGGAGACCCTGGCCGAGGCGCTGCGGGCAGGCGGTCGCCCGGCATCTGAGATCCCTGCGCTGCTCGACCAGGTTCGCCTACCAGAGTCATACGCTGCGCGCAAGCCTCGGGCCCTGTCGGGCGGCGAGCGTCAGCGCGTCGCGATCGCTCGCGCGATCGCCCCGCGCCCTCGGTTGCTGGTGTGCGACGAGCCGGTCTCCGCCCTGGACGTCTCCGTCCAGGCGCAGATCCTCGACCTTCTCGTCGACCTCCGTGACCGTCTCGGGCTGTCGCTGCTGTTCGTCTCCCACGACCTGGACGTGGTGCGGCAGGTCGCGGACCGCGTCGTCGTCATGAAGGACGGCGTCGTGGTCGAGAGCGGCCCTGTCCACGACGTCCTGGGTGCCCCGCGGCACGAGTACACGCGGCGGCTCCTCGCCTCCGTGCCCGGACGACGCACGCAGGAGACACTCGCATGACTCCCACCGAGACCATCCCCACCAGGACCGCCGGTCGGCACCTCGCCCCGACCGCCGTCGAGGCCGTGACCGTGACGGGCGCGCCGTCCCGCGACGCGGTCCCGCTGGTGGTGGCCGCGCTGGCCGAGCGGTGGGACCTTGCCGGTCCGTTCCAGGTGCGCACCCTGCACGTCGTCCGCACCGCGGGGCGGGTCCAGGGTGTGGCCTTCACCGTGCACCGCCCGCTCACGGCGTACGAGAAGGTGGCCGGCTGGTGGCTGGCCGACGATGAGGCCGCCCCCGAGCTGCTGGCCGCCGTCGTGAGCCACGCGCGCGGAGCGGGCGCGGTCGTCGTCAAGGTCGAGCTGGACGAGCGGTCCGTCGCGGGCGCGGCGGCGCTCGCCGCCACCGCGCGCGCCGCCGGGTTCGCCGACGTCGCCGCACCGCTCGGCGGGGCGTCGTTCCCGCAGGGGCCTCACGACGTCCCGGCTGGCCTGGCCCTCTGGCTCGACGGCGGGCCCGCGCCCACCCCGGTGCCCTACTACCGCCAGACGACGGAGCTGACCTGCGGCCCGGTCGCGCTCGGCACGGCGTTCGCCGCGGAGGGCGATGTCTCGCTGCTGGCCCGGCAGGCCGAGATCGACGTATACCGCGAGGTCAACACCGTCGTCGGCAGCGACCCGTTCGGCCTCGCCGTCGCCGCGGCAGCCCGCGGCCACCGCCCGCGCGTGCTCATCTCGACCGCCGACCCGATCCTCCTCGAGTGCGTCCCGGCGGAGTGGGACCGCGATACCCGCGCGTTCATCCAGCGCGGGTTCCGCGACCGCGCGCTGGCCGCGGGGCTCGCGGTCGAGACACGCGACTTCGGCGTCGACGAGGTCGTGGCCCACGTGGCGGCCGGAGGCACCGCCCTGGTGCTCATCGACCAGCACCCCATGCATGCAGAGCCGTGCCCGCACTGGATCACGCTCCACGCGGTCCGCGGAGGCGTCGTCGTGGCGAACGACCCGTGGACCGACTCCCACCTGGGCGAGTCGTGGCTGGACGGGGCCGACCTGCCGCTGCCGGTGGCGACGCTCGACCGGATCGCCCAGTGGGGCGAGCCTGCCTACCGCGCGGCGCTGCTGTTCGACGGCCCGCGCCGGGAGGGCTGAGCCCGGTCAGGCGGGTACCCGCGCGCCGAGCCAGGCCACGACGGTGTTCAGGTACTCCTCGCGCGCCGGCCGGGGCGACAGGGCCAGGTCGTGCGCACCGCCCTCGACGGGGACGAACAGCACGTCCTCGCCGATGTGCTGCGCGCCGCGCCGGATCTGCTCGACGTCCAGCACGGAGTCGGTGGTCACGAGCTCGTCGTGCCGCTTGCGGTGCGGGCCCGACCGTGTCGACGCCAGCACGAGCGCCGGCACGCCGACGTCGACGCCGCGCCGCACGCGCCGGTGGGCCGCGCGCACGGACAGGAACCACCCGGCGCGGACGGGGAACCCGTCATACGGCTTCCACGTGAGGTCGAAGTCCCACTCGCCGCCCGAGCCCGTGTGCAGGGCACGCGCGTAGTACCCGCCGAGCGCGCCGACGGCGAGCCGGGGAGCCACGCGCCCGACGACGTCGATCACGCGCGTCACGGGCCCGCGCAGCAGCCAGCTCTCGTTGAGGTCGAACCAGGGGCTGTTGAGCACGAGGGCGTCCGCCCGCCCGCGGCGTCCCGCCGCCCACAGCGTGGCGACGAGACCGCCCATCGAGTGGCCCAGCACCACGAGCCGCTCGTGCCCGGCGGCGCGCACGGTCGCCGCCGCGACGTCGAGGTCCTGGGCATGCACCGCGATGTCCTTGACGATGTTCGCGTCACGGCCGGCCGCCGTGTGCGCCGCCATCGAACGCCCGTACCCGCGCAGGTCGACGGCGTAGAAGGCATACCCGGCGTCGGCGAGGGCGCGCGCGACGTGCCTGTGGAAGAAGTAGTCGACGAACCCGTGCACGTAGAGCACGGCGACCTTGCGCGCGGCCGGCTCCGCGGTGTCAGACGCGGAGGAGCCGCCCGCCTCGCCGTCGTCGGACGACAGCGAGGGGAGGTAGCGCACGAGCGTCGCCTCGGCGCCGTCGGGCAAGGGGAGGGTGCGCTGCTCGAACTCGTCGCCCAGGACGTCGGGCCGCCAGTCCGCGCCGACCTTCATGCCGCTCTGCATGGCGCCCATGGTGCCAGGGGTCGACGCGCAGCGCAGATTGCGTGCACACCCCGGTGACCTGCCCACCAACGTCTCACTCAACCGGGTGAGCGACTCAGGGCACGCGCAGCTCGAGCAGTGGGTCGCGTCGGGCGGCGACGACGGCGGGGGCGAGTCCGCCGACGGCCGTGATGAGTACGGCGAGTACGCCGATGGCGAGGGTGAAGTCGGCGGGCGCGGAAGGCTGGCCCGTCACCCGGAGCGCCACGGTGGTCCCGAGGGTTCCCGCCAGCGCGCCGGCGATGGCGAGGGAGACGATCTGGGCCAGGACGAGCGCGACGATGACGGTGCGCGTGGCGCCCAGGGCGCGCCGTCGGCCGTAGTCCTTGCGGCGCATGAGCACGAGCCCGGATTGCAGGAGCGCGATGAGCAGGCCGGTCAGGATCAGGATGCCCAGCACGAGGATCCGCGAGGACGCGGACATGGTGGCGCCGACGCTGGTCTGTAGCGCTGCCAGGTTCTCGCTCGTGGCCACGGTGACCTTGCTCTGGTCGGTCGCCCCGAGCACCGCCGTCACCGCGTTCGCCACGGCGGACACGTTCTGGGGCGCGTCAACCAGAACAACGATCAACCCGACGGACTCGGTGCCGGTGGGCGTCCGGGGAACCAAGACCAGCGGCTCCATGAAAGCCAGCGGTTCGGGCGTGTGCAGTGTGCCGGCGACGCCATAGGTGTGGCCGGCGATGGTGCGGACGGCGCCGTATCGGTCGATCAGACCCAGCCGGGACAGGGCCAGAGGTGAGGCGAACGCTGTGTCTGGGACGGCCGGGACCGCGGTGTCCAGGTCAGTGCTGTAGGCGTCGCGCAGTGCGACCTTGATCCCGCCGTCGGTGGCGACGACATCGCGTGCTCCGGAGAACACGCCGGACCAGGAGATGTGGTCGATGGCCGCGACGCGGTCGATCACCGAGGTAGTGATGCCGGCGTCGGTCTGGGCGCTGATCGTGACGGTGCGTGACCCGGCGTCGTCGAGGGTCTGGAGAACCTGCTGCTGCGTGGCCGCCGTGCGTCCCTGGGTCAGCAGGACGGCGACGCACATGGCGGCCACGGCCAGGACCGTCACCGCGGATGCGACCGGGGCCGAGCGTGCGACGGCGATCGCCTCGCGGGCCACCGCGCGTGCATGCGCCGTCACAGGGACACCACCCGGTCGCAATGCCGCATGAGCTGCGGATCGTGGGTGGCCACGACGACGACACCGCCGTCGGCGGCGACATCGGACATCGCGGCCATCACGACGCCGGCACTGCCGGCGTCGAGATTGCCCGTCGGCTCGTCTGCCAGGAGCACGTGCGGACGGTGCAACAGCGCACGGCACACCGCGATCCGCTGGGCCTGCCCGCCCGATACCTGACCCGGACGTCTGTCGGCCGGGACCTGAACTCCCATGCACTCGAGGAGCTCACGCGCCCGGCGGACGCGTGCACCCCGGTCTTCACGCCGGTACAGCGTGGTCTCCAGCACGTTGTCCAGCACTGTCCGCGTCGGGTCGAGAGCCGCGTCCTGGAACACGAATCCGTAGGTGGACGCCCGCATGTGCGCCCGCCGAGCGTCGGGCAATCCCGTCAGGAGCCGCCCATCGAGCCGGATGGTGCCCGACCGGGGGCGGACCATCAACCCCAGTAGGTACAGCAGCGTCGACTTGCCTCTGCCGGATGCCCCGGTCAACGCGGTCACTTGTCCTGGAGCGAACTCCTGCGACCACTCGGTCAGGATCGCTGGGCCACGCCCGTACCCGAACGAGATGCCCTCGCAGGCCAGGCCGTCGGTCACGGCGTCGCGCCCGCTGGGATCCGGAGCTGGGTACCCGCCGCTACACCCGTGATCACTGTCAGCCCGTTCGCACTGGCCCGGACGTGGACTGGGTGGCGGTGACCCGCGGAATCTGTCACCTCGGTGGCGCCGTCCCCTGTCGTCTGCAACGCGGCGACCGGAACGACCAGTCCGGTGACCGTCGGCACCGTCACGACCTGCGCTCCGAGCTGTGTCGCGCCGCCGACCGCGACCTGATCACAGTCGGCGCCGCAGATCGTCCCGCCATCGGGCGCCGTGAGCGTCAGCACTACCGTGTCGTCATCGCCCGGCGTACGCCCACCTACCACCGAGGGCCACTGCGCGTCACCCACACCGCTCAGCAAGACCTGCGTGCCGTCAGGGAATGTGGCCGCCTGGTCCGCGCTGACCGTCATCGTGAAGTCCGGCGACTCCGGCAACCCCAACACCGCCGCCTCGCCACCCTCCAGACTCAGATCACGCGCCACGATCGAGGAGTCCAGGCTCAGACGCCCCGGCAGCGCCTGGGGGACGAAGATCAAGTCGCCGAGTGCTACGGCTCCGGTCCGCGTCAGGCCCAGGTCTCGCTGCCACCGTCGCACGGCGGCTGCCGTGCCCGCGTCGAAGACCCCAGACGGCGGACCCTCGCGCGCGCCCAGGTCGGTGAGCATCTGCTGCAGCTGCGCCACGTCCTCGCCTCGCGCCCCCGACCCCAGATCGCGGTACGCGGGAACCGCGCCGTGTGCCACCACGACCGGGCGCTCATCGACCCGGTAGAGCACCGCGCCGTTCGCCACCGCGTGTGCAGGGTCGAGCTCCACCCCGGTCACGATGCCCGATGCGCGATTGGTCCCCGCGGGCCGGGGAGTCCACTGCGCCACAGCGTTCAGCCGAACCGAGGCCCCAACCTCACCCGCGACCACCGCGACCACCGCGTACGGCGCCTGAGACGCCGCCGACGCGGCGGGCGCCAGAACCTGCGAGACGCTCCACCCACCCGCGGCCCCGGCCACAGCGATGACCAGGGCCGCGACCAGGAAGACCATCGACGGTCGGCGCCCGAACCGTGAACCCGTCACGGCTGGTAGAACCGGTCGGCCGGATCAGGGCACGCTGACCTCAGTTCCTGCGACGCGCCGACGCCCACGGCGCCCACCTCCGCATACGGCAGCCACAACCCGTCCTGCGGGTTCTTGAACTGCTCGAGCCAGACTTCGACCGACGGCGGCTCCGAGATCGAGTACCCCTGAGTGATCAGACACTGCCGCGTCTTCAGCTCATAGCCGTACCGCTCTCGGATCGCCCGATCCGACATCACCGGAGTTGGGAACATGGCCTCGACCTTCTCCTGGCACCGGTCCTGACTCGCGTCGTATGCATCCCGCTGTTCCTCGGGCACATCACCGCCGTAGGCGCCGTCCTCCTTCAGGGTGATCGTTGTCCACCCCTCACCGACGATGCAGTCGAACACCTTGCGGCCGAAGAACTGCGAGTACGTCAACCCGTCGATCAAGCCGTTCGCGTCAACCTGGTCCAGATAGGCGTAACCCCCGCCCGGCGTCGAGGGCTCATCACCGGCGTCACCACGCGAGGCCGCCGCGCCGACGGAACATGCCGACACCAACGCTGTGACCAGGACGAGCAACGGCACCGACAGCGCCCGACCCGGCCTGCTTCCCACTTCTCAGACCGTCGACACGCAGGACGAGGAAGCGCTCAGCACGGTCGGGGCCGCAATGGCCCAGTCCCCCGCCTGCTGGTTGGAGTACCAGTTGGCTGCGGCGTTGGTTCCGAGCGTCCGGGTCTCGGTCCAGGAGCCAACAACGGCCTTCGTCGTCCCGCTGCTGACGCTCGCAAGGGCAACGATCTTGGCGGCCCCGCACGAGCGGAACCCGCTCAACGTCGCCGCGCTGGCCGGCGCTGCCGCAGCGATGAGCAGAGCGCCACCGGCGATCACCGCACCGGCGGCCTTCATGTGCAGCCTGTTTCGCATGTTCAAGACCTTCCGTGAGAGGAACTTGGTGGTCGCATCTTGGAGGCGGCCATTCGACCTGTCAATCGGAAGATTTGCGGGCTGACCTGCACGGTCTCACGGCAACAAGATGCTGCTACTACCGCGACTCACGACGAGCAACCCCGCGAGAGGCACAAGCGGCGACGGGGTTTCGTCTGGCGAGCCGGTCGCGGCCACTGCGTCGTCACCATCAGGGCCCCGCTCCGCACCGGCTCACCGGCTCACCGGGTTGCCTTCAAAGTTGAGCGGAATAGACTCAACTTGGTCCGGTTTCCCCCTCAAGCCCCTGTCAACCCTCTACCGGAGCATCGATGGACACGAAGTTCACCACCATGTCGCAGCAGGCCCTCGGCGACGCCGTCCAGTCGGCGTCCGCGGCCGGCAACCCCCAGCTCGAGCCCGTCCACCTGCTCGCCGCGCTGCTCGCGCAGCAGGGCGGCGTCGCCGTCGGGCTGCTCGACGCCGTCGGCGCGAGCACCCAGGAGATCGGCCGCAAGGTGCGCGCCGCCCTGGTCGCCCTCCCGAGCGCGACCGGCACCAGCACCGCCCAACCGTCCGCGAGCCGCGCCACCGCCGTCGTGCTCGACAACGCCCAGAAGGAGGCGCAGGGCCTCGGCGACGAGTACGTGTCCACCGAGCACCTGCTCATCGGCATCGCCGCCGGGCAGTCGCCCGCCGCGCAGGCGCTCGCGGACGGCGGCGCGACGGCCGACGCGCTGCGCGCCGCGCTGCCTGCCGTCCGCGGCTCCTCACGCGTCACCTCCCCCAACCCCGAGGGCACCTACAAGGCCCTCGAGCAGTACGGCTCCGACCTCACCCAGCGCGCCCGCGACGGCAGGCTCGACCCGGTGATCGGCCGCGACGCCGAGATCCGCCGAGTCATCCAGGTGCTGAGCCGGCGCACCAAGAACAACCCCGTGCTCATCGGTGAGCCCGGCGTCGGCAAGACGGCCGTCGTCGAGGGGCTGGCCCAGCGCATCGTCGCGGGCGACGTGCCCGACTCGCTGCGCGGCAAGCGCCTGGTCGCCCTGGACCTCGCCAGCATGGTCGCGGGCGCCAAGTACCGCGGCGAGTTCGAGGAGCGCCTCAAGGCGGTGCTCGAGGAGATCCAGTCGTCCGACGGCGAGGTCGTCACCTTCATCGACGAGCTGCACACCGTCGTCGGCGCGGGCGCCGGGAGCGAGGGTGCGATGGACGCGGGCAACATGCTCAAGCCCATGCTCGCCCGCGGCGAGCTGCGCATGGTGGGCGCGACGACGCTCGACGAGTACCGCGAGCACATCGAGAAGGACCCGGCGCTCGAGCGGCGGTTCCAGCAGGTGTTCGTGGGGGAGCCGTCCGTCGAGGACACGGTGGCGATCCTGCGCGGGCTCAAGGAGCGGTACGAGGCGCACCACAAGGTGACGATCGCCGACTCCGCGCTGGTCGCCGCGGCGACCCTGAGCGACCGGTACATCTCGGGGCGCCAGCTCCCGGACAAGGCGATCGACCTCGTCGACGAGGCCGCGTCCCGGCTCCGGATGGAGCTGGACTCGAGCCCCATCGAGATCGACGAGCTGCAGCGCGCCGTCACGCGCCTCGAGATGGAGGAGGTCGTGCTCTCCGAGTCCACGGACGCTGCCTCGGTCGAGCGCCTCGGCCGCCTTCGCGCCGAGCTCGCCGACAAGCGCGAGGCCCTCGCCGCGCTCACCGCCCGGTGGGAGGCCGAGAAGGCAGGCCACAACCGGGTCGGCGACCTGCGCGCCCGCCTCGACGAGCTGCGCGTGGACGCCGAGCGCAAGCTGCGCGACGGCGAGCTCGAGGCCGCCGCGCGCATCCAGTACGGCGAGATCCCCGCCGTCGAGAAGGAGCTCCTCGCCGCCCAGCGCGCCGAGGAGCAGGACGAGGCGGTGGCCACGAAGGCCCCGATGATCTCCGACAAGGTCGGCGCCGACGAGATCGCCGAGGTCGTCGCCGCCTGGACAGGAATCCCCGCCGGCCGCCTGCTGCAGGGCGAGACGGAGAAGCTCCTGTCGATGGAGTCCGTCATCGGCGCCCGGCTCATCGGGCAGACCGCCGCGGTCGCCGCGGTCTCGGACGCGGTCCGCCGTGCCCGCGCGGGCGTCGCCGACCCCGACCGCCCCACCGGGTCGTTCCTCTTCCTCGGCCCCACCGGCGTCGGCAAGACGGAGCTGGCCAAGGCGCTCGCGGACTTCCTGTTCGACGACGAGCGCGCCATGGTGCGCATCGACATGTCGGAGTACGGCGAGAAGCACAGCGTCGCGCGCCTCGTCGGCGCACCGCCTGGGTATGTCGGGTACGAGGAGGGCGGCCAGCTCACCGAGGCGGTGCGCCGTCGGCCCTACTCGGTGGTGCTGCTCGACGAGGTGGAGAAGGCGCACCCCGAGGTCTTCGACATCCTGCTGCAGGTGCTCGACGACGGCCGGCTGACCGACGGCCAGGGCCGCACCGTCGACTTCCGCAACGTGATCCTCGTGCTGACCTCGAACCTCGGCTCGCAGTTCCTCGTGGACCCGGCCCTCGACGAGGAGACCAAGCGCGAGGCGGTCCTGGCGACGGTCCGCGCGTCGTTCAAGCCGGAGTTCCTCAACCGGCTCGACGACGTCGTGGTCTTCGACGCGCTCTCGCTCGACGAGCTGGGGCAGATCGTGGACCTGCAGGTGCGGGCCTTCGCGGGCCGGCTCGCGGACCGGCGGATCCAGCTGGAGGTGACTCCGGCCGCCCGCGAGTGGCTGGCCCTCGAGGGCTTCGACCCGGCCTACGGCGCGCGCCCGCTGCGCCGCCTGGTGCAGCGCGAGATCGGCGACCGCCTGGCCCGCATGCTCCTCGCGGGCGACGTCCAGGACGGCACGACGGTGGTGGTCGACCGCCCGGACGACGCGCTGACGGAGGGCCTGACCCTCACGAAAGGCTGACGCGAAGCCGCCGCTGGTTGAGCTTGTCGAAACCCACCCACGAGGGTTTCGACAAGCTCAACCAGCGGCGGACCCGAGCAGCGCGAACGTCTCCCTGAGCGCCGGGTACAGCCCGCGGTAGGCGGCGAAGAGCCGGTCGTAGACGGCGGCCGCAGCGTCGTCGGGCAGCACGTTCCGCCCCCGGGCGACGAACTGCCCGCCGCCGTGGGAGAGACTCTGGCCCTGCTGCGGTGGCGTGACAGGGCCAGGTTCAGGCCCACGCCGCTGGGCGAACGCCGCTGCCTGGAGGGCGGCGCCGGCGGCCGAGACCTCGCCGTCCGCGCAGACCCGGACCGGCCGGCGGGTCGCATCCGCCACGATCTGCGCCCACAGGGGCGAGCGCGCCCCGCCGCCCACGGCCCGCAGCTCGCGCACCGGCGTGCCCGTCGCGTCCTCGAGCAGCTCGAGCTGGAGCCGCAGCTCCAGCGCCACACCCTCGAGCACGGCCCGGTACAGGTGGGCCGTGGTGTGCCGCCCGTGCCAGCCGACGACGGCGCCGCGCGCGAGCGGGTCCCAGTGCGGCGTCTGCGCGGCGTTCCAGTAGGGGAGCACCAGCAGCCCCTCGGCGCCGGGCGGGATCTGTGTCGCCGCCGCCTCCATCGCCCCGACGTCGGAACCCGCGAACCGGGCGGCCCACGACGCGACGTACGCGGCCGCGTTGAGCACGGTCTCGAGCACGTACGTCCCCGGCCGCACCCCGGCCAGGGTGCGGAACGCCGGGCTGGTCAGGTAGCCGTCCGACGACACCCCGCACACCATCGACGTGCCCAGGTTGAGGTACGCGATCCCCGGCTCCTCGACGCCGAGCGCGAGCCCGGCCGACTGCCCGTCACCGATCCCGGCGACGAGCGGCACGGGCCGTGGCAGGCCCAGCTCTGCGGCGACGTCGGGCAACAGCTCGCCGATCGCCTCGCCGCCGTCGACGAGCCTAGGGAGCTGGTCCTCGCGGAGCCCGGCCGCGGCGACGAGCTCGGGCGACCAGTCGAGACGCGCGAGGTCGAAGAGCCCGAGCGTGTCGGCGCTCGCGCGGCTCGTGACGAGCCGGCCGGTCAGGCGCAGCGCCAGGTAGGCCTGCACGTCGGCGACGCGAGAGGCCGATCGCACGGCGTCGGGCTCGTGCTCGGCGAGCCACGCGAGCTTGTAGAGCGCGGGCGTCGTGTCCGGGGGCTTGCCCGAGACGCCGTGGACCGACCGTCCGTCGGCCAGCGGGCGGGACCCGAGGGCGGCGATCTGCGCGTGCGCCCGGGAGTCCACCCAGAGCACGGCGGGCCGCAGGGGCTCTCCTGCCGCGTCGAGCAGCACGAACGACTCGCGCTGGTGGGTGATCGCCAGCGCGACGACACGGTCCCGGTCGGCGGCAGGCAGCGCGCCGACGGCGTCGCGCACCGCGGCGACGGTCGCGGAGTACCAGGCGCGCGCGTCCTGCTCGTGGAACCCGGGCCGCGGCGTCCTCGTCTCGAGCGGGCTCGCGCCGGCGGCGACCACGGCGCCGTCGTCGTCGACCACGACGGCCTTGGCCGCCGTCGTCGAGCAGTCGACGGCGACGACGAGCGCCCCGCCGCTCACGGGGTCACCACGACCTTGAGGCCCTCGCGCGCGACCGCCACCTCGAACGCGCGCGGCGCGTCCCCCAGCCCGAACCGGTGGGACACCAGCGAGCGCACGTCGACCCGTCCGCTGACGACCAGGTCGATCGCGCGCGGGTAGACCTCCTTCATGCGCCGCGCCATGCGGAACGTCAGGCCCTTGCGCCGGGCGTGCGCCGCGGGGAACGCGGTGTGGTCGTCGTCGGGGATGCCTGCCAGAACCACCGTCGCGCCGGGCCGCGCCGCCTCGACCGAGATCGCGACGGCGTCGTCGTTGCCCGCGCACTCGATCACGGTGTGCGCCCCGAGCGGCCCGACGGCGTCGCGCAGCGCCACGGCGAACCCGTCGGCCGCGGGGTCGAGGACGACGTCGGCCCACCGCGCTGCCACCTCGCGTCGGCGCGCGAGCGGCTCGACGGCCAGGGCCCGCGCCGCCCCGGCCACGCGGGCCACCTGCAGCGCGCACAGCCCGATGGGCCCGCACCCGACGACGACGACCGTGCCGCCCACGCGCGGGTGAGACAGGTCGACGGCGTGGATCGCGACGCCCAGCGGTTCGAGCATCGCGACGTCGGCGTCGTCGAGCGCATCCGGGACGGGGTGCACGCGATGCTCGGGCCAGGCGATCAGCTCGCGGAGCGCGCCGTCGGTGGTGCCGTGCCCCGCGAACCGCACCTGCGGGCACAGGTTGGCGTGCCCCTCGGCGCACAGCTCGCAGTGCCCGCACGGCACGGCCGGGTCGACGGCGACGCGCTCGCCGGTGCGCGGCCCCTCGGCGATGGTGCCGCCCAGCTCGTGCCCGAGCACGAGCGGCCGGTCGAGCGTCGCGTCGCCGATACCGCCCTCGGCGAACCAGTGCAGGTCCGACCCGCACAGCCCGACGGCGGTGACACGCACGAGCACCTCACCCGGGCCCGCGGAGGGCGGCGCCTCCTCGTCCACGCGCAGGTCACCGACGGCGTGCAAGCGGGCAGCCTTCATGCCTGCCACCCTAGAACCCGTCAGGCGAGGTCGAGGATCACCGGGACGTGGTCGCTCGCGCCCTTGCCCTTGCGCTCCTCGCGGTCGATCGTCACGCCGGTGACGCGGCCGGCCAGCGCCGGCGAGGCCCACGTGAAGTCGATCCGCATGCCGTAGTTCCGCGGGAACGAGAGCTGCTTGTAGTCCCAGTACGTGTAGGTGCGCTCGGCGGGGAGGTGCTCCCGCGAGACCTCCCGGTAGCCGGCGCCCGCGAACGCCGCGAACGCGGCCCGTTCGGGCGCCGAGACGTGCGTGGCGCCGTCGAACAGAGAGATGTTCCACACGTCGGTGTCGAGCGGTGCGACGTTCCAGTCGCCCACCATCGCGACCTGCGCGGCCGGGTCGTCCGCCAGCCAGCGCGCCGACTCGGCGCGCAGCGCCTCGAGCCAGGCCAGCTTGTAGGCGTAGTGCGGGTCGGCCAGCGCCCGGCCGTTGGGCACGTACAGCGACCAGACGCGCACGCCCCCGCACGTCGCGCCGAGCGCTCGTGCCTCGTGCACAGGGTCGGGGGCGTCCTCGGCCGTGGCCTCGGCCGCCGCAGCACCCTTCGCGAAGCCCGGCTGACCGGCGAACGACGTCGCGACGTCCTCGATCCCTACGCGCGAGATCAGCGCCACGCCGTTCCACTGGGAGAAGCCGACGTGCGCGACCTCGTACCCGGCGGCCTCGAACGTGAGGTACGGGAACTGGTCGTCACGGCACTTGGTCTCCTGGACGGCGAGCACGTCCGTGCCGGATCGCTCCAGGAAGGCGACCACACGGTCGGCACGGGCACGGATCGAGTTGACGTTCCAGCTGGCGAGGCGCACGCCGTCACCCTAGTGAGGGGCACGGACATCGAGCGCCACAGCCGCCACGATACGGAGTCTCATTCTGGGTGAGACGGCGGCCCAGCCGCGGTCCGCGCCCGCAGCGTAGACGGCCTGACGTCCACGCAGGTCAAGCGCCCCATGGTTGCGCGCGACCCGAAGAGAGATCTAGCGTCAACGATCTACCCCGGATGCGTGATACTGAGTTCCAGGGCAAACCCGAAGGAGCCTCATGACACGCCTCACCCGCCGTGGCGCGCGCGGTGCGGTGGCCGCGCTGGCCGCCGCCGCGATCGCGGCTCTCGCGCTCGCCGGCTGCACCGCCGGAAGCACGGCGGAGAACCCGAGCGGCACGGGCGCAGCGCGCAGCGACGTCACCATCGCCGTCGGCGCGGAGCCGGTCAACCTCGACTTCACGACGACGTCCGGTGCCGCCATCCCGCAGCTCCTCATGAACAACGTCTACGAGACGCTCGTGAAGGTCGGCCAGGACGGCAGCGTCGGGCCGCTGCTCGCCACGAGCTGGGACATCTCCCAGGACCGCACCCAGTACACGTTCCACCTGCGCCAGGGCGTCACCTTCTCCGACGGCCGCCCCTTCACGGCCGACGACGTCGTCGGGTCCTTCGACCGCGTCCGCACCGAGTGGCTCAACGCCATCAAGGGCAAGATGGACGTCGTCGCCAGGACGGAGAAGGTCGACGACGCGACGGTGCGCGTGACCCTCAAGCAGCCCTCGAACGCGTGGTTGTTCAACCTCGGGACGTCGGTGGGCGCGATCTTCCCGGCCGTCGTCGACTTCGACCTCAAGACCGCCGCCGTCGGCACCGGGCCGTACAAGGTGACCGAGGTCAAGCAGGGCGACCACATCACGCTGACCGGCCGGCCGGACTACTGGGGCGGCCCCGCGAAGCTGAAGACCGTGACGGTCCGCTACCTGACCGACACCACCGCTGCGGTCAACGCGCTGCGCGCCGGCGACGTCGACATGCTGTTCAACTCCGCCACGGGCGACCAGGTGCGTCTGCTGGCGAAGAACCCGAAGGTCCAGGTCGTCGAGGGCACCTCGACGGGCGATGTGCTCCTCTCCTTCAACAACCGCGTCGCGCCGTTCGACGACGTCCGCGTGCGGCAGGCCTTCGCCTATGCGATCGACCGCAAGGCCGTCATGGACACCGCCTCCGCGGGGTACGGCACGCTCGTCGGCGCGATGGTCACGCCGCAGGACCCGTTCTACGAGGACCTCACCGGCGTCTACCCCTACGACCCCGCCAAGGCGAAGGCGCTGCTGGCTGCGGCGGGGCAGAAGAACCTGCGCGTCACCTTCGACGTCCCCAACCTCGCCTACGCGACGACGGCGGCCGAGCTCATCGTGTCCCAGCTCGCCGAGGTGGGCGTCAAGGCGACCATCACCGTCGACGAGTTCCCAGCCGTATGGCTCGACAAGGTGTTCTCGCGCCACGACTTCCAGATGTCGGTGATCCAGCACTCCGAGGCGCACGACCTGCTGACCGTCTTCCAGCGCGACTACTACCTCGGCTACGACGACTCGAAGATCGCCCCGCTCGCCGCCCGGGCGGACGCCGGCACGCCCCAGGAGTACGTCACGGGGATGAAGAAGGTGGTGCGCCAGATCGTGAACGACGCGGGCGGTGTGGTCCTCTACCTGGCCCCGACGCTCATCGTCGCGGACAAGGGCCTGACAGGAATCCAGCCGAACGCGGTCACGGAGTCGATGGACCTGACGTCCCTGACGTGGCGCTGACGCCACCACGACGGCGGAGCGTGGAGGATGGCCGCGTGAGGCGACAGGTCGGCTGGCTCGTGGGGCAGTTCGTCGCGACCCTCGCGCTGGCCAGCGTGCTCGTCTTCTTCGTGCTGCGGGTGCTTCCCGGCGACGCCGCAGTCGTCGCGCTCGGCGTCAACGCCACGCCCGAGGCGCTCGCGCAGTGGCGGGCCGACCACGGCACGGACCGCCCCCTGCTGGTGCAGTACGGCAGCTGGGTGGGCGGGATGCTGCACGGGGACTTCGGCACCTCGTTCGTCACCGGCAACGACCTCACCACGCTCATCGTCGACCGCGTCCAGGTCACGCTCATCCTGGTGGGCCTCGGCATGCTGCTCGCGCTGCTCGTGGCGATCCCGCTGGGCACGCTCGCCGCGGTGACGCACCGCTCGCCGTGGGGCGCCCTCATCGCCGGCGCCTCGCAGGTGGGTGTCGCGATCCCCAACTTCCTGGTGGGTGTGCTGCTGGTCTCGATCGTCGCGGTGCACCTCGGCTGGCTGCCCGCGGGTGGCTGGTCCGCGCCCGCCACGAACCCCGCGGAGTTCTGGCGGCACGTGATCCTGCCTGCCGTCGCGCTCGGCACCGTCCAGGCCGCGATCATCACGCGCTACGTGCGCTCGTCCGTGCTCGAGGTCATGCGCGAGGACTTCCTGCGCACCGCCCGGGCCACCGGGCACACGCGCACGAGCGCTCTCGTGCGGCACGGCCTGCGCAACGCCGGGGTGCCGGTGGTCACCGTCGTGGGCGTGCAGCTCGCCGCGATGCTGGTGGGCGCCGTCGTCGTCGAGCGCGTGTTCGTGGTGCCCGGGCTGGGGTCGCTGCTGGTCGACTCCGTCCAGCAGCGCGACCTCCAGGCCGTCCAGTCGATCGTGATGGTGCTCGTGGCGCTGGTGGTCGTGGTCAACTTCGCCGTCGACCTGCTGTACATCGCGCTCGACCCGCGGCTGCGCGGGGTGCGGCGATGAGCTCACCCGAGATGAGCTCACCCCACGAGACCACTCGCTCCGCTCGCGCTCTCGCGGGGGCCCCGAGATGAGCGTCCTGCCGCCGAGTGCCGAGCTGCCGGATGCCGCCGCCGTCGGCCCGCGGCGGCAGCCCGGCGTGCACCTCCAGCTGGTGATCGGTGCCGCGCTGGTGCTGGTCGTCGTCGCGCTCGCCGTCGTCTCGTTCGTGTGGACCCCGTACGACCCTGTCCGCGCCGTCCCGGCCGACCGCCTCCAGGCCCCGAGCGCCGCGCACTGGTTCGGCACGGACCGGTTCGGCCGCGACGTGTTCTCGCAGATCATGGTCGGCGCGCGCACCACGCTCTACGTCGGCGTGGTCGCCGTCGGCATCGCCGCGATCGTCGGCGTGCCGGTCGGCATCGTGGCCGGGATGCGCGGCGGGGCGACGGGGACGCTGCTCATGCGCGGGTCGGACGTGCTCCTGGCGTTCCCCGGCCTGCTGCTGGCGATCATCCTCGGCGCCGCGTTCGGCGCGGGGACGACGACGGCGATGGTCGCCCTCGGCATCGGCGCGATCCCGGCGTTCGCGCGGGTCGCCCGGTCGGGCACGCTGCAGGTGATGCGCACCGACTACGTCCTCGCGGCGCGCGCCGCGAACCGGTCGCCGCGGGCGATCGCCGGGCGCCACGTCCTGCCGAACATCGCGGGCATCGTCGTGGTGCAGTGCTCGGTGACATTCGGCCTGGCGGTGCTCGCCGAGGCCGCGTTGTCGTACCTCGGCCTCGGCACCGCCCCTCCGACACCGTCGTGGGGCCGCATGCTGCAGGAGTCGCAGCCCTACCTCGGCGTGCACGACTACCTGGCGCTCGCGCCCGGCGTCGCCATCGCGGTCGCGGTGCTGGGCTTCAACCTGCTGGGCGACGGTCTGCGTGACGTGCTGGACCCGCGCCTCAAGGGGGTGCGATGACGCCCTCGCTCCCGGTGGTCGAGCCCGTCGGGACCACGCCGCTCGCCCTGCGTATCACGGACCTCGCCGTCCGCACGGGCCACCGCACCCTGCTCGAGGGGGTCGCCCTGACGGTCGGCACCGGCGAGCGCGTCGGCCTCATCGGCGAGTCCGGGAGCGGCAAGTCGCTCACCGCCCTCGCCGTGCTGGGCCTGCTGCCGGACAACCTCACCGCGAAGGGCACGGTCGACGTCGCCGGCGAGCGTGACCTGCTCGCGCGCAACGACCGCCGGCTCGCGCCGCTGCGCGGCTCGCTCATGTCGATGGTGTTCCAGGAGCCGATGACGGCGCTCGACCCGCTGGTCCGGGTCGGCCGGCAGGTAGCCGAGGCCATCACGCTGCACGACGGCGGCATCGGCCGGCGGCGCTCGGCCGCGGTTCGCGCGCGCGTCGTCGAGCTGCTGACCGAGGTCGGGCTGCCGGACCCGGCCGCCGCCGCGCGCGCCTACCCGCACCAGCTCTCGGGTGGGCAGCGCCAGCGCATCATGATCGCGATGGCCCTGGCCAACGACCCCGCCCTGCTGGTCGCGGACGAGCCGACGACGGCGCTCGACGTCACGGTCCAGGCGCAGGTGCTGGAGCTCATGGGCGAGCTCGTGGCCCGGCGCGGCACCGGGCTGCTGTTCATCACGCACGACCTCGCCGTGGTGTCGCGGGTGTGCGAGCGGGTGCTGGTGATGAAGGACGGGTCGATCGTCGAGGAGGGGCTCGTCGAGGAGGTGTTCGCGCGCCCGCAGCACGCGTACACGCGCACGCTGCTGGCGGCGTCGGACCTCTCCCAGGCCTTCGGCAGGAAGCCGCCGCCCTCGGTGGTCGAGCCCGTCGAGACCACTCAGACGACGGCGGTGGTGGTTTCGACAGGCTCAACCAACGCTGGGGGCGACGGCCCGGTCATCCGGCTCGACGACGTGACCAAGCAGTACCACCGCGGTCGCCGCGTCGTCGTCGACGCCCTGCGCGGAGTGTCGCTGCAGGTAGCCGCGGGCGAGCGGTTCGGGATCGTCGGCGAGTCCGGGTCCGGGAAGACGACGGCGCTGCGGCTGCTCGCGGGGCTCGACGTGCCGACGTCGGGCACCATCGAGGTGGCCGGCGTGACGCTCGCGGGACCGGGTGCCGGGCGCCGGGGAGTCGCGGGTCCGCGCGAGCTCGCACGGGTGCGCAGCGACCTGCAGATGGTGTTCCAGGACCCGATGGGCTCGCTCGACCCCCGCATGACCGTCGCGGACATCGTCGCCGAGCCGCTGCTGAACCCCGCCAACCGGCGCTCGATCCCCGAGGCCGCGACGAGGGGCGGCCGGCGCGCGCTGGTGCGCGAGATGCTCGACGCCGTCAGGCTGCCCGACGACGCGGCGGAGCGCTACCCGCACCAGTTCAGCGGCGGGCAGCGGCAGCGCATCTCGATCGCGCGGGCCCTCGTGTGCCGCCCGCGGGTGCTGGTGGCGGACGAGCCCGTGAGCGCGCTCGACGTCTCGGTGCGGGCCCAGGTCCTCGAGCTTCTGGCCCGCGTGGCCGACGAGCGGGGCCTGACCCTGGTGCTGGTCTCGCACGACCTGGCGGTGGTCCGCCACCTGTGCGACCGGGTCGCCGTCATGCGCGGGGGAGAGATCGTCGAGCAGGGCACCACGGAGGCGGTGTGGACCGACCCGCAGCACGCGTACACGCGCGCCCTGCAGGCCGCCACCCCGACGCTCGCGACGGCGCGGTAGCCCTCCTTCGTCGCACCCGGCCGATCACCTGCGACGACCGCCCGCCGGACGTCGTGCCCCGAGCACCTTCGCCGTGGCAGCAGCCGGTGGCGGTCTGCGGACGGCTCGTCGTGTTCGCGCGCCGGCCTGCACCCGCTGCGTAGGGTGGGGCCATGGGAACCGCCCTCGTCACCGGCGCGACCGCCGGCCTCGGTCTGGAGTTCGCCTGGCAGCTCGCCACGGCCCGTCACCACCTGGTGCTGGTCGCGCGTGACAAGGCCCGTCTGGAGGACGTCGCCACGCAGATCCGCGCGGCCGCCGGCGTCGACGTCGAGGTCATCCAGGCCGACCTGTCCGTGGACGACGACGTCGAGCGCGTCGCCGCGCGGCTGCGCCTGACGGGCGAGGAGCCGGGGCAGTCGCTCCGCGCCGTCGGCCTGCTGGTCAACAACGCCGGGTTCGGCACCAGCCAGCGGTTCGTCGACGGCGACGTCGACATCGAGCTGAAGGCGCTCGACGTCATGGTGCGGTCCGTGCTCGTCCTCTGCCACGCCGCGGTGGGGCAGATGACGCACCGCGGGCGGGGCGCGATCCTCAACGTCGGCTCGGTCGCTGCGCTCACGGCCAGCGGCACGTACGCCGCCGACAAGGCCTGGGTGCGGTCGTTCACCGAAGGACTCGCGTCCGAGCTCAGGGGCACCGGCGTGACCGCGACGGTCGTCGCGCCCGGGTTCACCCACACCGAGTTCCACGCGCGGGCGCACGCCGACATGTCGGGGCTGCCGGAGATCGCATGGCTCGAGGCCCCGCGCGTCGTGGCGGACGCGCTCGCGGACGTGCGCCGCGGCGTCGTGCTGTCGACGCCGTCGCTGCGCTACAAGGCGGCGTCGGCGTTCCTGCGCGTGGCCCCGCGCGGAGTGGTGCGCGCGGTCGGCAAGTACCGCTGACCGCTACAACCAGTCGACCCGCTTGAAGACCCGGTAGAGCACGAACGCCGCGACCACCATCAGCCCCAGCGCGAACGGGTACCCCCAGAACCAGCCGAGCTCCGGGATGTGCCTGAAGTTCATGCCGTAGATGCCGGCCACGAGCGTCGGCGCGAAGAAGATCGCCGCCCAGGACGAGATCTTCTTGGCGGCCTCCGCCTGCTTGAGCGAGGCCTCGGTCATGTGCCGCACCTCCTCGTTCTGCTCCTGGGCGACGAGCGTCGCGTGCACCGTGAGCGCGTTGTCGAGGAGGGCGCGGAACTCGTCGCCGCGGTCGGCGTACCGGATCGCGTGGTCGAGCACGTCGCGCAGGGCGCGCTGCAGCTCGACGTCGAGGCCGCCGTCCCCGGTCGCGGCGCCCGCGCCGGGGCTGTCCTCGAACGCGCGCCCGCTCTCGAGCGTCCGCGCGATCGCCACCAGCGGGCGGGTGGCGCGCTGGAACGTCATGACCTCGCGCGCGAGCTCGTAGATGCGCCGCGACACGGCCGGGTCCCGGCTGAAGAGCTGGTCCTCGATCTCGTCGATGTCGTTCTCCAGCCCGGCGACGACCGGCTGGTACTCGTCGACGACGCGGTCGAGCAGCGCGTGCAGGATCGCGAGCGGCCCCAGCCGCAGCAGGTCGGGCCGTGCCTCGAGCGCCTTGCGCACGGGGCTGACGTGCGGGAACTCGGACCGGCGCACCGACACCACGAACGTGGGCCCGACGAACACGTGCAGCTCGCTGAACTCGACCTGCTCCGGCCCGTCCAGGTACCGGGCGGGGTGCAGGACGACGAACAGGACGTCGTCGTACCGCTCCAGCTTGCTGCGCTGGTGGGCGTTGACCGCGTCCTCGACGGCGAGCTCGTGCAGCCCGAGCTCGTTCGCGACGGCGCGGATCTCCTCCGGCGACGGCTGCAGGAGGTCGATCCAGCCGATCCCACCGCACGCCTGCATGGTCTCGAGGGTCAGCTCGAGGCTCGGCGGGCTGTCGGCGCGGTGGCCGTCGACGTAGACGGCGTTGTCCGTGATGCTCACGGGTCCATCATCGCCTGGCCCGTACCCTGGTCCCGTGACCCACGCAGCTGACTTCTCCCCGACCCCCCGCGAGCAGCTCCTCGAGCTCATCAAGCAGCTCGCGATCGTGCACGGCAAGGTGACGTTGTCGTCCGGCAAGGAGGCCGACTACTACGTCGACCTGCGACGCATCACGCTCCACCACCGCGCGGCCCCGCTCGTCGGCCACGTCATGCTCGACCACCTGGAGGAGCTCGGCTTCGGCACCGCGGACATCGACGCCGTCGGCGGCCTCACGCTGGGCGCGGACCCGATCGCCGACGCGCTGCTGCATGCCGCGGCGTCGCGCGGGCAGGACCTGGACGCGTTCGTCGTGCGCAAGGCGGCCAAGGCGCACGGTATGCAGCGGCAGATCGAGGGCCCGGACGTCACGGGCCGCCGCGTCGTCGTCGTCGAGGACACGACGACGACGGGCGACAGCCCCATCGCGGCGATCGAGGCGTGCCGCGCGGCGGGCGCCGAGGTCGTGGCGGTCGCGACGATCGTCGACCGCGCCACGGGCGCCGGCGAGAAGATCGAGGCGCTGGGCGTCCCGTACCACCCGCTGTTCTCGCTGGAGGACGTGGGCCTGGCCTGACCGGGGTCAGACCAGCTCGATCAGGTTGGCGACCGAGTCGACCACGCGAGACGGGCGGAACGGGTACTTGTTCACGTCCTCGGGGCGCGTGGAGCCCGTCATGACAAGGAACGTCTCCAGGCCCGCCTCGATACCCGCCACGACGTCGGTGTCCATGCGGTCACCGACCATCGCCGTGACCTCGGAGTGCGCGTCGATGCGGTTGAGCGCCGAGCGAAACATCATCGGGTTGGGCTTTCCGACGTAGTACGGCTTGCGGCCCGTGGCGGCCGTGATGAGCGCCGCGACCGCGCCCGTCGCGGGCAGCGGGCCGTCGAGCGAGGGGCCCGTCGTGTCCGGGTTCGTGGCGATGAACCGCGCGCCACCCTGGATGAGGCGGATGGCCTTGGTGATCGCCTCGAACGAGTACGTGCGGGTCTCGCCGAGCACCACGTAGTCGGGACCCGACTCGGTGAGCGTGTATCCCGCCTCGTACAGCGCCGTCGTGAGGCCGGCCTCGCCGATCGCGTATGCCGAGCCGTTGGGCACCTGGTCGCTCAGGAACTGGGCGGTGGCGAGCGCCGAGGTCCAGATCGACTTCTCCGGCAGGTCGATGCCGCTCGTCGCCAGCCGCGCGCGCAGGTCGCGCGGGGTGAAGATCGAGTTGTTCGTGAGCACGAGGAAGGGTCGGTCGGCGTCGCGCAGCGCGGTGATGAACTCGGGCGCGCCGGGGATCGCGTGCCCCTCGTGCACCAGGACGCCGTCCATGTCGGTGAGCCACGACTCGATCGGGCGGGTCATCGTTGTCCTCCGGAAGGGGGTGGGGCGGGTCAGCGTGCGTGGCGCGGCGGGTGCGTGCCGTCGTCGTCGAAGGTACCTGGCAGGGCGTCGCGGGTGTCGGGCTCGGCGCCGTCGGCGCCCTCGGCCGAGCCGGCTGCGGCTCGCGCGAGCTTGCGGCGCTCCCGCATCACCTCGACCGCCATCGGCACCACGGACACGAGCACGATGAGGAGCACCAGCGCCTCGACGTGGTCCTTGACGAACGTGATGTTGCCCAGCAGGTAGCCGACCAGCGTGATGCCCGCGGCCCAGAGCGCCGCGCCCATCGCGTTGAACGTGATGAAGTGCCGGAACGGCATCTTCCCGATGCCCGAGGCCACGGGCGCGTAGGTGCGCACGAAGGGCACGAACTGCGCGATGGTGATGGTGCGGCCGCCGTACTTGTCGAAGTACGACTGCGTCTGGTCGATGTAGCGCCGCTTGAAGATGCGCGAGTCGGGCCGGTCGAAGAGCTTGGGCCCGAAGACCCGGCCCAGGGTGTACCCGGTCGAGTTGCCCAGCACGGCCGCGCTGAACAGCACGATCATCACGACGGGCAGCGGCAGCGGCATCGAGTGCTGCGCGGTGAACGCACCGGCCATGAACAGCAGCGAGTCGCCGGGCAGGATCGGGAACAGCAGCCCCGTCTCGATGAAGATGATGCAGGCGATCGCGAGGATCGCCCAGCTGCCGTAGCTCTCCAGGAACCCGTGGATGAGCGACGACGGGTCCATCCAGCTCGGCCCGAGCGTGTGCGCGGGACCAGCGACGAGCGCGAGCATCTGCATGCGGCCGAGCGTACTGGGGCAGGATGCCGGTATGACCTCGCGTCCCGCCACGAGCGCCTCGTCCTCCACCAACCCCACACCGGGACGTGCCACGAAGGGCACGCTCGGCACGCCGCTGAGCCCATACGCCACGCGGGTGCTCCTGCTCGGCTCGGGCGAGCTCGGCAAGGAGGTCGCGATCGAGCTCCAGCGCCTGGGCGCCGAGGTCGTCGCCGTCGACCGGTACGACCACGCGCCCGCGATGCAGGTCGCGCACCGCAGCCACGTCGTCGACATGCTCGACGCCGCCGCCCTGCGCGCCGTGCTCGGCGCCGAGCGCCCAGACGTGGTGATCCCCGAGATCGAGGCCATCGCCACGCATGTGCTCGCCGAGGTCGAGTCCGCCGACGTGCGCGTGGTGCCGACGGCGCGGGCCACGCAGCTCACCATGGACCGCGAGGGCATCCGCCGCCTCGCCGCCGAGGAGCTCGGCCTGCCCACCTCGCCGTATCGCTTCGTCGACACGCTCGACGACCTGCGCGCCGCCGTCGGCGAGCTCGGCCTGCCGTGCGTGGTCAAGCCGGTCATGTCGTCGTCCGGCAAGGGACAGTCCGTGCTCCGCACGCCCGACGACGTCGAGCGCGCGTGGGCGTACGCGCAGACGGGCGGCCGCGCGACGGCGTCCGAGGGTGCCGGAGTCCGCGTCATCGTCGAGGGGTTCGTCGACTTCGACTACGAGATCACGCTGCTCACGGTGCGGTCCCGGGGCGCCGACGGCGAGACCGGGACGGTGTTCTGCCCGCCGGTCGGGCACGTCCAGGTGGACGGGGACTACCGCGAGTCGTGGCAGCCCGCCCCCATGAGCGCCGCAGCCCTCGACGCGGCCCGGGCGGTCGCTGGGGCGGTCACGCAGGCGCTCGGCGGCTGGGGCCTGTTCGGCGTGGAGCTGTTCGTGGTGGGCGACGACGTGCTCTTCTCCGAGGTCAGCCCTCGCCCCCACGACACCGGCCTGGTCACGCTGGCCAGCCAGGACGTCAGCGAGTTCGGGCTGCACGCGCGCGCGGTGCTGGGGCTCCCGGTGGCGGCGCCCTCCCCGGTGGGCGGCCCCGGACAGGAGGCCGCGGCGTCGTGCGCGGTGCTGGCCGACGGCAGCGGCGTGCCGGTGTTCGACGGCGTCGACGCGGCGCTCGCCGTCCCGACCGCCCAGGTGCGCCTGTTCGGCAAGCCTCGCGTCGACGGTCGGCGCCGCGTCGCGGTCACCCTGGCCCGCGGCGGCGACGTCGAGCAGGCCCGCGCCCGCGCCCGTGCGTCGGCCGCCGCCCTGAGGGTCGACCTTGCCTGACCCCGGCGACCGCAGCGGTTCGTCACGCCATGCGGCCGATGGCGAGACGAACCGCGACGTTCGCGCGGGCGTTGGGGTCGGGGTCGGGCCCTGGGGCGGCGAGCGGCCGTCCGGGTGGCAGTTCGACCCGCAGCTGCTCGAGCTGGGGGACACCCGGAACGTGCTCGACCGGTACCGCTACTGGTCGGTCGAGGCGATCGTCGCCGACCTGGATGCCCGCCGGGACCCCGAGCGGTTCCTCCACGTGGCCATCGAGAACTGGGCGCACGACCTCAACATCGGCTCGGTGGTCCGCACCGCCAACGCGTACAACGTGGCGGGGGTCCACGTCGTCGGCCGACGGCGGTGGAACCGCCGCGGCGCGATGGTGACCGACCGTTACCTGCACGTCCACCACCACCCGGACGCTGCGGCCGTCGCGGAGTGGGCCGCGACGGCCGGGCCGGACGGCGGCCGGCTGCCGCTGATCGGTGTGGACAACGTGCCCGGGTCGGTGCCCCTCGAGGGTTTCGCTCTCCCGCCGCGGTGCGTGCTGGTGCTCGGCCAGGAGTCCAGCGGCCTGACGCCCGCGATGCAGGCGGTGTGTGACGTCGTCGTCCACATCACGCAGCACGGGTCGACGCGCTCGCTCAACGCGGGCGCGGCCGGAGCGATCGCGATGTTCGCGTGGGCGCTGCAGCATCGGACGTCGGAATGACGGTCAGGCCACAGGCGTGGGAAGATGCGGGAGGCAAATCCCCAACTGTCTGGCTGGAGTATCAACGATGCCCATCGCAACCCCTGAGGTCTACGCCGAGATGATCGACCGGGCGAAGGCTGGCAAGTTCGCCTACCCCGCGGTCAACATCACGTCGTCCTCGACCGTCACCGCCGCCATCCAGGGCTTCGCGGAGGCCGAGTCGGACGGCATCATCCAGGTCTCCGTGGGCGGCGCCGAGTACGCGTCGGGTTCGACCATCAAGGACCGCATCGCCGGCTCGCTCGCGCTCGCCGCGTACGCGACCGAGGTGGCCAAGAACTACAGCGTGAACATCGCGCTGCACACCGACCACTGCGTCAAGAAGAACCTGGACTCGTGGGTCCGCCCGCTCCTCGCCCTCGAGGCGGAGCAGGTCAAGAAGGGCCTCAACCCGACGTTCCAGTCGCACATGTTCGACGGCTCGGACATCCCGCTGGACGAGAACCTGGTCATCGCCGCCGAGCTGCTGGACCTCTCGCAGGCCGCGCGCACGATCCTCGAGATCGAGGTCGGCGTCGTCGGTGGCGAGGAGGACGGCCACGTCGCGGAGATCAACGAGAAGCTCTACACCACGGCTGAGGACGGCCTCGCCACGGTCCGCGCCCTCGGTGCCGGCGAGAAGGGTCGCTACCTGACGGCCCTGACCTTCGGCAACGTGCACGGCGTGTACAAGCCGGGCGCCGTCAAGCTGCGCCCGTCGATCCTCGCCGACATCCAGAAGGCCGTCGGCGACGAGATCGGCAAGGTCAACCCGTTCGACCTCGTGTTCCACGGTGGCTCGGGCTCGACGGCCGAGGAGATCGCCGAGGCCGTCGACAACGGTGTCATCAAGATGAACATCGACACCGACACCCAGTACGCCTACACGCGTCCCGTGGCCGACTGGATGCTCAAGCACTACGACGGCGTCATCAAGGCCGACGGCGAGATCGGCAACAAGAAGCAGTACGACCCGCGCGCCTGGGCGAAGGCCGCTGAGGCCGGCATGGCCCAGCGCATCATCGAGGCCAGCCAGCAGCTCCGCTCGGCCGGTCAGAAGATGCGCTGACCTGCTCGGCTCACGCTGACGGAGGCCCCCACCCGACCTGGGTGGGGGCCTCCTCCGCGCTTCGTCGTGCGTAGGTCGGTCGTGCGTAGGTCAGTCGAGGCCCTGGTCCTCGTCCACGATCTCGAGGAGCTCGCCGATGCGCGTGACCTCGAGGAGGAACTTCACCGTCGGCGGCGCCCGCAGGATGCGGACCTTGTGCGGCATGCGGGACGCCAGCCGGGCCAGGAACGCGACCCCCGACGAGTCCATGAACGTGATGTGGTGGGCGTCGATCTCGACCGGCAGCCCCGTCGCCTCGACCTCGGCCGTCGCCTCGCCCAGCTCTGGGCCGATGTCGGCGTCGATCTCGCCCGAGAGGACGATGCGTGCCCGGGAGGCACCGACGATGAGGTGGACGCTCGCCGGGTCGCCGAGCTCCGGCAGACCGTGGTCCACGCCAGTCCCGCCGAGAGTGGCGGACTTCGGGTCGGATGTGTCCCGCACGGTGCTCCTCTCGAGTGCCGCGGCCTCGCGTGCTGTCGGGGACCACACTACGGTTAAGTGACCAGCAAAGACACCATGTGTCGTGTCTCAAACCGCAGGACGGAGGGTGAATGGCCGAGATCCCCGGTGCGAACACCACGCCTTCCCCCGACCTGTTCGCGGAGCTCGCCGAGGGCACGACGCTGTGCATGTTCCTCACCGGTTCGTACGACGACGGCCTGCCTCTCCAGTGGGTGAACGACGCGTTCGTCCGCAAGACGGGTCTCACCGTCGGCGTCAGCGCGCCGCCCGTCACGCCCGGACGCGCGACTCTCGGCCCTCTCGAGCACGTGCTGGTCGACCCGGCGGCCGGCGGCGTCGCCGTGCCGGCGCTCGCCTCGGGCGAGGGTGGCGCTTTCACGATGCAGTGCCGCACCGCCTCCGGGGAGACCTACTGGTCGCACGTGACGTTCACGCCGCGTCGCGACGCGTCCGGGCGCGTCACGCACTTCCTCGGCGTGAGCGTGGACGTGTCCGCGTACGTCGACGAGCGCTCCGCACAGCTGCAGACGCTGGCCGTCGAGCGCCGCCAGCGCGCCGACCTCGACCTCATCGCCCAGACCACGGAGCTGCTCGGCGACCTCGAGTACCCGTATGCGCTGCGCGACATCGCGGAGCTCCTGCGCTCCGTCGTGCCGTGGGCCGCGTTCTACCTGAACCACGACGGCCTGCTGCACGCGGACGGCATCGACGTCGCCGCCCCGCCCGGCGGCCGCGGGCGCCGGCACGCGCGCTACGTCGTCGACGCCGAGCCCGGGCTGTCCGACGCCGACTCCCAGCACCCGCCGCGCGGCCTCGAGGCCGTCGACGCCGTCCAGGACCTCCTCGACGGGCTGGTCGACGGGCCGGTGCTGGTGCGCCTGGACGTCGAGTACCCGCCGTACTCGGCGTCCGGCTGGCTGCGCCGCGACCTCGTGCGCCGCGTGCTCGACGAGACCGGCGTGCGCCCGGGCTCCGTCGTCGTGCACGCGGTGGGCGGGCGGCGCCAGGTGCTGGGCCTCCTGGTCACGTGGAGCGGCGACCAGGCCGGGGTCGGCGCCGTCGACCCGTTCTCGAGCGCGCTCAGCGAGCCCGACGACGTCCGCACCGTCGTCGAGGTCGTGGCCCGCCGCGCCGGCACCGCGATCGACAACGCGCGCCTGTATGCCCGCGAGCACCGGCTTGCGGAGGCCCTGCAGCGCGCGATGCTCCCCGAGCAGGCCGACGTGACCGGGCTCGACGTCTGGACCTACTACGCGCCGAACGCGGAGCACGCACAGGTGGGCGGCGACTGGTACGACGTGCTCGACATCGACGGCGCCACGGTCGGCCTGGTGATCGGCGACGTCGTCGGGCACGACGTCGAGGCCGCCGCCGCGATGGGCCAGCTGCGGTCCGTGGTGCGGTCCTACGCCTACGAGCTCACGACGCCGAGCGTGGTGCTCGACCGGGTCGACACGCTGGTGCAAGGCATGCGCATCCCGCGCTCGGCGAGCCTGGTCTACGCGACGTTGCGTCAGCGGACCCGGGCGGAGAGCGACGTGCCCGGCGAGGTACAGCCGGACGAGTCGTGGGACATGGAGTACACGCGCGCCGGGCACCTGCCGCCGCTGCTGCTGCGCAACCACACCGTGCGCCAGCTCGACGGCAGCGCCGGGTCGCTCGTCGGGTTCGGGTTCATCGAGCGCAAGACGGCGCACGAGGTGCTCCTGCCGGGCGACGTGCTGCTCTTCTACACGGACGGCCTCATCGAGCGGCGCGACCGCTCGCTCAAGGTGGGCCTCGAGGCGTTGGTCGAAACCTCGGCGCACATCACCGCGCGCGACGCCGCGGGCGTGGGCGAGGAGCTGCTGTCCCGCCTCGCCGACGCGCCCGAGGACGACGTCGCCATCGTCGTCGTGCGGCTGCCCGACCCGGTGGCCGACGCGACCACGCCCGGGCTCAGCCCGCGCTCGCGGCGCTGGCTCCTGCCCAGCGAGCCCGCCTCGATCGGGCGGGCACGGCACGCGGTGCTGCGCTCGTGCCAGGCGTGGGGGCTCGCGGACTCGGCGTCGGCCGAGCTGGTGGTCTCCGAGCTGGTGGCGAACGGCGTGCTGCACGGGTGGGGCAACATCTCGCTGCGCCTGTTCGACACGGGCGACGGTATGCGCATCGAGGTCGAGGACGCCAACCCGGCGCCGCCCGTGACGACCGACGGGCACCACAACCGGGTCGGCGGGTTCGGCATGCAGATCGTCGAGCGCCTGGCCGACTGGGGCTGGCGCCCGGCCGGGTCGGGCAAGCTCGTGTGGGCCAAGCTCAAGCAGCCGGTGGGGTCGCTCGCGATGCAGCGCCGCTGACCACGGCGTGCTCAGGCCGAGCGCACCGCTTGCGCCGGTTCTGTCCTGGCTGCGCGCATGGCCGGGTAGACGGACGAGACGATGCCCGCGAGCGCCCCGATCACTGGGCCGGCGACCGTCGTCACGATACCGACGGAAGCTGTCCAGTCGTTGAGCGCTGAAACCACGACGGTCGCCACGGTGGCGAGCGCACCGCCCGCCACTCCTCCGATCCCAGCGCAGATCGCGGCTTCCATGAGGAACAGCCCCGCAACCGAACGTCGGGTGGCACCCATGGCGCGCCGGAGACCGATCTCGGCCTTACGGGACGTGACCGAGACGATCATCGCGTTCGCGATCAGCAGCGTCGTCAGCACCAGCAGGAGCCCACCGGCCCAGGCCGCGAACCTCCCGAGCTGGGTCGACACCCCGGTGCGCAGCATGGCGACGTCGACCACCTGCGAGGAGACGAGTCGTTCGGGCGCTTCTGGCCGGACCGCCAACCTGATCACCGATGCGATCGCGGGTCCGGCTCCAGGCGCCGTCCGGACGAGCATTGTCGCTTCCGTGTCCGAGCCGGTGAACTCTGTCGCCAAGGGATACGGAACGACAACGGCTTCCCCGAGTCCGCTGGTGCCACCGTCCAGGAATCCGGCGATCGAGTACGGCACGTCGTCGAGGAGGACTGTGAGTCCGGTGGGCACGCTGGTGATGGGGATGTCCAGTTGCTGCGCGGCAGCTGTCCCGAGAAGCACCACACGGTGTTCGGTGCCAAGGAGCCAAGCGGTCGCCGCGGTGAGGCTGGTGCCGCTCGCGCGCAGGTAGCCTTCGCTGACTCCCACAACGGGCGGCTCTTGGTCGTCGTCGGGGTCGACACGAAGGGCGACACCACCTCTGGACACCCGCACAGAGGTGAAGTCGGAGACGTTCAACCGGAGACCAGCGGCTTCTACCCCATCCAGCGCCTCGGCTCGATCTGCCGCGTCCGAAGGGAACAGCCTCTCGCCGGAGTCTCCGCCAGAGCCGGTCACGGTGAGCTCGCGGAGCGTGGAGGCGGCCAGGTCGGCATCCACCTGCCGTGCGGCGGTCGCGGAGATCGACCAGGACGCCAGGAGCGCACCGGTGCTGAGGGCGACGGCCAGGATGAGAAGCACGGTCCGCGAGCGTCTCGCGTGCAGCTCGACGGTGACATCGCGAACGGTGTCGGCGGCGCGTCTGAGCGGACTCACCTCTCCTGCCCCGGGTGCAGGAGCCCGTCACTCAGGCGCAACGCACGGTCCGCCCACGTCGCGATCCTCGGGTCGTGGGTGATCACGGCAACGGCGACGCCGGTCGACGCTTGCTCGTCAAAGAGTTCCAGGATGCTTGTGGCGTTGTCGGGGTCGAGGTTGCCCGTGGGCTCATCGGCGAGAAGGACACGCGGTTCGGACACGACCGCACGGGCGACCGCGAGACGCTGCGCTTCCCCCCCAGACAGCAGTCCTGCAGAGGCGTCGCGCCGATGGCTGAGCCCTACCCGATGCAGGGCCGCGTCGATCATTGCGCCACGCTTCGACCGTGCCGTGCCGGTGATAGCAAGGCGCACCTCAAGATTCTCAGCGACCGTGCGATGCCCGAGTATGTGATTGTCCTGGAACACGAACCCGAGTACCGCGGCGCGCATCGCGTCGCGACGGCGACCGCGCAGGAAACTCGTGTCCTCACCGAGCAACCGGTAGGTACCGACTGTGGGCGTGTCGAGTAGGCCGACAATGTTCAAGAGGGTGGACTTGCCCGACCCGGACGGTCCGACGATTGCGACGCGCTCGCCCGCTCCGACCGCGAGGTCCACGCCGCGCAACACTTCGACCGGCGGATCGCCACGGTACGTCTTGTGCACGCCCTCGGCCACGAGCACCGTCATCGCGCCTCGGAAACCAGGACGATGTCGCCCTCTGCCAGCGCTGCGGACTCCACGACCGCGTACCCGTCGCCTGTGGCCTGCACCTCGATGTCGACCCTCTCGGTTCGCGTCGGGACGGCGCTATCGATCGGCGTCACCACGCGAAGCAGGTACTTCCCTGCGCTGTCCTCATGAACCGCGACCAACGGAACCGCGAGCCCGCTCACCGGCTCGGGTGCGGCCGCGGGCGTCACTAGTACCTCTTCGCCGTCGCCGAACCCGGTCCCCCGATCGAGGGCGACCGTCACGTCGTACCCCGGGGCAGTGTCTGCGCCCGACGCGGCCTGGAAGTCGCTCACTGCCAGAACCCGCCCAGGTTCAGACGACTTCCCATGGGCAGTGCGGACGGTGACCTGAGATTCCGGTGGGTACTGTTCTCGCAAGTCCACGGGTATCCGTACATCGACCACCGGCGATCCGGTGCGCAATGTCGCCACGCCGCCCTCGGCGTCATCGAGGGTGGAACCGACGTCTGCCCGGGCGACGACCGTCGCGCCTCCTTCTGGTACGGCTACGACCTCTGCGGCGGGCAGTGGCGTGAGAGCTGCTCGCCGCGCGTCCGCGAGCGCTTGCGTCGCCTTGCTGATCCGGTCCGGGTTGGGTGGGTCGTCTGCCTTCGCCAGCGCGAACTCTTCGTTCGCAGTGCTGACCGCCTGTCGCGCCTCAGGCGACGGTTCGGGAGCCGGATAGCCGACCCTGTCGTAAAGTCGTTCGACTCCTGCCGCCGTGGCCGGGCCGTACTCTCCGTCCAGCGGTGCCGCATAGATGTCGAGGTCTGCGAGCACCTTCTGCAGCGCTTCGACGTCAGGGCCAGACGTCCCAGGGCCGAGATCCCGGTAGAGCGGGAACGGCAGCTCCAGCACGATAAGTGGACGACCCGAGACCTCCAGAAGCGTGTCCCCGGAGCGCACGGTGTCGTGAACGCGAGCAACGGTTGCCGTGACCACGGCGCGCGCGCCGGCGGGCGCAGGGGCGGGGACTGTCTCCTGTCTACCGAGGGAGACCTGTGCGGACCACGACGGCACCTCGGCGGCGAGCGTGCGATCTTCCACTGCGGCGGTCACCGCGGGAACCGCTTTAGCCCTTGCGATCGCGTCGTCCCACGGTGAGCGAACTTGCGTCCCGACGGCGAACGCGCCGACTGTCAGAATCAGGCATACGACCACCCACCCCCAGAGCCAGCGCGAACGGCGGATCTTGCGCGGCGCACCTTCCGTTGCCAATGCATGATTCGCATTCGCTGGCAAATCCCGTGACATCACCGCCGTCATGGAACCTTGTTCTTCGCGATGAGTTCGCGCGCTGACGCGACCGTCTTGTCGATGAATTGGCGCCTGGCGATGAGATCGTCCGCGTACTTGATGATGATCGGCGCCTGCAGTTGCGCCTGGATCTGCGCCATCCGGTTCGTGAAGTCTATCGAGTCCTTGCAGTCCACCACGGCCAGCGCGAGGGAGATCTGGTCCTCCGTGACCGATCTGTTCCGACCACCCTGGGGCAGCCACCATATCTTGCCACCCGGCTCCAGCCCTGAGCGCGCATAACAGTCGGAGAGCTCGTCGATGAGGCCACGCGCACGCTTGTCGTGGTCGAGCTCGTCGTTGACGCGGTCCAACGCCTCAATCCACGGGCCGACTTGAATCTCGGCCTGGCTGTAAGCGCTCGACTCTGCCAGCCCCTCGCACTTCTCAGAGAGCGTTTTCCAGTCGGCGTCGGTCAGGTTCTGGTTGGGCACGGGAGAGTGTGGACCCACGGGCGCCTCGACCCCCTCGATCCCGTTGAAGTACAGATCCGCCTCAGTCTGCGGTGCGACGAATCCGAACTGGCGCGCCTGGTCCTTCGTCCACGGACCAAAGTACTGCTCCGACGCATAGACGGGATCGTACCGAGGAGTCGGCGGCGTGAACCGGACACCGTGCTCGAGACCGCACTGACTCAGCACCGTCGACGAGGCAACCGAGAGAATCGACTCTTCTTCACGAGTCAGGCTCAAACGGTCATAGGGCAATGTCACCGCGCCCGTCGCCGGATCAAGCTCGGCCTTGAGGTTGATCCCGCGGAATTCTGCAGGAACCTGTTCCGGTTCCGTGCCACGGCCACATCCCGCGAGCGCCGCAAGAACTCCTAGCGCTGCGGCGCAAGCCGGGACAACGAACCTCAGCCGCCTCCTCACCAGTTGCACTCGGTGAACCAGGACGTACTGATCTTGTCATCCCAGTCGCCCGTGTTGCCAGACCCGAGCGGGCTGCCGTTGTCGAGCACGTCGTCATGGTAGCTCGTGCCATAGATAGACTGGCTCTTGAGCAGAATGTAGTTCCCCAAAGCGTACTCGGAGTCGTAGAACCTAGTCTGGCCGCAGGACGTTCCGTTCGCCCAGATCCCGTTGGCCTGGTTCGAGAAGCCGTAGTCGGCCCAGTACTCGGTGTTCAGGTAGAATGACTTCTGCGTTCCTGTGAAGGCATTCGCGCTCCAGCCGCATGCGAAACCCGGGCTGCACGATGCGGCTGAAGCGGAGATTGCCGGCGCCGTCGTTATCGCCACGGTGGCCAAGAGGACCGCGGAAGCGGCAGATCGCGCGACTCGCATTGGTGTCAATCCATTCTCTTCGAGTCGTGTGATGCCTTCTCGGAAGCTGGTGGAGTGCGCTCGCCAACTGACTGAGGTGGCTTGCCCCCAGCAACCAGTTTGGCTAGCAGGGATAGTAGCCCAGCGGTGTCAGCGCTGGTCAAGGGCTCACGGGGGTGAGAAGGCGTGACTTCGAGGTGTGGTCCAGGAGCGGGCAAAGGACCCAGCGCTCCTGACGTGAAGAGTCCTCCTCGTCCGCCCCCACGGAGGGCGCCGCATGCGCGGCATGACCCGAAGCCTTGCCCACCTCCCCGCCTGGTCCCGCTCGCGGTGACGACACCCATCCCGAGCTTGCACCACCCACGACCATCGACGCATGACTGCAGGTCAGGACGACCATCTACGGCAGGTTTACTGGCGCGCCGTTCAGGACGCCGTCGGCCGCCTGCGCTGCGGCAGCGACGCCGCGTCCGGTGCGCGCGGCTCGGTCGGCGCAACCCCAGGGACCTGCCCGCCACCCTCGGGCGGGCTGAACGCCGCGGTGCTCGTCGAGGTGCCCCCGCAGCCGTGGTCGCCGTCCACGCGGAACATGTCGAGCGCCCCGCACACCTCGAGCACGAACAGGTCGCGCTCGTCGGCGCCCCGCAGCACCGTGGCGCCGCCGCGCTTGCGGCCGGAGTCGGCCAGCGAGATGAGGAACGCCGCGCCCGTGGAGTCCATGAACGTCACACGGCACATGTCGATGACGAGGAGCTGTCGCCGCAGGCCCACCACCCGGGACGCGATCTCCGGGAACTGGTCGCGCTCGGCGAGATCGAGGTCGCCGGTGATCACGAGGGTCGTCGTCGTGGACGACGTCGCGATCTCGATCATGCAGCCGACTCGATCATGCAGCCGAGGGTACGACACTTCGCCGCGGCCCGAAGGTCAACTCCGGGTAAACTGCCCAGCGGCCCGGCGACCGAGCCCCTCGCTGGAACGTCCCACGGGGGAGCGGCCCGCGGCCCCCGTGCCATCCAAGGGAGAGGATCCCCATGCCAGCGGTCGTGCTCGTCGGTGCCCAGTGGGGCGATGAGGGCAAGGGCAAGGCGACGGACCTGCTCGGGTCCCGCGTCGACTACGTCGTGAAGTTCAACGGCGGCAACAACGCCGGTCACACGGTGGTCATCGGCGACGAGAAGTACGCCCTGCACCTGCTGCCCTCGGGGATCCTGTCCGAGGGCGTCGTCCCGGTGATCGGCAACGGCGTCGTCGTCGACATCGAGGTGCTGTTCGAGGAGCTCGACGCGCTCGTCGAGCGCGGTGTCGACGTCTCGCGGCTCCTGGTCAGCAGCCAGGCCCACGTCATCACGTCGTACCACCGCACGCTGGACAAGGTGACGGAACGCTTCCTCGGCAAGCGCCGCATCGGCACCACCGGGCGCGGCATCGGGCCGGCGTACGCCGACAAGATCAACCGGCTGGGCATCCGCATCGCGGATCTGTTCGACCCCAAGATCCTGCACGACAAGGTCGAGGGCTCCCTCGACCAGAAGAACCACCTGCTCGTCAAGGTGTACAACCGGCGCGCAGCCGACGTCGACGCCGTCACGGACGAGCTGCTGGCGTACGCCGACCGGCTCAAGCCGATGGTCGCCAACACGCCGCTGGTACTCAACAACGCGCTCGACGCGGGCAAGACGCTGCTGTTCGAGGCCGGCCAGGCCACGATGCTCGACATCGACCACGGCACCTACCCGTTCGTGACGTCGTCGTCGGCCACGGCGGGCGGCGCGGTGACGGGCTCGGGCATCGGCCCGACGCGCATCGACTCCGTCATCGGCGTCATCAAGGCCTACACCACGCGCGTGGGCGAGGGCCCGTTCCCCACCGAGCTGTTCGACGACTCGGGCGAGTACCTGCGCAAGACCGGCGGCGAGTACGGCGTCACCACGGGCCGCGCGCGCCGCACCGGCTGGTACGACTCGGTCATCGCGCGCTACGCCTCGCGCATCAACGGCCTGACGGACCTTGTCGTCACCAAGCTCGACGTGCTCACCGGCATGGACAAGGTCCCGGTGTGCGTCGCGTACGACGTCGACGGCGAGCGCTTCGACGAGATGCCCGACGACCAGAGCGCGTTCCACCACGCCAAGCCGATCTACGAGGAGCTGCCGGGCTGGTGGGAGGACATCTCAGGGGCCCGCGCCATCGAGGACCTGCCGGCGAACGCGCAGGCGTACCTGCGCTTCATCGAGGACATCTCGGGGTCGCGCATCTCGGCGGTGGGCGTCGGCCCGCGCCGCGACGAGATCATCCCGGTCCACGACCTGATCCACGCCCGCTGACGGCGACGATCCCGTGCGACGGCGGGTGGCCAGGGTTCGTCCCCGGTCACCCGCCGCCTGCGTCCCACGGCTTTCGTAGACTGCGCGCGTGAAGATCCTCGTCGTCGGGACCGGTGCCCGCGAGCACGCCATCGTCCACGCCCTCGCTGCCGAGACCCCGGACGGCGCTGCGCACGAGCTGCACGCCGCGCCCGGCAACCCGGGCATCGGGCGCGAGGCCGCGCTCCACCCCGTCGACGCGAACGACGGCGCCGCCGTGGCCGCGCTCGCGCAGGAGCTGCGCGTCGACCTCGTCGTCGTCGGGCCCGAGGCACCGCTGGTGGCGGGCGTCGCCGACGCCGTCGCCGCCGCGGGCTTCCCGGTGTTCGGCCCGACGGCGGCCGCCGCGCAGCTCGAGGGCTCGAAGGCGTACGCCAAGGACGTCATGGCCGCCGCAGGCGTGCCGACGGCGCTGGCGCACGTGTGCACCACGATCGACGAGGTCGCCGCCGCACTCGACGCGTTCGGCGCGCCGTACGTCGTCAAGGACGACGGCCTCGCCGCGGGCAAGGGCGTCGTCGTGACGTCCGACCGGGACGCCGCGCTGGAGCACGCGCGGGAGGCGCTCGCGGCTCGCGGGGACGCCGGCCGCGTGGTGGTCGAGGCCTACCTCGACGGGCCCGAGGTCTCGGTCTTCGTGATCTCCGACGGCACCCACGTGGTGCCGCTGCAGCCCGCCCAGGACTTCAAGCGGATCTTCGACCTGGACGAGGGCCCCAACACGGGCGGCATGGGCGCCTACTCGCCGCTCGACTGGGCGCCGGCCGGCCTCGTGGACGAGGTCGTCGAGCGCATCGCCCAGCCGACCGTCGACGAGATGGCGCGCCGCGGCACCCCGTTCGCCGGCGTGCTCTACGTGGGCCTGGCGCTCACCTCGCGCGGCACGCGCGTCGTCGAGTTCAACGCGCGCTTCGGCGACCCGGAGACGCAGGTGGTGCTCGCGCGCCTGCAGACGCCGCTGTCGCGGGTGCTGCTCGCCTCCGCGACCGGCGGCCTCGGCGAGCTCGAGCCGCTCCGCTGGTCGCCGTCGCCCGTCGTCAACGTCGTCGTCGCCTCGCACGGCTACCCCGGCACGGTCCGCAACGGTGACGTGATCACGGGCATCGCCGACGCCGAGGCGCTCGACGGCGTGCACGTGCTGCACGCCGGCACGGCCCTGACGGCGGACGGCGCGCTCGTCGCGGCCGGCGGCCGCGTGCTCTCGGTGATCGCCGAGGGAGAGACGCTCGACGCCGCCCGCGACCGCGCCTACGAGGGTGTCGCCCTCATCGGCCTCGACGGCTCGCAGCACCGCACCGACATCGCCCTGAAGGCGGCCCGCGGCGAGATCGCGGTCCCCACCACCCTCTGAGAGGACACACCTCGTGACCGATTCGCTTGTCGCCGGCGACGCCTTTGCCGGTGGGGCCCTGGACCTGCCCGGCTGGCGGCACGTCTACTCGGGCAAGGTACGCGACCTGTACGAGCCCGACCTGCCCGCGCTCGGCGGGGCGCACCCGCTGGGCGACGTCGTGCTCGTCGTCGCGGCCGACCGGATGAGCGCCTTCGACCACGTGCTGAGCCCCGGCATCCCGGACAAGGGCGTGGTGCTCACGCAGCTCAGCCTGTGGTGGTTCGAGCAGCTCGCCGACATCGTGCCCAACCACGTGGTCTCCGTGGAGGCCAGCGCCGAGCCGTTCGACGGCCTGGTGCCCGACGTCGTCGGCGGCCGCGCGATGATCTGCAAGCGCCTGCAGATGTACCCGGTCGAGTGCGTGGCCCGCGGCTACCTCACGGGCTCGGGGCTCGCGGAGTACCGGGAGTCGGGCGAGGTCACCGGCATCCGCCTGCCGGCAGGGCTCGTGGACGGCTCGCGCCTGCCCGATCCGATCTTCACGCCGGCCACCAAGGCGGAGGTCGGCGAGCACGACGAGAACGTCTCGTTCGACGTCGTCGCCGAGCGTCTCGGGGCGGACGTCGCCGCGACGCTGCGCGACCTCACGCTTGCCGTCTACGCGCGGGCCGAGCAGGTCGCCCGCGAGCGGGGCATCATCCTCGCGGACACCAAGCTGGAGTTCGGCGTCGACCCGGCGACGGGCGCCGTCGTGCTGGGCGACGAGGTGCTGACCCCGGACTCGTCGCGATTCTGGCCCGCCGACGAGTGGGAGCCGGGCCGACCCCAGCCGAGCTTCGACAAGCAGGTGCTGCGCGACTGGCTCACGTCGTCGGCGTCGGGCTGGGACAGGGCGGCCGACACCGCGCCGCCGGCCCTTCCCGCCGGCGTGGTGAGCCACACGCGGGCCCGCTATCTGGAGGCCTACGAGCGCCTGACGGGCACGCCCCTCGTCTAGCCCTTTCGACGTCGCACCTGCTGGCGTTCTGGGTCTCAGAACGCCAGCAGGTGCGACGTCGAAAGGGAGGGGCGGGGTGGGTCAGCTCGCCGTCTTGTTGTAGATGCGGACCGCGAAGAAGTACGCGACCGCCCCGATGCCGAGCATCCACGCCAGCGCGACCCAGATGTCGTTGCCGACCGGCTGCCCCTCGATCAGCGAGCGCATCGACTCGACGATCGAGGTCACCGGCTGGTTCTCCGCGAACCACTTGACCGGGCCCGGCATCGTCTCCGTCGGCACGAACGCCGACGACAGGAACGGCAGGAAGATCAGCGGGTAGGAGAACGCCGAGGCGCCCTCGACGGTGCTCGCGGTCAGGCCCGGGATCACGGCCAGCCATGTGAGCGTCAGCGTGAAGAGTGCCATGAGCCCCGTGAAGCCGAGCCAGCCCGCGAACGAGGCGACCGGGCGGAAGCCCATCGCGAACGCGACGCCGATGATGATGACCACGGTGACGAGGTTGGACACCATCGACGTGAGCACGTGCGACCACAGGACGGCCGAGCGGGCGATCGGCATCGTCGAGAACCGCGCGTTGATGCCCTTCGACTTGTCGTTGAACAGCCGGAACGCGGTGTAGGCCACGCCCGAGGCGACCGTGATGAGCAGGATCCCGGGGAGCAGGTAGTTGGTGTAGTTCCCGGTGCCCTGGATCGCCCCGCCGAACACGTAGCGGAACAGCAGGAACAGGGCCAGCGGCGTGACTGCCACCGTGATGATGGTGTCCGGGCTGCGGGTGATCTGCTTCATGAGACGCCCGGTCAGGGCGGTGGTGTCGCGGAACATCACTGGACCTCCTTCGAAGCCGTGGCGGGTGCGGGGATCTTGCCGGTGATGGCGAGGAAGATCTCCTCGAGCGAAGGTTGCTTCTCGACGTACTCGACCGTGGCCGGCGGGAACATCGCCTTGAGCTCGCCGAGCGTGCCGTTCGCGATGATCGTGCCGCCGTGCAGGATGGCGATGCGGTCGGCCAGGGCCTCCGCCTCGTCGAGGTACTGCGTGGTCAGCAGGATCGTGGTGCCGCCGTCGGCGAGCTCCTTGACCGTCTTCCACACCTCGAGGCGACCCTCGGGGTCGAGGCCGGTGGTGGGCTCGTCGAGGAAGATCACCTCGGGCGTGCCCACGAGGCTCATCGCGATGTCGAGGCGGCGCTTCATGCCGCCCGAGTAGGTGCCGGCCCGGCGGTCGGCGGCCTCGGTGAGGCCGAACCGGGCGAGCAGGTCGGTCGCCGCCTGCTTCGGCGAGGCCTCGCGGCGCAGCGTGGCGATGAGCTCGAGGTTCTCGCGGCCCGTGAGGATCTCGTCGACGGCGGCGAACTGCCCCGTCAGCGAGATCGCCTTGCGGACACCGGCGGCGTCGGCGGCGACGTCATGCCCGGCCAGGACGGCGGTGCCGCCGTCGGCCTTGAGCAGCGTCGAGATGATGTTGATGGTCGTGGTCTTGCCGGCGCCGTTCGAGCCGAGCAGGGCGAAGATCTCGCCACGCTGGACCTCGAAGGTCACGCCCTGGAGGACGTCGTTCTCCCCGAACGACTTGCGCAGGTCGGTGACCTGGATGGCTGGTGACGTCATGGCACAACTCCCTTCGTGGTGCTGGTGGAGCGGGTCGGTGGTGCGTCAGACCCCGGTCGACGTGAACGGGGACGTGGACTCGGGGCGCCGGACGATCACGTCCCCGTAGCTGGTGGTGGCGTGGACCTCGACCGCGTTCCCCTCGTCGACGGGCGCGTCGGAGGGCTCGAGCAGGTTGCGGACGTTGCCGTACTTCGAGGAGGCATCGAGCCAGGCGGCGGTGCCCTCGGGCACGCCGACCTCGACCGAGCCGTACGAGGTGGCAAGGGTCAGGCTGCCGGCGTCGATGCTGTCGACCCGGATGCCGCCGGAGCTCGCCTTGGCGTTCACGGTGCCGCGCACGCGCCCGATGATGATCTCGCCGTGCGCGCCGGAGACGGTCAGGGACCCGGTGACGGAGCCGATGGTGGTGTCGCCGTTGGACGACTTGACGACGGCGTCGCCGACGACCTCGCGGACCCGGACGGACCCGGCGGCCGCGCGCACGTCGGTGGGCCCGGTGACGCGGCCGACGACGACGCTGCCGGCGCTCGCCCGGAGGCCGAGCCGTCCCGCCTCGTCGATGCGCGCGCTCCCGGCCGAGACGGTGACGTCCACGCTCGCGAGCCGGCCCTCGGTGTAGAGGGACCCGGCCCAGACCTTGCCGGTGAGGGTGGAGCCGGTGGGCAGCTCGATCGTGGCGTCGACGGTGCCCCGCGCGCCCATCAGGTACTGCTTGACGGAGCGCGGGCCCTGGACGGTGAGCACGTCGTTCGCGAACTCGACGGTGGTGTCCTGTGCCGTGCGGGCGTCGGCCGCCTTGCCCGGGTTGGTGGGCAGGATGGTGACGACGACGTCGTCACGGTCGCTCGCCACGACGTGGAGGGTACCGACGGTCAGGTCGACGACCGCGGTGATTTGTGCGGAAACGGGAAAACTGGTCATGGGGGGCTCCTGGAGTCTCGGCAGGCGGGCGCTCAGCGCACCCAGCCCGTGACGTGGGTGCCGCCGGACCGCCCGGTGCGGGCAGTGCGGTCGGGGGCGGGTTCGAGCGCGGCGGCGACCGCGCGCACGAGCCACGTGTTGACCGAGACGCCGTCGCGGACGGCGGCGACCTCGACCTGCGTCTTGAGGTGGTCGGGCAGGCGCAGGGTGGTGCGGGTGGTGGTGGCCTCGTCGCCGTCCGGCGCCGGGGCGACCGGGGAGGCGGGTGCGTGCAGGGTGGCGGGGGCCGAGCCAGGGGTGGCCGGCGCGCCGCCGCCAGGTTCGGCGACCGCGACGACGAACTCGGGCTCGCCGCCGCGCAGGCGCACGTCGACCGATCCGGGTGCGAGCTCGGTGGAGATCTCTCCGGCGGCGACCGAGAGCGCGTCGAGGAGCACGAGGCGCACGGCGGTGTCGAGCGGCGCGGCGAGGCGCTGGGCGAGCTGCCGGGCGTCGTCGCCCCCGAGCTCGGCCGCCTCGGCGAGCCGGTGCTGAAGGTCGTCCACGTACCGCGTGAGGTCCATGACGCCACTATGACACCACGCGTGGTGTCATGGCAACACCAATAGTGGTGTCACTTGTGTCATCGCACGTCAGAGCACAAAAAGTGAGACTCGGCGTCGGTCAGGTCGGCGGGCGGCGATCACCTCCCGCCCCGGTAGACTGGCCCCGCACCCCCCGTCACTTCCATGAGGAGCCCCATGGGACGCGTCGTCGTCGAGGTCATGCCCAAGCCCGAGATCCTGGACCCCCAGGGCAAGGCCGTCGTCGGGGCGCTGCCGCGCCTCGGGTTCACGCAGTTCACCAGCGTGCGCCAGGGAAAGCGGTTCGAGCTCGAGGTCGAGGGCGACGTGACGCCCGAGATCCTCGCGGCCGCACGGCAGGCAGCCGAGACCATGCTGAGCAACCCGATCATCGAGGACGTCGTGGCCGTCCACGACGCGTCCGAGGTCTCCGCCTGATGGCCGGTGCCGAGGGCGCTCGCATCGGCGTCATCACCTTCCCGGGCACGCTCGACGACCGCGACGCGCAGCGCGCGGTCCGTCTCGCCGGTGCCACCCCGGTGGCCCTCTGGCACGCGGACGCCGAGCTGCACGGTGTCGACGCCGTCGTCATCCCCGGCGGGTTCTCGTACGGTGACTACCTGCGCGCCGGGGCGATCAGCCGCTTCGCCGCGGCGATGACGTCTGTCGCCGACGCCGCCCGGGGCGGCATGCCAGTGCTCGGCATCTGCAACGGCTTCCAGATCCTCACCGAGGCGCACCTGCTGCCCGGGTCGATGGTCAAGAACGACCACCTGCACTTCATCTGCCGCGAGCAGACCCTGGTCGTCGAGAACAACGCCACCGCCTGGAGCAACCAGTACGAGCTGGGCCAGCGCATCACGGTGCCGCTGAAGAACCAGGACGGCCAGTTCGTCGCCGACGAGCGCACCCTCGACGAGCTCGAGGGCGAGGGCCGCGTGGTGTTCCGGTACGACGGCTGGAACCCGAACGGCTCGCGCCGCAACATCGCCGGCATCACGAACGAGCGGGGCAACGTGGTCGGCCTCATGCCGCACCCCGAGCACGCGGTCGAGGCCGGGTTCGGCCCGGACAGCGCCGCCGGTCCGCGCCAGGGCACGGACGGTCTCGGGTTCTTCACCTCGGTGCTGGGTACGCTCGTCAACGCGTGACGGCACGAAGGTAAGCCAGCTGGGCCGTCACCGACTGCCGGGCCGCGGCCCGCACCGTCACGGGGACGTCCGAGTAGACCGTCGCCGTGACGTCGTCGGCCGTCGCGGCCGGGCCGAGAGCCGCGAGCGCGGCCCGCACCTGCGCGAGCCGCTCCAGCCGGTGCGCTCGGTAGGCGCGCACGGTGGCCGTCAGGTCCTCGACCACCGGCCCGTGCCCCGGTAGGCCCCGCAGCGTGCCACGGGGTCCCGACGTCGTCACGTGCTCGAGCCGGTCCAGGCTCGCGAGGTAGTCGGCCAGCGAGCCGTCGGGCTCGGCGATGACGGTCGTTCCCGCGCCGAGCACCGTGTCGCCCGTGAGGACCACCGCCTCCGCACCGCCGTCCGCGGGACCGACGACGAAGCACGCCGAGTCGGCGGTGTGGCCCGGCGTCGCGAGCACCTCGATCCGCAGCCCCGCGACGTCGAGCACCTCGCCGTCGCTGAGCGGGGCGCCGCCGTGACAGTGCGCCGGGTCGGCAGCCCGCACGGGCGCGCCCGTGAGCTCGCGCAGGCGCGCGGCACCCGCCGTGTGGTCGGCGTGGCGGTGCGTCACGAGGATCAGCTCCACTGGACCGACGCCGGCGAGCGCGCGCAGGTGCGCGTCGTCGAGCGGCCCGGGATCGACGACGGCGCCCGCGCCCAGCACGTACGAGCGCGTGCCGTCGAGCGTCATCGGACCGGGGTTCTCCGCGCGGACCGTGACCGCGTACGGGGTGACGGGCGTGGGCACGCCCCCACCGTACGGCGGCTACCGCGCCGCGGTGAGCGCCGTCGTGCGCGTGCCGGGCTGGTAGGGGCACAACGGGTCGGACTCGAGAGGGTCGCCCGTCCACGCGTATGCCCGCGCGCGCGAGCCGCCGCACCACAGGTGGTACTCGCACTCCCCGCAGCGGCCCTTGAACCCGGCCGGGTCGCGCAGTGACCGCATGGTCGGGTCGTCGCGGTACAGCTCGACGAGCGAGCGCTCCTTGACGTTGCCCACGGCGAGCGGCAGGAAGCCCGACGGCGTGACCTCGCCCTTGTGGGAGATGAAGACGATGCCGTTGCCGTCGCGGATGCCGAAGCCACGAGCCATCGGCATCGCCTCGATCTCGGCGGCCGACCTGCCGGCCTTCTCGAACCGGGTCGCGGCGACGCGGCGGTAGTGCGTGGCCTCCGTGGTGCGGACCTGGAACGGCGCGTCGTGGGCGATGCCGCCCAGCCAGCGCATGAGCCGCTCCGCCTCGCCCGGCGAGGCCTCGCGCAGCTGCGTGCCGCGGCCGGTGGAGATGAGGAAGAACAGGCTCCACGTCATGAGCGTGCGCGTGCGCAGCAGCTCGTACACCGCCGGGATGTCGGGCAGCGTGTCGGCGGTGACGAGCGTGTTGACCTGCACCGGCATGCCGACCTCGGTGGCGACGTCGAGCGCCGCGAACGTGGCGTCGAACGTGCCCGGGACCTGTCGCACGCCGTCGTGCAGCTCCGACGTGGAGCCGTCGAGGCTCAGCGAGATCGCCTGGACACCGAGCTCCTTGAGCTCCTCGAGCCGGCTGCGGCTGAGCAGCGGCGTCACGGCGGGGGCGAGCGAGACGCCGATGCCGCGGTCCGTCGCGGCGGTGATGAGCTCGTCGAGGTCCGCGCGGCGCAGCGGGTCGCCGCCCGTCATGACGATGTGGGGGAGCGGGTCGCCACTGTGCTCTCCAGTCGAGCTCCGCCCGAACCCGATGATCTGGTCGAGCACGGCGAGCGCCTGCCTGGTGGTCAGCTCGCCCGGCGTCGCCTGCCGGACGGCCTCGGCGCGGCAGTGGCGGCACGCGAGGCCGCACGCCGTCGTCAGCTCCCAGTACACGATCATGGGCGCGCGCTGGTAGGCGAAGTTCTCGTGACGAACGGCTCCGATCGCCGTGGCGGCCGGGGCGGGGTGCGGGGCGGTGGGCATCGGCACGCTCCTGGTGTCGGGGACTGCGTCGAGGCTAGCCACGTGGCGCGGACGCCTGGGCGGGCCGTGCGCTCGACGATCGGTCGGCGCTGGGTGAACGGTCGGTGTGCGGGGACGTGCCGGGGTTCGGCGGCGCCCCGACGGCGGCGGCCACCGCACCGGCTGCGAGCGCGTCGTCGAGCTCGGCCAGGATGCGCTGTGCGTCGTCGACGTCCCAGCGGGTGCCCTGCAGCTCGAACTCGAACAGCATCGGCCGGCCCGACGCCCTGGCGACCTGCCGCGCGGCGGCCTGGTAGTGCCTGCCGAAATTTCGGTTGCCCGAGCCCACGACGCCGGCGAGCCGCCGGCGCGTCACGGGCTCGGCCAGGAAGCGGCGCACCGCCTCGGGGATCGTGTCGTTGTCCGGGTTACCCGTCTTGTACGACGGCGTCACCAGCACCCACGGCCCGTCGGGCACCGACCGGCGAACCGCGCGGTCGCCGAGGTCGTGGGCCTGCCGGGCGGTGCCCGCGCAGACCCGCTCGCTGAACTCGCGGACCATGCCGGACGCCGACGAGTAGTAGTAGAGCGGGACGAGGCGAGCATTCACCGGCACAGCCTCCACCCCGTCGACGGCCGCGGAGGACCGGTTGGCGCGGGATGGGCCCAACGGCCTGCGCGTCGGTGACCACCGGCCCGCCGGGGGGCGCGCACCGTTCTCAGACGTGGGCGGCGTGGGCGGCGTGGGCGGCGTGGGCGGGGTGCGCGGCGTGGCCGGGGAAGGGGCCGTCGAGCACCCGTGCCCGGTAGGCGGAGGGCGTGAGCCCGGTCGCGGTGAGCACCGCGCGCTGCAGCCGCGACGTGGAGGTGAAGCCGGCGCGGGCGGCGACGTCGTCGGACCCGAGGTGCGCCAGGCGGGGGTCGCGGAGCAGCTCGAGCGCGAGGTCGAGCCGTGCGTGCGCGATGTGGGCCGCGACGCTCATCGGTGCGTGCTCGAACAGGCGCTCCAGCGTGCGCGGCGAGATCCCCACGTCGGCCGCGAGCCGCGCGGGCGTGAGCTCGGCGTCGCCCGCGTGAGCGGCGATGTGCCCGACGACGCGCGCACGCAGATCGATGTGCGACGGACCCTCGGCGGGGACGCGGCGGTGGGCGCCGCGGGCCGCGAGGAGCCGCGCGGGGAACCGGGCGGACGCTGGCGCGGGCATGACGCCAGTCTCGGCGGTCCCCTGGTGCCGGCGCCGGGTCGTGGCGCTAGGTGTCGCTCGGGCGGCGCTCCAGGGTCGTCGTCACGCCTCGCTGGGCTGCTCCTCCGTGTGCGGCGCGGGCTGCTCCTCGGCGTGCCGCGCCGGCTGGACCTCGGTGTGCGGCTCGGGCTGGTTGGGCGCGGTGGGCTCCACCGGTGCGGTGCTGGCGGGGGCGGCGTCGGGCGCGCTCTCGCCGGCGCCACCGTCGGCTGCGCCGGCGGGCGCCTGCTCGACGCTGTCCTGACCGTCGGGGGCGGCCACGTCGAGGAAGCCGCTGACCTCCTGCGGCAGCGGCGCCACCACGGCGTCGGTCAGGAGCGAGCGGATGGCCGACAGCTGCGCCTCCTGCTCGGCCTTGCGGGTCGTGATCTCGTCCAGCTCGGCGCGTGCCGAGGCCAGCATGCGGGTGGTGTCCGCGTGCGTGCGGGCGAGCATCGTCTGCGCGTGCTGGTCGATCTCCGCGCGCAGCTCGGTGACCTCGTTGCGCACGCGGCGGCGCGTCTGGTCGGCCTCCTGTCGCGCGTCCGCGAGCACCTGTTCCGCCTCCTGTCGCCCGCGCTGGGCGGCGGCGAGCTCGTCGTCGCAGCGGCGCTGGGTCGACGCGACGATCTCGGTGGCCTGGCGGTGCGCAGCCGCGACCGTGTGCTCTGCCTCGAGCTGCGCCGCCTGGACCAGGTGAGTGGCCTCGGTCTGGGCGTCGGTGCGGGTGTTCTCCGCCTCGGCGACCGCGGCAGCGATGAGGCGCTCGATGCGCTCGCCGAAGCCGACAGCGAGCTCGGCGACGGGGACCGGCACGTCGTCGACGTCGTCCTCGTGCGCCGCGGAGGGCTCGTCCGGGCCGGGCTGCGGGGCCTCCGCCGCAGCGCTGTCGGCGTACGTCGTGCTGGCCGCGGGCTGGGAAACGACGTCGTCGACGAGGGTGCCCTCGTCGGTGCCCACGAACACGGGCGACTCCTCGGACTG